>NVRQ02000162.1 GCA_002400905.2 Gammaproteobacteria bacterium | reverse complement strand
TTGTATCACCTTATTGCTGTTGTCGCGACATGTGTTTCTTTATAAGTTTCGTGCTAAGGCCATGATTTTTAACGAATATATTCGTGCGCTGGCCAGTCAAAAAATCGTGATACACGGCTGCTGTTGTTTTTACCTCTATGTTTTTAAGAAGGAGTAAGCCTGGATGGAGTGTAACGTAATCCGGAGACCCTTTGAAACAACCACCTATCCCGGATTACGCTGAGCTACATCCAGGCTTGTACAAATATTTGGTTTGGTGTTTGAAGGTAAGATACAAGTGTACTTGAAGTGAGTAGATAGTATCTGACCCCTTGATTGCTGTTGGAATGCTCCCTTAATCGGGAGAAGGAATAGATTCCTGCCTGCGCAGGAATGACAGAATTATAGATTCCTGCCTGCGCAGGAATGACGAAATTATAGGTTTCTGCCTGCGCAGGAATGATGGAGTGATAAATTCCTACCTACGCAAGAATGACAGCATATCGAGGGAACGGTTGGAAGACGGTGGCGGGGAATCTCGCCGATTATTGTTGCCGACAAAACCGGCATTCTCCACATCCTTTTGGGTCATATATACCCTAATACTTGCTCCAACGAACTCAACCCAACCACCTCTATGCCTTTAATCACTTTACGTGGTGCGTTCGCCTTAGGAATAAATGCTCGTGTTAAACCATGACGTGCGGCTTCTTTAAGACGTTCCTGACCATTAGCAACAGGTCGCAGCTCGCCACCCAAACCTAACTCACCAAAAATCACTGTCTTCTCTGGTAAGGGTCTATTTTTATAACTCGATAAGACCGCGAGCACGACGGCTAAATCCGATGCGGTTTCAGAGATACGCATACCGCCGACGACATTCACAAACACATCATCACCATGCAAGCTGGTGCCTCCATGGCGGTGAAGCAGTGCTAATAACATGGCTAAGCGGTTACCATCGACACCTAGGGCAACACGGCGTGGTTGTGATAGAGGACTATCAGCGACCAGGGCTTGAACTTCTACTAGGATAGGTCTACTGCCTTCACAGGTTACGGTAATGGCGCTACCCGCTACGGGGTTTTCATGCTGGGAGAGAAAAATAGCGGAAGGGTTGGTCACCGGCTTTAAGCCTTGCTCCGTCATAGCGAACAAGCCCACTTCATTGACTGCACCAAAGCGGTTTTTTACTGATCGTAACACGCGATAACGACTGCTGGCATCGCCTTCAAAATACAGTACGGTATCGACCATATGCTCTAGCACGCGTGGTCCTGCTAAATTACCTTCTTTAGTAACGTGTCCTGCTATTAATAATATGCAACCATTACGCTTGGCAAACTGCACTAAGCGTGTAGTGCTTTCTCGCACTTGAGCAACCGACCCTGGCGCGGATGATAATGACTCACTAAATATAGTTTGTATGGAATCAATGATAACCATCCTTGGTTTTTCTTTTTCAATCTGCGCTAAAATACGTTCAACAGATGTTTCTGCCAGCACGCGTACGTTACTATTTGCCACACCTAGTCGGTGTGCACGCAAGGAGACTTGCTCTAACGATTCTTCACCGGTGACATATAAAGAGGGTTCGTCATCGCCAAGACAAATCGATGCTTGCAGAAGTAAGGTGGACTTGCCGATACCAGGGTTACCACCAATCAATACGACACCACCTGACACTAGGCCACCACCCAACACGAGATCGAACTCACTGATTGTTGTGCTGATATATTGATTCGCTTCGGGACACACTTCAGACAGCGTAACCACTTCGCTTTTTGCTGCCGCATAACCCACTAAACGTGAGCTGGCTGGCACAACGGTTTCTTCTATTAGCGAGTTCCAACCGCCACACGAGGGGCATTGGCCAACCCACTTGGGGTTACCTGCGCCGCATTCATTACAAACATAAACTGATTTACTTTTTACGACGATGGCCATAGCAAGGTCGCTCTAACAGTATTTAAAATTCACTCGGCGGGTGACACCACAGAGTAATTCGTAAGGAATTGTTTTAGCATGTTCTGCCACTTCTTCTACCGGCAAACCGTCACCCCATAGCGTCACGGTATCACCAATAGCTGCATCAGGTGCATGGCGCAGATCAACCGCTATCATATCCATGGAGACACGTCCTACTATCTGAGTTCGTTGATCACCGATCAAGACGGGGGTACCTGATTCAGCATGACGCGGATAGCCATCGCCATAACCAATGGCGGCGACACCAATAGACATATCAGTAGGACAACGCCATGCGCCACCGTAACCCACGGTATCGCCTTGGCGTAAGTGCTTAATGGCAATCAACTGGGTCGATAAACTCATGACGGGTTGCAGGTCTTCTGCATCAGCCAGACTATCAGCAAACGGTGATACGCCATATAACATAATGCCGGGACGCACCCATTGATAATGCGAATCTGGCTGCGATAATATCGCAGCTGAGTTGGCGACACTGCGCTCGGCTTGCCAAGGCTCGCTGAGTCGCTCGAATTGGCTTAGCTGCTCAACCGTCGTTGAGTCTGTGCGATCATCAGCGTGACTAAAATGACCCATGATATGCGGCTTTCCCGATATGACGGAACACTCATTAAGACGCGTCCAAGCTTGAGCAAACTGATCCGGAGAAAAACCCAGTCGATGCATGCCGATATCCAGCTTTAACCAAACCTGCACGGGGTTTGCTAACCGCACCCGCTCAAGCATACCTATTTGATCAACGTTATGAACAACAAGCTGCAGACGTTTTTGTGCTGCTACACGTAACTCATCGCTGGTTGTAACACCTTCCATCAATAGTATTCGATGGGCGATACCGGCTTCGCGTAACGTTAGCGCTTCGTTGAGCCGTGCTACACCAAAGGCATCGGCCGCCGCTAAAGCATGCGCCACTTGTGCCATGCCATGACCGTAAGCATCGGCTTTAATTACTGCTATAACACGGCTATTGGGTGCTGCGGCTCGCACACGAGAAAGATTGTGCTGCAACGCGTTGGTATCGATAAGGGCAACAGCGCCCTGCGTCATTGGTGGCCTTCAGGCGGCATACTAAACGAGTCGGGGATATAATTTTCAAAGCGTGTGTATTCGCCGAGAAAGGTCAGCTTCTTCATGCCGATGGGGCCGTTACGCTGCTTGGCGATAATAATTTCTGCAATACCGCGCTCAGGACTGTCTTCGTTATAGACTTCATCACGATAGATAAAAGCAATAACATCAGCATCTTGCTCAATAGCACCTGATTCACGTAGGTCTGACATCACTGGGCGCTTATTAGGTCGCTGTTCCAAACTACGGTTAAGCTGTGACAGCGCAATAACGGGCACATGCAACTCTTTTGCTAACGCTTTAAGCGAACGCGATATATCGGATATCTCAGCAGTACGATTTTCTGATGAACGCGGTGACTGCATTAACTGTAAATAGTCGACTACGATCAAGCCTAGCTCGCCATTATTGTCGCGCATCAATCGTCGTGCACGTGCTCGAATATCGATCGGAGTTAATGCCGCACTATCATCAATGAATAGTTTAACGTCTTGCAGAATACCAATTGCTGAAGTTAATCGTGGCCAGTCGGTATCTTCGAGCTTACCAGTACGCAGTCGTTGTTGGTTAATACGGCCCAGCGAGGACAACATACGCATAATCAATTGTTCGCCTGGCATTTCCATACTAAACACGGCAACCGCTTTGTCGGCTTTTATTGCAACATGCTCTGCGATATTAATAGCAAAAGCGGTCTTACCCATAGAGGGGCGACCTGCAACAATAATAAGGTCGCCTGGCTGTAGACCCGCAGTCAGCTCATCTAAATCGCTAAAACCGGTAGCGACACCAGTAATAGAGCTACCAGTCTGCGCGAGCACATCAATACGGTCTACGGCTTTTTGCAACAATTCTTTCATGCCACGAAAGCCTTCTTTACCAATATTGCCTTGCTGCGCGATACCAAAGACATGACGCTCGGCATCATCCAATAATTCAAGCGTAGAACGGCCTTCAGGACGGTAAGCGCTTTGTGAAATACCCTGACCAACCTGTATTAGCTGACGCAATACGGATCGCTCACGCACGATCTCAGCATAAGCGACAATATTGGCGGCACTGGGGGTGTTTTTTGCAAGACTACCTAGATAGGTCAAACCACCAACACGTTCGAGTTGGTCGCTATTTTCCAGTACCTCAGATAAGGTCACTACGTCATAGGGACTGCCATTTTCTGCCAACTTGGCAATGGCCTGAAAGATAAACTGGTGATCGCTGCGGTAAAAATCTGGGCCATCAAGAACGTCGGCAACGCGCTCCCAAGATAAATTATCGAGCATTAATGCACCCAACACCGATTGCTCTGCCTCAATAGAGTGGGGCGGAACACGCAATGCCTCGGGATTGGCCGTCGAAAGTACTTGGGCGTCGGGTTTAGCCATGGACACTCCAAAATGGGGGGGCTAGCGCATGCGCCAGCAAACCTTAAGTTTTATTCTAAGAACACACCGCCGCGAGCTAACGCGACAGCGTGTTATTTTCTTATGGAGACCTTCTCACGGTGGTGATTTTTCGTTAGGGCAAGAAAAATCGTCAAAAAAGCGCAATTCATACGAGTAAATAAGCATTTCTGCGTGCCCTTTGGGGTATGAGACTGTTTTTAACACCGCCATAGCGCAAAAGATGCTTCGTGCAAAGGCCTCTCATCATTATAAGGCCAAAAGAGGCCCACACGCTTAGGCTTTTTCTGCGACGATCTCAAGCTTAACGGTCACATCAACTTCAGGGTGTAAATGAATCACAACTTCGTGCTCACCCGTGTTACGCAGCGCGCCTTCAGGCAAGCGTACTTCCTGCTTGCTGACTTCAGTGCCAGCATCTGTCAGCGCCTTGGCAATATCCATGGTGCCAATTGAGCCAAATAACTTGCCTTCATCACCCGCTAAGCTAGTAATCGTGATCACTTTACCTTCAAGCACCACCTTTCTTGCCTCAGCGGCAGCCAATACGTCAGCCGCCTTAGCGATAAGCTCAGCATGCTCAGACTCGATTTTGGCACGATTCGCTTCGGTAGCGAATACAGCCTTACCACTTGGAATCAAAAAATTACGGCCATAACCGGATTTGACCGCAACGATCGAACCGATTCCACCTAAATTTGCTACTTTTTCTACAAGAATTACATCCATCGTTCCACCCTCAATCTATAAACACCGTAACGAGGCATCTTAACGATCATCCTCGGACTCATCATTACTATTGCGTTGTGGCGCGGGACTTATACCCAGACGACGACGCAAATCCAACCAACTATCAGCAAACCCAGCCGAAGCCAACAATACCGCAACCTGTGGTGCTGTCGGCGGAAATAACAAAAGCACATACAAAGCGACCAATATCGCTCGCGGCGCGTTTTTAAATCCAACCACACTATGAACCAAGGCGATACCAATCAGCATATACATTGCTAACAACACAACCAATAGATCGGCTGCAAATTGCTGCCACGCACCCTCGGTCACAATCATCAGGCCTAAGACCAGTAGGACCGCAATACTAATTCGCTTATCAAAGCGCAAACCACGAAACTCTGCGCCAAACCCGCCAGGGTTATATAGTTTTGCCTGCCACCAGCGTGCAAGCAATACCGATCCAGCCAGCATTAAAAATGCGATAAGCCCGGCAGCGCCATTTGATGCTTTCGCCACTAACGCAACAAATGCCTCCAGCTCTGCTGGCGAAATCTGCTGCGTACCATCAGCCTGAGCCAATACGTAAACCTGCGAAAACGCGTGTCGCCACCATTCAGTGGTGTCGCCCACCACTAAATACATAAAGACCACAACAACCATGGCCAACACGCCAGTTACAACCACCGTGGTGGCCAATGAGCGTGTCTCACGCAGCACCCATGAGAGCAATAACAATAGCGGCAACATCGCTATCGCCATCACGGTAAAAACCTCACCGACAGGTGAGCTAACATCACTACCGTCAATAGCCAGCGCAAATATTGCTACCGCAACACCTGCACCTAGCAACACTTTCACGCCTACGCCAAGACCTAAACGCAGCGACACCAAAGCCAATGTGGCGCCACTAAACAAGCTCAGCGGGGGCATCACAAGCGATAATATCGCAAACACGCTGGCCACCAATACGGCGTTCAACGGTCGGCGCATAATGAATGACGCAAGCCACATTATATGCGCTATTCCCTAACTTATATTAACCGGCCAAAACCGACAACTAACACGCGCTATTACGCGTGAGAGTCGCTGTACGGAATCAATGCCAAGAAGCGCGCGCGCTTTACAGCACCGGCTAACTGACGCTGATAACGAGCACGAGTGCCAGTAATACGACTAGGAATAATTTTTCCTGTCTCAGTAATGTAATTCTTTAAAGTAACGAGATCTTTATAATCGATCTCTTTGGTACCTTCAGCGGTAAATCGGCAAAATTTCTTTCTACGAAAATAACGGGCCATTGCTCTATTCCTTAATCTTTAATGTGGGCTATTCAGCAGCAGGCGCTTCATCAGCAACGGGTGCAGCTTCAGCAACTGGTGCAGCTTCGGCGACAGGTGTGGCTTCGTCAGCAACAGGTGTGGCTTCGTCAGCAACAGGTGCGGCTTCGGCGACAGGTGCGGCTTCGGCAACTGGTGCGGCAACCTCTGTTTTAGCAGCCTTGTCTGAATAAGATTCGTCGCGATCATCTTTCGATTTTGCTAACGGAGATTGGTCAGTGACAGCTTCATCACGACGCATAATCATGCTACGCAACACAGCGTCATTAAAACGGAAGGCGTGATCTAGCTCATCAAGCTCAGCTTGACCACACTCAACATTCATCAACACATAATGGGCTTTATGTACTTTTTGAATGGTATAAGCCAACTGACGGCGGCCCCAGTCTTCAAGACGGTGAACGGCACCACCATTACTTTCTACAATGGCTTTATAACGGTCAACCATCGCAGAAACCTGTGGGCTCTGGTCAGGATGAACCATAAATACTATTTCATAATGTCGCATTTTTTGCTCCCTAATGGATTTAGCTTCCCGCCGACATGCAGTGAAACTAGGGGTTATAGGGCGCCTGACAAATAGACACCCTCTAGTGAACGCGCGAGTTTACAGGGATTGGGGCGCCAAATCAATGGCGCTATCAGCTTGATTTCTGGGCGTATTTTCTGGAGTCATGGCAAACACTTATTACGTCCGTTTGGCGCTGCGCTGACGCCTAGCCTCATACAAGCAAACAGCGGCGGCAACACTAACATTAAGGCTTTCGATCTGGCCCTGCATAGGGATCGCAATGATGGCGTCGCAACCCTCTCCCGTCAAACGCCGCATGCCCTTCTCTTCACCACCCATGATAATGGCTACAGGCCCGGTTAAATCTTGCTCATACAGACTAATATCGGTATCGCCAGAGGCTCCCACCAACCAAACACCCTCATCTTTGAGCTGGCGCATCGTTCGCGCTAAATTGGTCACGGTGATAAACGGCACCCGTTCAGCGCTGCCGCTGGCCACTTTACGCACGGCGGCTGTTAATCCAACAGCACGGTCACGCGGCGCAACAATCGCATCAGCACCCACCGCCTCAGCCGTACGCAAACAAGCGCCGAGGTTATGTGGATCAGTCACCCCATCAAGAATCAATAACAGCAAGTCTTTGCCACGATAAGCCACTATCTCATCAAGCCCCATAAACGTTTGCTGTACTGCTGCGCCCCTAAGTCTCGCCACCACACCTTGGTGACTGCCATCGCCGGCTAAGCTGGCTAGCTCCTGCTTGGTGGAAATCTGGACTTCCAAGCCATTACTTTCAATAAACCCGACGAGATCGCGCAAACGCCCTTGCCGCTGCCAATCTTTAATAATGTAGACGGTCTCAACTGCTTCGGTAGATTCTTTCACGGCGGCATGAACAGCATGCACGCCATACACTATTTGGTTATTACTCATTACTGATCACTCTATTCTCTTTAACAATTAACCGCATGGGACCCTGCGCGGGATGCAACAAATTGTCGCATGCTAATTCCCTAGCACCAAGCCTATAATAAGCAACACACGACTATGCACATTAATTGCGCTTCACAAATCTAACAATTGAACCCATCAATAGGCAACTCAAACACAAACTCTAGCGACACCGCTGCCGCCAATGCATCGTCGGCAACCAAAGATTATTACACCGAGCTTGGCTCATGGCTTGCCAAACATAAAAAATATCCGCACCGAGCCACTGCCTAAAATGCCTGACATCCTGCACCAAGCCAAACTTGAGATTACGGTACCCGGTGAGTTTTTCTTGCGATAGCCTTTTATTATATAGTGTAAGTATTACGGCTCTTACCGGCCTTTCCCATACATCCGCCAGATAGTAAAATGGTTTAACTGCCAGATTTAGCCCCCACACCCATCAACTGAGCAAATAAACAATGATCACCGTTATATCGCCCGCTAAAAACCTCGATTACGATACCGTCTTACCAACAAGCAAACACACCCAAGCCAAAATGCTTGATGATTCGCAGACACTGATCAACGACTTATCAACATTTTCACCGCAGGATGTATCCAAATTAATGGGCATCAGCGATAAACTCGGTATTTTAAATTTCGAACGCTACCAAACATGGCAACTCCCTTTTGATAAAAATAATGCTCGCCAAGCATTATTCGCCTTTAAAGGCGACGTCTACACAGGTATGGATGCCTATAGTTTTGATAAAGACGATATTGAATTTGCGCAAAAAAACTTACGCATCTTGTCCGGCCTTTATGGCTTATTACGCCCACTCGATTTAATCCAACCTTATCGCTTGGAAATGGGCACCAAACTGGAAAATGATCGCGGTAAAAATCTCTATGAATTTTGGCACGACAAAATCACTAACGCGCTAAACAAAGAGTTATCCAGGGCAGACAAACCGCTATTGGTCAATTTAGCTTCCAACGAGTATTTTAAATCGATCAACACTCAAAAGCTCAACGCCGACATCATCACCCCCGTATTCAAAGATATGAAAAATGGCAAATATAAAATCATCAGCTTCTTTGCCAAAAAAGCACGCGGCTTAATGAGCGCTTATATCATTAAAAATAAAATATCAGAGACCAAACAGCTGAAAAAATTCGATAGCGCTGGATATCGCTATAATGACGCCATGTCGACCGCAAACGAACTCGTCTTTCTGCGAAACGAAATATAGGCAAAAACCCCCACAAACCCCTTAGTGATTCCAGGTATTTACTGGTCCTAGCAGACATCTATACCCATTCGCACCACATAAAATGGGCAACCTCGATGCCCATCATTTCGCCGACCGCAAAAAAGTATTGTGTTACAACAAAAAATAGATAAAATACGCGGCTGGTTTAAGGCCCTTGGGGTATGTATGTTTTTCCGCTAAACGCGCGTTATTGTGGGATATCCCCATCAAGAAACGTGTTAGCTAACACACTGTAGTTTCTTTATGAGGATTTAATTATGTCTCCTACACGCCCCGCGTTGGCGAACATTGTGGCCTTGAATGACTTCGAGGACAATCGCTGGCCTACTCACAACCAAGAAAGTGATAAAAGTGAACAAACCGTTGATCACTTTACTACTCGTAACGGAGTTGAGTTTGCCGGCACCCATCTTATGCTAGACCTTTGGGGCGCTAATCAGCTTAATGATCTCGCTCTAATGGAAGCCACTATGCGTAAGGCTGTAGATGTCGCCGGCGCTACGCTGCTTCACATACACCTACACCATTTCACGCCAAACGGCGGTATCTCTGGTGTTGCCGTACTTGCCGAATCTCATATTAGTGTTCACACCTGGCCCGAACGCAATTTTGCTGCGTTTGATGTCTTTATGTGTGGAGACGCTCAACCCGAACTCACTATACCGGTGCTAAAAGAGGCCTTCAGCCCTACCAACATTAATGTGTCCGAACATTTACGTGGCACCTCAATTGCTGCAAACCAGTCCGCAACAAAGGACCATGAGCAGTAACATGAAACACTTTAAAGAAACGTTATACGATTCAGTTTGTCAGGAATACCGCATAGACAAACTGTATTTTGAAAGCAAGACAGAACATCAGCATTTAATGATTTTTCATAATGCTCAACTCGGTCGTGTTATGACGCTCGATGGTATTGTGCAAACCACTGAAGCTGATGAGTTCATCTACCATGAAATGCTCACCCATGTGCCGATGCTGGCACATGGCGCGGCTAAACGCGTGCTCATTATTGGCGGCGGTGATGGTGGCATGTTGCGCGAAGCAATCAAACACCCTATCGAGCACATCACTCAAGTAGAAATTGATGAGGCCGTCGTCGAGATGGCCATCAAATATTTGCCCAATCATTCTGCTGGCGCCTACAATGATAAGCGCCTAAATCTAGTTATTGATGACGGCATTGAATTCGTTAAAAATACCGACGAAAAGTTTGATGTTATTATTTCTGACAGCACCGACCCTATCGGTCCAGGCGAAGTGTTATTTACCGATAATTTTTATGCGCAAGCAAAGCGTTGCCTCAACCCTGGCGGCATATTAGTCACACAAAACGGCGTGCCCTTCTTCCAAAAAGATGAGGTGAAAACAACGTTTCAACGTATGGGCCAACAGTTTGCCGACATGGGTTTTTACTGTGCGCCTATCCCAACCTACTATGGCGGCTTTATGACCTTCGCCTGGGGTACGGACAATAACGACGCCAGAGATAAACCTCTTGCCGAGATTAGCCAACAGTTTGAGCAGCTTAATATTAAAACTCGCTACTATAATCCTGCGATACACCAGGCTAGCTTTGCACTGCCACAATATATTTTAGACGCATTGAAACCAACAAGCTAATGGATTTACGTCCCGTCACCCTCGGTGCCGATGAAGCAACAAAACAATACTATCAAGACTTAGTAGCGCAGCACGGTTCACCACTGCTGGTTTATGACCCCTTTGTATTAAAGCAACAATATAAAGCGCTACACGCCACACTACCCAATGTGGCACTTTACTATGCTGTTAAAGCACACCCCGATTCGCATATTGTGAATACCATCGATGAGTTAGGCGGTGGTTTTGATATTGCCTCAGCCGGTGAAATGGATGTACTGCTACAACACCAAATTTCGGGTCGTCGCACCATTCACACCCACCCTGTAAAAAAAGACAAAGAAATTCGTGATGCCCTACGCTTTGGTGCCACGACCTTTGTCGTTGACAACTTAGATGAAATCAAAAAATTATTGCCTTATCGCAGCCGCGTCGGTGTCTTGCTGCGCATTAGCTTTCGCAGCAAAAGCGCCGCCGTCGATTTATCTAAAAAATTTGGCTGCACTCCAGAAGAAGCCATAACACTTGCTTTAGATGCTGCCAAACTCGATATCCATATTAAAGGCTTGTCATTTCATGTTGGCTCACAATGCCTTAACTCCGACAAACACGTCGAAGCAATTGCAGCCTGCCATGAGTTAATCACCACCATTAATACACAAGTCGAAAGCCCTTTAAGTGTATTAGATATTGGTGGTGGCTTTCCCGCTGACTACGCCAACACCGGCATCGATATAGAACAATTTTGTGCACCCATAAAAGCGGCACTGGCGAAGCTACCGAATGATTGGCATTTAATTGCCGAACCCGGTCGCTACTTAATTGCACCCGCCGTGATAAGCATCACTACCGTGACGGGCAAATCAATGCGTAATGGCTTTCGCTGGTACTATTTAGATGACGGCGTTTACGGATCGTACTCTGGACAGATTTTTGATCACGCCACCTATCCTCTGCAAGTATTAAAAGACGGTGATTGCCATGCCAGCATCGTCGCAGGGCCAACCTGCGATAGCATTGACGTGATCGCTGAAAACATTCAGTTACCCGAATTGGAAATTGGTGATTTACTGATAGGTCACCAGATGGGTGCCTATACCGCCGCGACCAAGACACGCTTTAACTCAATACCCGAAGCCAAACTCGTGGTTAACGACTCAACGCCAACCACCTAGCGCTTATTCTTTCGGTTTCTTAGGGCGTCGCGTTCTGCGTTTAGGACGTGGTTTTTTAGTCGTAGTCGGCTCTGCTTTTGATTTTTTTGCTGCCGATTTCTTTTTCTCTGTCGCTTTAGCCTTTGTTTTAGCTTTAGATTTCGGCTTAGATTTCTTGCGCGGTGACACATCCGGCTCACTGCCATCATCAGCCAAAACAAAATCAATTTTCTTATCATCAAGATCAACGCGCGCTACTTTTATCTTTACTCTACCGGTTAGCTTATAACTACGGCCTGAGCGCTCACCAACCAATTCGTGCTTAATCTGATCAAAATGATAATAGTCTTTCTTGAGCTCAGTAATATGCACCAAGCCTTCAACATAGATATCATCCAACTCAACGAAAATACCAAAACCGGTGACAGCGGTAATCATCCCTTCGAATTCGTCACCCAGCTTATCCATCATGTATTCGCATTTGAGCCAATCGACCGCATCACGTGTGGCCTCATCGGCACGGCGCTCGGTCATTGAACAATGCTCGCCGAAGTTCACCATATCGGGAATACTGTAAGCCCAATTCTTTACCGTGCCACCCTTAACAACATGCCGAATAGCACGATGCACAAGCAGATCAGGGTAACGTCGAATAGGCGAGGTGAAATGAGTATAGGCATCGAACGACAAACCAAAGTGACCTAAATTTTCAGGGGCATAAACCGCTTGGCTTAAACTACGTAATAACACGGTCTGAATCAAACGCTGATCCGGTCGGTCTTTGACCTGCGCCAACAGTTTGCCATAGTGTCGAGGCTCAGGCTTACCCTTGCCTGACAAGGTTAAACCAATACTCGCCAGAAATTCACGCACATCAGTCAATTTCGATTCACTAGGCCCCGAATGAACACGATAGATTATCGGCATATCGTTTTCTAATAAAAATTTTGCTGAACAAACATTCGCCGCAATCATAAATTCTTCAATCATGCGATGCGCATCATTGCGCACGGTAGGCTCTATACGCTCAATCTTTCTATCGTCACCGAAAACAATGCGAGTTTCCGTTGTTTCAAAATCTATCGCGCCTCGATGCGCACGCGCTTCAGCAAAGACTTTATACAAAGTATATAAGTCATCAACAGGAGCAACCACGTAATTGTAATCGTGGCGCAACCCAGCATCGCCATCCACCACCATAGAGGTAACCTTGGTATAGGTCAGTCGCGCATGAGAGCGCATCACTGCATCGTAGAAACGAACACCCGTAACCTGTGCCTTCGCATCTAACTCCATGTCACAAACCATACAAAGACGGTCAACATCGGGGTTAATGGAACACAAGCCATTCGATAATTTTTCTGGCAACATCGGTATAACGCTATTCGGGAAATAGACCGAGTTACCGCGTAGCTGCGCTTCGGTATCAAGCGCGGAGCCAGGTTGCACATAGGAAGACACATCGGCGATGGCAACCAGTAAACGCCAGCCTTTGCCCTTACGTTCACAATACACGGCATCATCAAAATCACGCGCATCTTCGCCATCAATCGTAACCAAGGGCAGATCACGAATATCTTCACGATCTGCATAACTACTTTTATCTGGCACGCTGCCAAATTTATCCGCTTCGGCATAGACTTCATCTGGCCACTCTTGCGGAATCTCGAATAAGCGTGCAGCGATATCAATTTCCATCCCTGGCGCCATATGATCACCAAGAACTTCTGAAATATGTCCAATCGCTGGCGAATTTTTCGTCGGCTGCTCAGATAGCGTCACCACAACCATTTGGCCGTCTTTGGCACCCCCCTCCTGATCAACCGGCACCATCACTTCGTTAGCAATACGCTTATTGCTTGGCTTCACTCGGCTAATGCCATGCTGAGAGTGAAACTGCCCAACCAACTCATGGTTGGCACGCTCTAATATTTCAACGGGTGAGCCTTCACGGCGACCACGGCGGTCAATGCCCGAGACATGACAGACACAACGATCACCGTGCATCAATGAGCGCATTTTACGATCAGAGATAAACAAATCATCACTGCCATCATCAGGAATCAAAAAGCCAAAACCATCGGCATGACCCATGATGCGGCCAACCACCAAGTCCATATCATCAATGAGACCATAACCACCGCGGCGGTTATGAATGATTTGGCCATCACGCTCCATTGCCCTCAGACGACGGCGTAGCGCTTCTAAATCATCTTCATCGGTAATCGCTAGTGCGCTAGCAATATCTTCACGACGCATTGGCCCTGAGCTTTTTTCCAAGACAGTGAGAATATGCTCACGGCTGGCAATGGGCTTATCGTAGTTACTGGCTTCACGTGCGGCGAAAGGGTCTTTTTTAGACGTGCGTTTTTTATCAGTTTTTTTGATCACGATTCAAGTAAATAGTATCCAGAGAATGAAAATGAAGAAATAAGAAGGGAGACATCGCTAAATATGTCGTAAGCACTTGATATGATTATATAAGATGCATCCACGCGTTGACAATAACACGTTGTGCCGGTAAAGTCCGCCGCCATTGCTAGTACTCCCGTACATTGCCCAGGTGGCGGAATTGGTAGACGCGCAGCGTTCAGGTCGCTGTGTCCGTAAGGATGTGCGAGTTCGAGTCTCGCTCTGGGCACCAATTCAAAATCAGCGATTTCTCTTTGCTCTCCACGACCCAAAGAGAACCCCTACATTATAAAATAAAATCGAGTCTTTACTCCGACCCTAAGTATCCATTCCTCTTTCAGCCAAAAGTGGACGCTCAACCTATGTGATATTTACCTTGTTCAAAATATGTCTTGTCAAAACGTTGCTGGTTTAGGGTATAGCCCTGCACAAGAAATTCTTTCAAACGCTGGGTAGCCCAGATACGGAATTGTGTACCCTTTTTGGAGTTGACCCGGTATCCAACCGAGATAATCGCATCCAAGTTATAGAATTTGATTCTACGTTTGACTTGGCGGCTTCCCTCGCTGACCGCCAAGGAGAGCGAAGCGAAGGCG
>NVRQ02000161.1 GCA_002400905.2 Gammaproteobacteria bacterium | reverse complement strand
GCTCTACGGCAACTAAAGCTGTTTATTTTCTTCTCCATCGCTCGCTATCGCTCACAATTACGAAAAAATAAATCAGCGTTGCCTATCGGCGACTAACCGCCTTCGCTTCGCTCTCCTTGGCGGTCAGCGAAAGAAATCTTAGGAATGTTTCATCATCTCCCCGCATTAGGTTAAACCTAGCATCCGAGAAGACCCATCCAGGTTCCCAGTCTTCGTTGTTTACGGTGTGTTGCCAAATATCCCCGGTTGCATTACTAAACCTGGCATCAGTTGATGGCATAGAATCAAGATCCCAAACTCGCGAGAGAAATTCAGTTTCTCCAAGGCGACCGTACATGTTGATCTGCTCTAGAAAAATAGAGTCTAGGATATCTCTTCTGGTGATTTCGCTAATTTTACTGGCCACTATGATTCCGGCTTTTGGAAGCTAACGCCTAAATAAGCTGCGCGCTTTTCAGCGTCGGCTTGATTTTTTTGTTAGAGCTGTATTGGCACAATCACGGATTTTGATAGCGCTATAATACGGCCAATTCATTGAACTAAACAACATCGCCGCGACTAAGAGAGCCACTGATAAAAATGTAAGAGCAAAGAACTGAACCTGATTGTCGGTCTTGGATATAAAAGCAATAACTATAATTAATAGTGCATATAGGCCTATAAACCAGCTTAAGCTAGTTACTGCCCAGCGCCCTATATGGCTACCCAGCGACAACACAACTTTTATGGACGACCCATCCGGTTTTATATATGAATCAGCCCGCTTTAGATCATGCCAGCCTACTGTGTTTTGGTGCTTTTGATAGAACTTCAGTAAAGCAGTACGCATATCTCTATTTGCGGTTATTCCATAGTATCTTTTGAAAGCATAACTCTCAAGATGCTCGCGCAGTAATTCATTCGATTCCTTACCTAACTTTTCGCTTTCTAATAGTGACTTTGCTTGATCGATATCTCTAATTTTCTGATCATTGAAATGGGTAAATATCTTAAAGGGCTCTTTTTTTAAAACATAGAAGATTGCCAGCATTAAGAAGCCAGTCCAAATATCTCCTGCGCTTAAATTGGCAATAAATTGTTCTATCAGCTTATTCACTTTCTATCCTTGAGGCTCTAACAGTTTATTCTACAGCAGCTGTGTATCACACTACTGCTGTTTATCATTCCGCGCAGGGCATTATAAAATGCCTGATCTTCCCATGATATCAACGGTTTATCTCCTTTTCTGTGATTAATCACGTTAAAAATACATAGCAGCTTTGTATCACCTTATTGCTGTTGTCGCAATATGCGCCTCTTCCTTAGTTTCATGCTAACACTATGATTTCTAACCAGTATGTTCATGCTCTGGTCAATTACAAATAATCTGATACACCGCTGCTGTTGTTTTACAACTATAAGAATAAAAAATAATGTACGCCAACTCTCACTCTTCGGGTGTTAGCATGGTTTTTCGCGACCTTCCAGGCGTAACCGAAGGAAATCCTTTAGGGCTGCGTGGAAGCCGGGTTTTTGGTGCTTTTGACCCCAAAAGTAACTCGCCCCCATAGGGCGAAACCTAAAGCTCCGCACACTCCAACAACGTCTTAATCGTAGCACTATGCGCTTGCGCAAACCCGCCAACAAATCGTAATGATTGCGGATGTAATTGAAACAACACAAAATCACCGAACCCAAATAACTGTTCCGATGCGGGTAACCGCTCTAAATAGGTTTGCTTAATCGACTCATACGGTGTGCTATCACGTTCAATCACTTCAACCTCACCGCTGATGCTGACGCGTGGTAAGGTTTGTGGGTCGCCCTCTCCCGTGTCTGGCTGGGCGATAATCAATGAGACCTTTGGCTGCTCGATCATGTGTCGCGTATGTTGCGATAGTGTGCTGACGTGAATATAAAAGGCGGAAAAATCAATCGCGTGGGCATACGCAACCATTGCGGCTAAGGGTTCACCGTCGTTACCCACGGTGGCAAGGCCAGCCCAGCGTTGCTCTCGGACTAATGTTGCTAAGACAAGTTTTTGTTCTTGATTCATGTTGATTCCAATACTTTCGAACTTTTAACCAGGCGGCCAGGTGAGTGAGCGACCCCCTAATATATGTAGGTGAATATGATAAACGGCTTGCCCGCCATCTTGATTGCAGTTCATCACTAGGCGATAACCGTCATCAGCCACGCCTTGCTCTTTGGCAATGTTTTTAGCCGTTAACACTAATTTACCCAATAAGGCTTGATGTGATTCGTCAACATCGTTAATGGTGGCAATATGGTGTTTAGGTATGACGAGAATATGCGTCGGTGCTTGTGGGCTAATATCTCGAAAGGCAAAGACGTCACCATCTTGATAAACGATATCTGCCGGGATATCACCGCTAATTAATTTACAAAATAAACACTCTGTCATCACTCTCCTCCCTAATGCTTTGATTAATACTCGCTAATCGCTATTGGTGTTAAGCCGCTCTATTTCTTGCCTATCTGCGGCGCTCAAATAACGCCCTGGCATCATTATTAAGCCAGGTATCTTATTCTGATAATAGCGGTACACGTCACCGAATTCTGCGACTAGCTTATTGTCTTCTAAGCGCGAGCCTACGATTAGATATACGGTAATACAAATACAACTGACTAACCAGAGCGCGCTCATATCCCGCGTCCAGATTATGAGTAAGCCAAAAAAATACCAGGGGTGGCGCACGAATCGATGCAACCATGACACGCTGAATCGGTGTTTTGAGTCCTCTGCGCTGAGCCCTAAAAAGCTGATCATATTATAACTACGGGCGACAACGATAAAACCAATCACTGCTAGCAATGCTATAGCATCTAATATAACTTTTACCGCACCTTCGTGCTGCCAAAGCATTGGTGTTGAGTCTTGCCAAATTAAATAGACAATGGGCAGTAACAATACGGTTGATAAAATGACATAAAGCAGCCGATAGTGCACCGTACTTAAACCGATTTGCTTTGCATTAACGTGTTTTAGACGGGTTGATGCGGTGAAGGAATGAATGTAAAAATAGACTATCCAGCTCGCGACAATGATGATCAGTTGGCTGCTCACTTGCGTCATGTTTTATGCTCTTTAATGATCGACATTAACAGTCTAGGCTATTCTTTACATGGCCCTTTACGAATACCACTCATGAGGGCGCGATGTTTATTTTTTAACTCGCCTTTATCATCGCGAATTTCCATGTCCATGCTGCCAGTAAAACCAGACTTATTAAACGTAACGCCGCCTATGCCATGGATTGTGCCTTTTTTGTCATCGCAATGTAGCGTCCAGTTAAGGCTGTCATGACTGTCAGTCACGTCACTGATGTTACAATTATCGTTATTAGTCGTTGTATTGGGGATGGGGTCTTCAGGGCTAAGGCATTTTTTTGATGTGAACGGCACAGGAAATATGGCGCCATTGAATTCAATACGCACCTCGGTTTCCCATTCCCCCGCCTCAAACTCAACGGCAAAAGCATGACTACTGACGGCTACTATCAAGGCCAAACTGGGTAATACACTACGTTTAAAATACTTCACTAAAAATGTTCTCCAAAATAGTTTATCGAGCTATCAATCAACACGAACCACGCCGGTATCAATACGACCGTTGGTATGTAACTCTAGCCATCGGTAACCTGGCCCTAAGATATCCTTTTGATGCTGCTCACTGCGCGGTAAGAACTGACTGCACGTAGAGGGCGACGACAATAGTCGTACGCCTTGGCGTTGCTGGTCAAATTCCTGATGAATATGACCCCAGACTATTGCTTGGGGCGAGCTATAGCGCTCTATGATAGCGAAAAATGCTTCTTTATTCTTCAATTGCATGGCATCCATCCATGCGCTCGCTATCTCTACGGGTGGGTGGTGTAATGCAACCAAGCTATATTTGGCGTGGCTCTCTTGTAATCGCCCCTCGAGATGATTTAGCTCGTCATCTGAAAGTTGGCCGAAGTGGCGATTACCTTCATTGGAGTCCAATAAGATCAATTGCCAGTCGCCAAGCATAACGTGTTTTTCTAGCCCACCAAACACGTCATTCATAACCGTTACGTCATCATGATTTCCGGGCAACAAATAAACTGGCACCGCTATCTCTGAGAGAGCAAGGCGTAAGCGTTCATAGGCGCTACGCGCACCTAAGTGGGCAATGTCGCCAGTTATCAATAACGCATCGTAGTCATCATCTCTAAATAGTGTAATAACGTGTTTCAGCGATTCATCACAATCCATACCGAATAATTGATCCTCTGCATGATCAGCTAAGTGTAAGTCAGTGATATGTATGATTTTTATTGGTTTATTCATCATCGATTCATCTTAAATAGGTACTATTCAACGCTCTGTTTGGACACTTAATTATTGTTATTAACCATCAGTGCTGTCCCGTTAACTTGAAATATATCGCTGTTCAACAGGTGCAATGCTTAGCGATTAGAGTGTTTTGAGGTACTAGAGACATGAAAACCAATAATACCCCTCCGTCATTCCGGCGCAAGCCGGAATCCAGTGGTTTCAACGACATTCTGGATTCCGGCCTGCGCCGGAATGACGGGAAAAAGTTAACGGGACAGCAATGATTAACCATTATAAAATATGGTTATTAGTTTGCCATTGTTTTGTGCGTGCAGTAATTATATGATTCGGCAACAAATAAAGTCTCCATCTTAAAAACAACAACAAAATCAATCTAAAATATAATTAGGAGAGTATAACGATGGGCATGATGTCAGAGTTCAAAGATTTTGCAATGCGTGGCAATGTGGTAGATATGGCTGTTGGTATTATTATCGGCGGGGCTTTTGGTAAAATTATCAGCTCGTTTGTTAGTGATATTTTAATGCCTCCTATTGGTAAGTTGTTAGGCGGTGTCGATTTTACTCAGCTCTTTATCAATTTAAGTGACACTGGCTATACGTCACTCGCATTAGCGCAAGAAGCTGGCGCACCGACCATTAACTACGGTAATTTTATTCAAACCATGCTTGATTTCATTATTATTGCTTTCGCTATCTTTATGGCTATTAAGGGCATGAACTCTATGAAGAAAGCAGAAGTAAAAGCTCCTGCTGAACCTGAAAAACCTAGCGATGAAGTCTTGTTACTACAAGAGATTCGCGATTCACTTAAACGATAATAACCCTTTAGAGCAAGCAATAACGGCTGGGAATAACCTGCTATCCCCAGCCGTTATTACCGCATTTCATTTTCACCTCTTTACCTCGACATTGCTTAGCCTACTTTTAGCGTATAATAGTGCTACCAATTTAAGCCTTTACGTTTTTGATTAAGTGACTTCACCATGATTGATAAAAAATTACTCGATATTCTTGTCTGCCCCATCAGCAAGGCACCCGTAATTTATGACAAAAGTAAGAATGAGCTGATTTGCAAGGCGAGCGCTCTAGCCTACCCTGTTCGCGATGGCATTCCCGTGATGCTTGAAAGCGAAGCCAGGCAAATTAGTTTAGAAGAAAAAGAACAACTACGATAATCACTTTCGTACGCGTGAGACTCACTCACTATCGTCTGATCACCAGTGCCTTGCTGGCTGCACTGTGTCTTTTCCTCACAGCATGCTCTGAACCCACTCAATACGCTCGATACTAACGACACCGTACTCGCCTTTGGTGATAGCTTAACGTTTGGCTCTGACACCTACCCTGAAAAAAGTTACCCAGCCAAAAGCTCGCGCCAGCATCAATCGCAAGGTGATTAATGCTGGCGCTCCTGGAGAAATGAGTGCCGATGGACTGACACGCTTGCACAAACCCGAGTAAATATTGCCAATATGATTAATTTGGCCAAGCAACGAAATATTGATGTGGTGTTAATGGCAACCCCTACACCGGGGATATTTCTTTCAGTGCCGGAGTTTTACCGAGAGCTTGCTGATGAATTGAGTCTCGTTTACGAACATACATTATTGCTAAAGTTAAATCTCAACCTGCGCTAAGATTAAATGCAGTACACCCCAATGCAAAAGGTTATGCGCGGATTGCCGAGAGACTTTCGGGCTTGTTACAACATCACAGGGCTTTCCCTCGCTACGATTGCCTAAGTCCGACAGGCTCCTAGCTCGCCCTATGCACAACGCGATCACGCACGTAGACGGGTAAAGCGAATTCGGCGGATAATGCCTTACCTTCATTGACCACCTTTTGGGCTAAATAGGCGACATCGATTGCGCAGTCTTCTGCGCCGACACCCACATATTTCAGTGCCTCATCAACTTTAATCTCATCTGCATAAACCTCCCAGCCAACACCAACGGTAGCCCATGGCCCGCTTGCCCAAACTAGCTCTGCTGGATCGCACACACGCACTTCTGACAGGAGTTTACTCTCGCCCAATGCGGATGTTTCATAGGCGGCGAAATAAACCTGATCCATTCGTGCATCAATCGCAACCAAGGTCTGCTGACGTTGATAGTTGCGATAAACACCATGAGCTAAAGCCGCAAGCGATGAAACAGGAACTATAGGCCGGTCGATTCCAACAGCCAGGCCTTGCGTAATTCCTGCGCCAATGCGCAGACTAGTAAAAGCACCTGGCCCGCAGGCAAAGGCCAATGCGTCAATGGAGTTTTTGCTATAACCGGTTTCTTTCAAGACTTGATCAACCATCTCTAATACCGCATCACCATGCCCGCGCTCTGTTGGAGCCGAACGTGTCGTAATGCCTGCGGCATCAAAAATAGTCACTGAGCAAAAATCACTCGCGCTATTTATGGAAAGAATGCGACTCATGATATTAGAAAGAATAAATTGATATTAATGGCTATCGTCGTTAACCCAAATCCCTTCGTCGATCGAACCATGATCAAGAGTCCAAACTAGCGTAGAGATTGCCTTAAAACGCGCCAATGTTATGGCGCCACGTTTACTTCGGTTTTGAGAGGCTTCTGCACTCGCCTCTATGACTTCTTCACGCTCAACTTCATATACTTCGAATGGCTGATAATCGCTATTTAACAATACTAATACGACTGTATCCCATTCTTGCTCAATTTTAATTTGGCCTAAGCGCAAGCCTCTTTGGTTATCGTCTTGAATAACACGCGCTTTAATTTGTATGCGCTTACCCTTACGCGAGCCATTACCTATGGCATCGTAACTAAGGCCATTTCCTGCTGGAGTTAGATCAAGTAACCGCATCGCATCGTGACGCGCAATTTCACCGCTAATGCCAGGTAGAGGGCCACCAGTGGTACGGCGATACTCAGCTGCGAGCTTCCTGGCTTCACTAATGAGCTTATCAACGGAATAGAGTGACACGTGTTTGAATCGCGAACAGTTATTATAGTGCCACTATCATACCAGATTGTGGCATACCAGCTAATTGGAATAACCGCGCGCCTTGGAAGCAGAGGTGACCTTAAGAACGGCAAAAACTAGTGTAGGTAGACACTCATTTTGTAACAGTAGAATGCGTCCCATTTTTTACCAAGCCACGTGCGCCTCGGGGTGTAAGGCGCGAGACGGAGTCATAGTGGGCCTATGGCGACAACGAGCAACGCTGCAGGGTGAACAGTAGGGCCATTATAAGTTATGAAATGGGGACGACCTGCACTCGATACGCTTTAGCTCTGGGAATGCGGGTTATCCTGATAAAATATAATCTGACGGATACGCCGCAACAGATATTTTGAATCGAATGGCTTGGTCACAAACCATTTGGCTCCTGCCTCGGTTGCTTTTGCAACATCATCAAGTGAATCTAACGCGGTGAGCATAACCACCGGTAAATCTGCGGTCAGACTATTTTGCTGCAGACGTGCACATACTTCAAAGCCGTCCATTTTCGGCATCATGACATCGAGTACGATCAGATCGTACTTAAACGTAATCGCCTTCTCTAGCGCTTCTTCACCATTCGCAGCAGTATCCACATCAAAACCACCACGTGTAAGAATACGCTGAGCCAGCGTTCTGCTTGGCTCATCGTCATCGATAACCAGTATTCGCTTTTGACCCAGCAGCAAGAACTACACCCCGGGGTCTAACTGATTGACACGATGATTGGCTACCGATAGCAAGTAGTGCGAATCATAAGGCTTATTAACTATCCACTGCGCACCTGACTCCGACGCCTTAGCTTGATCACTAATTGAATCGAGCGCAGTAACCATTACCACAGGTGTATCAGCATTCGGTTTGTCTTTGCGTATACGCGCGCAGACTTCAAAACCATCGAGTTTTGGCATCATGACATCAAGAAGAATTAAATCAAACCGTTTACTTTGCGCTTTCTCTAGTCCCTCAGCCCCATCACAGGCGGTGTCTACTGTGTATCCTGCGCGAGATAAGATACGTTGAGCGATGATGCGACAGTCTTCATCATCATCAACAACGAGTATACTTTTGGTTGCTACCAACATCATCCATGTTCCCAGTTAGCGTCTACGCGTTACTTGCGTCCAGTATAGTGTATTTCGATTAATATCGTAGATACTTTAGTAATTCTTCAAACTATTCTTTAAACACCATGCAATAACTAGCACTCGAACAAGGCTATATTGATGGAGTACTAGCGACATACACCAATTGAATTGGCCGCGCAGCGGCGCTGATCAACCCAGATAGCATGATCAAGACGCGCACCACCAAACTCTACATTACTCAACTCAGCATTGGTGAAATCAGCATAGGTAAGGTCTGAATTCTTAAAATTCACATTTTCAATCAATGAGTTACGAAAACTAACTCCTATCATTCTCGACCCCGAAAAGTTTGAATGTTGAATACGTGCTAACGTTAACACTGAAAATGACATCTCCGCCTCTGATAGATCTGCATCATCCAATCTCGCTCCAGTCATATTACTGCTCTGTAAATTGCTGCGACGTAAACTAATATTCTGCAATCGACGGTTTTGCAAATCACAATAACTCCAATTTATACCCTCGGCCGGCAACACAGAACAATCCGCAGGCTCTTGCGTGGCGGCTGGCTTATATAACACCAAATAAAACCCGATGAACGTAATCACGGCAAGTATTAATATAGCCACTGCACTGAGCGAATAACGACGGATAACCCCGTACCGCTGATTGCGATGCTGTCTTATCTCGATCTCTTCACCGGCTTCGATGTCGCGACGATCGCAGCGGTTGCGCTGATCGGATGCGACATTAGTGGGCGCACCCATGCGTCTATCGTAACCATCGCGCTCATCTTCCCAACGACGCAGTGCCTCCCTATGCTCTTCACTATCGTGCTTTAATTTAAAATCTTCGATATACGCAACCCACTCTGGCCAATCAACACATATGGCCCAATGCACATTATCAGCACTTAATTCTGTCGTAGCACCAACCCGACCAAGAACGGCATAGCGCTCGATGAGCCCAACTGGAAATGGCCCAGTGACTACTCCCTCGCGCCGAATATACCAAAGCGGTTCTCTTTTCATAGTTCAGTTGAATCGTAAATGTCCGATATTACTATATGGAGCTGATAACACTACAGCGACTTTAGCTGGCTAAGACTTAAGGAATGTGATGGCAATTGACCCATTAACGCAATTGACAGCACAGATTCTAGCACGCACCAAAAGTAGTACTCTTGGAGCACGCGCCAGCAGTGAACTTGTTAAGGCTTGGGAGATAGGGCAATTACTCAGAGCAAGAGTTGCTACTGACGAGAGGACACAGCAGCGCTTTATTGAAATTGGCCCCACGCGTATCAAAACTGATCATCAGTTTCCTTTCACACCCGGACAGCTACTGACTCTACGTGTCGACCAAGTTGGTGCCAAACCAGAGTTGCGTATTTTAACACCACCATCACTTACGCCAACAAATAATACCACTGCTGTAAACATCCGCTCTCGACATATCGATACGCGGGGTGCATCAGTCACACCCCCTCTCCCATTAAATCAGCCTAGTCCGGCTTCATCATTAAGTTCGGTGAGTCAACCTATCAATCAAGCGATACGCGCGATCATCGGCCATCAAGCACCGACAACTGTGCTACTACCCATACTTATTCAGAACATCAATGCAGTGTCTAAACTACCGATACCGGGTGCTGTCAGCGTGCTTAGCGCTGGCAATGTCAGCACTGATAACACAACCGCGAAGATAAAACCTAGCTTAGAATTAGCGCTAAAGGCAGCGGCCCAAAAAGTGCGAGACTCTATCCCTTTGCTAAGCCAGTTACGGCAACCACTGCAAGTCAAACAATCTACGCTGAATTCCGGTACGTTTTTTGAATCAAGACTATCAGCAACACAGCTCCCATTGAACCTAAGCACCTTAGCAAAAGATATTAAACCCGCTTTACTGCAACTGGTAGCAACAGTGCGTCAAGCACTGATACGAGATAGCAAGCTGTCACCTCAATTAGCCGCACGCCTTGAAAGTAAACTCGTCGAAATTATTACCAAGACCAAGTCAAGTCCAGCACTAGCGAAGTCAACGGAGGCGCAAACACGCATCGAAGTTGCTCGTTTATTGCAATTGCAACCCCTGCAACAATTACTTAAAACGAGCGAATCATTACTCTCTCGCATTCAACTAAATCAACTGTCTTCACTTGCACAAAGTAACGAAGCAAATCAAGTTTGGCATGTGGAAATTCCCTATGCAGACAGTGATCGAAATGGTGCATTGCAGTTTCGTATTAACAAAGAAAACCCAGGGGGAAAAGACGATGAAGATGGCGCCTGGCAATTAGAGTTCAATTTCGAATTAGGCAGTCACGGTACAGTACGCAGTGATATTCGGCTAAAAGGCAAATCAATTAACTTACGCTTTACCGCAGAAACCACGTCAGGGTTAACGCTATTACAAGATAATATTAAGCTACTCGATAAGCGTCTGCGCAAACTCGGTTTCGACGTCAATACACAGCCAGCGCGTCAAGGTGAAATCGCTGATTTATTACAACCCCATAGGCTAAACAAGCTTTTGGACACTCATGTTTAAGGTACACCAACCATGAATGAATTTAGCGATACCATTGCCGTAGCACTAAAATACGATGGCTTAGCAGCACCGCAAGTCACAGCAAAAGACAGTGGACAAGGGGGCGAGAACATCATCGAGCTAGCCCGACAATACGGTATTCCTATCCACGAAGACCCCGCACTGGCGCAAATACTGTCTCAGATTCAATTGGGAGAATCGATACCTGAAGATCTATTCGTGATTGTCGCTGAAATCCTTGCTTTTGCTTACACAATCTCAGGTCAAACACCTTCTATTAACGCTACAATAACCTCTAAAGATTAAGGTCTTTACGCCGCTAAATATACTGTCCGCTTATTAGGGGATAGCAGGGAAATTAACGCTACATATTCGACTCGACGGCTTATGCCACCACTATAACGAGATACATGTGCCCGATGGGGTAGTTAATTATTCATGGCACAATCAACGCAGCAAACCGAAGGAGTTTATACCCCTCCTGGTAACACGACGAAGCAACCGTCAAACCTTGCTAGTACCTTCGAACATCTTCGTGATATGCGCATTCTCATTGTTGACGATACTGAGCACAATGTACATCTAGCCAAAACCATGCTGCGTAAGAGTGGCTTCTCCAATATTGTTACCGCTAACAATGGAACAGAAGCTATTCATGTCTTGCAAAAAAGTATTCATGATGATGTCAGTGATATCGACTTAATTTTACTCGATGTCATGATGCCAGACATGGACGGCTATGAGGTCTGTCGCACGATTCGCCAACATAGCGAATGGGTCGATATTCCTATCATTATGCTTACGGCTAACAATATGTGGCAAGACGATACCGCCATTACCAGCCTTGAGTGCGGTGCATCTGACATTATGTTTAAACCGTTTCGACGCATGGAATTAGTCCCGCGTGTTATTTCGGCTCTTAGCTTGAAACGCGAACGTGATCTAAGAAAGTCCAGAGAGTATGAACTGGAGACCGAGCTTGCCGAACGTAAAATTATGGAAGCGAGGCTGCAATATTTGGTCAGCCATGATGACCTAACCGGCTTATGCAATCGCCGTCGCTTAGAACAAGCAATCGAATTGGCAGTAATACAATCCAATTACAACAAACGTTATTCATCAATATTCTATATTGATCTAGATCAATTTAAAGTCGTCAATGATCTTGAAGGACATGCTGCTGGCGATAGAGTATTAATTCTTGTCGCCAACACGCTACGCAAATATATTCGTAAAAATGATTTGCTGGCTCGAATCAGTTCAGATGAATATGTTGTATTGGCCAGTGACACCGACGAAACACGCGCACTAGAATTCGCTCAAACACTGCATAATACGCTTAACGGGTTATTCTTTAAAACAGAAGGCCGCACCTATCATATCGGCGCCAGCATTGGCATATCCCTGATATCACCTGGCAGTAAATGTACCGCGAGTGAAGCACTTGTGCGTGCAGACCAAGCGTGTTTTGTAGCCAAAGCACATGGCCGTAATATGGTTCACGTATTTAACGAAAAAGATTCCGAAATGCATATTCTGCGCAGCGCTGCGCACTGGGTGCCCATTATCAGAAAGGCACTGAAACACGATTTATTCCGACTTGCATTCCAGCCAGTTCAGCATGTTGCCAGTGGTAAAATACGCCATTACGAAGCGCTCATACGCATGATTGATGACAGCGGCAATATCATTGGCCCAGGTGATTTCATCCCCGTTGCCGAAAGAATGGGCCTGATACACGAAATAGACCGCTATATGGTAAGCAATGTCATTAAGACAATTGCCGGGCTGCCAAATAGCCAAAGCGAACTCTCCTTGCACGTCAATCTGTCAGGTCATGCATTCCAAGACCCCACACTATACGGACTGATACGTGAAAAAATTCGTGAGCACAAAATTGACCCGCATCGCTTGTTATTTGAAATCACCGAAACCGCTGCGGTAGCCAATGTAGAACAAACACGTGACATGGTGGTTAAACTACGAGAACTAGGTTGTCGCTTTGCTCTCGATGACTTTGGTGCAGGATTCAGTTCATTTAGCTATGTGAAACAGTTCCCTGTCGATCAATTAAAGATCGACGGTGCCTTTATTCGTAATTTGGTCAACGATCCCGTTGATCAGTCACTCGTCAAATCAATGATTGAGGTGGGTCGATCACTCAAAAAAGAAGTGATTGCAGAATTTGTTGAAGACCAAGAAACACTTGATCTGCTCACTAGTTACGGTGTTGATTACGTTCAGGGTTATTTTATCGGTAAGCCACTACCCTTGCCCATAGCTGATAAATAGCGATGCTAGGAGCCTGTCGGATTCAAGTGTTCATAGCGAGGCGAGGGTGATAGTGGGCCAACTCAATGAAAAAGATCGGAAAAATTGGCCGATTTCCTGCCGCCGCAGCAGAATCATCCTAAGTCCGACAGGCTCCTAGCGTAGTGTCCTGAATAGAATGGTGATTCAGGACACTACACTAGATCAATATAAGCGTATCATTCAAAGCTAATATCAAGACCAACGATTTCTTTGCTATCTTTGTGCCCTGCGTGCAATGCGTGGATCAAACCCGCCTCTTCTCGAGACAAGTCACACGTACTCATTAATTCTTCAGCATCCATACCTTTTTCAGCCATACGCATAGCTTGAATGTACGGGCGGTCATCGCTGACACTAACATTAATTTGGTCTTGTCTATCAGACAAATAGCGCGATTGATCTTCAATTTTATCTAGATGTTTGCTGACGCCTACTGCCCCTGCACACAGTGCGGACACATCATTTTGTAAGCCAAGAATGACCTGATGAGCACTTTTTAAGCGTAAATTAAGCTGATAGTAACCATACGCCAGCGCTACGCTTAACCCAAGACATGCGGCAATAACAAACATATATAGTGACATGGCAATCAAATCCAACTCTTAATTAAGCAAACTCATCAATATGACCACGACCATAGCGGTCACGTTTTTGTTTCTCTTCTGATTTTTTTTTGCGACCATTTGATTGCTGTTGCTGCTGTTTTTTTATGACTGATTTTTTCGGCACAACCGGATTAATCGGCGGAATATCACGCACTTCAATCATAGCTCACCTCCATTACCGCTTACAAAGCGGCAACCTCTGCCCACTCATGTTCAGATAATAATTTATCAAGTTCAACCAAAATCAACAATTCCGAACCAGAACTATTCACACCCTGGATAAACTTCGAACTATCATCACTGCCAACCGCTGGCGCTGGCTCAATTTCAGAGTCACGCATGTAAACAACCTCAGCAACACTGTCAACGAGAATACCAACCTCTTGGTCTGAGGATTCGATAATGATAATACGTGAATTATCATCTCGCTCACGATGACCGAGTTTAAATCGTGTCCTCGCATCAATCACGGTAACAACATTGCCACGCAAGTTAATAATGCCAAGCACGAAATCTGGCGCTCCAGGAACTTGAGTTATTTCAGTCACTTTGAGCACTTCTTGTACGGCCATCACATTAATGCCGTACTTTTCTTCGTCTAAGCGAAAAGTCACCCATTGCAACAACGGATCTTGTATATCCTGGTTAATAGGATCTTGGTACTCATCGTACGCCACTTCTGCCATTTTCTTACTCCTTTACGCTACCCTGCTGCCAATGCTGCAGGCGGATAATTGTCAAAAAATCGGCGCTTTTCCTGCTTAAACTCTATGTAAGCAGAAAATATGCCACTATGCAGTAACGCTCTCCTCACCCTGTAACAGTGATACTGCAAATTGGTCACCATCAACCAGTGCCGACATATGTTCGATTAATGTGCCAGCAAGCCATGGACGATGCGTGCGATCACAACGCCAACGAACCTCCCGTGGATCTAGGGTGACAACACCCATAATTTCATCGCACGCCAACCCCCAAACAGAGTCGTCGATTAGCACAACTTTGGTCAGGCGTTTTTGCCATGGTTCTATCTTGTGCTGGTAACGTTGCGGCACCATCATTTCGGCGACATCGACAATTTTTGAATTAATACCGTGATTGGGCCAAACACCAATAAAATGTTTGCTGTGACCTGGCATAGAGGTCAGAGCAGCCTGATCCCAGTCGAGAATTCCGAAAAGATGTACCAAGGGGATTACCAGCTTCAATTTTGCGATACTAAACTCTAATGCCTGGAAAGGCCTGCGCGCCCAATCTGGCGCACCTTCAACATAATATTCTGCGTTATCACCCTCAGATTCAGTAGCCCCTTCGTCAACTTCGGCGCCATCCAATTGATCATTCAGTTCTTCAGCTGACGCTGCTTCAACACATTCTGGTTGTGACTGATCACAAACTTCAACTAACTCGGTTACTACGCTTTTTTCAACTGCGGATTCGCTTGACCTTTCGTCGGTATGCGATGAGCTCTCCTCTTCAATGACAAATTTTGAACCCTCTTGCTGAGCGCTAGCTACCGCCGCGCTATTAACCTCTTCACTGACACGACGTCCTTCCACTGACGGTTGACTCTCCGTCACTTCCTGCAGCAACACATCAAAATAATCATTCAACGCGGAACTAGCGTCCACTATTTGCCCTTGAGCTAAAGTGCTATTTCTTGAACTCATGATGCGAAGGCTCGTTGTCGTAGCGAATCATCAATGGGTATCATCTCTTCCAAAATATGAGTATAGGCCACAGCACCACGCGCACTCGGATTGATCATCGACAAAGGTTTGCCCGCTTGACTGGCATCACGAAATTGCGTGTCCACAGGAATAACATGCGGTGAAATCGTGTCAGCATAGTTTTCGCGCAACGAGCGCAAGCTTTTGATCGATGCACGCGTACGTCTATCAAACATTGTTGGCAATATTGTATAGGCTAATGTCATTTGCTTAGCCTTAACCACCATTGTTAGTGTCTTCAACATACGTTCTAATCCTTTCAACGCAAGGAATTCAGTCTGCACAGGAATAAATAAATGCTCGCACGCTGCAAGCGCATTAACCATCAACACACCAAGTATTGGTGGACAATCGAGCAACGCATAATCATATTGCTCGTATAACTGCGCCAAACCTTGGCTAATAACTAAACCTTTGCCACCGCTAGCACCGACCTGACGATCCAGCGTTGCCATTGCTGTCGCCGCGTGTATTAGGTGTAGACCCTCTATTCCTGTTTCCTGCACCAATGTATCGGCACATTCAGGCCCATGCTGAAATAAGTTATAAATACTGGCACTCGATAAATCTGGATCGCCACCAAAATAACTCGTTAGCGATCCATGTGGGTCAAGATCCAGCATCAAAACACGCTTACCACGTGACGCCAATATTCCTGCTAAGGTGGCAACGGTAGTGGTTTTACCGACGCCACCCTTTTGATTAGATACCGCCCATACTTTCATTTCACTGCCCTCAAATACATTGCGACGTCCACACTACAAACTTCCCGGTATTCCAAAGTGATTGAGTGTTGCACTGTCTGGCTCGACGGTCGCGCCGGCATCAACGACTAGCACAACACGACGGTTATCCGCGCGCCCTTCTTCCGTATCATTACTTGCTATGGGCCTAAATTGGCCATAACCCGACGCCGTCAGCTGTAGCGGGTCAATTCCCGCAGCCGATATTAATCTCACCACACTTGATGCACGCCCAGCAGATAGCTCCCAGTTTGAAGGGAACTGCCGTGTACTAATGGGCACATTATCGGTATAACCTTCTACTCTTACTGGGTAATCAAAGCTGCGAATAATATCGGCCAGCTGTATCAGGATGGGTTCTGCACTGTTTGCTAACACCGCACTACCGCTTGGAAACAAAATTCGTGACTTCAATTCGATCTCAAGCGATAAACCCTCTTGTTTTACACTCACTAGCTCTTGCTTGATCAATTCTTCTAATGCGCTTTCGACGCTTTCAGCGATTTTATCGATATCAATCTGTTCCTCTTTCTCAGGAATGAAATGTGCGAGCGGCATTCGCGGTAACTGAATCATGGTTTGGTTAGCTGGGTCGAAAGGCGCTGCCTGGTGACCGCTACCAACGTTTACGGGATTAACGCTACTCGCTGGCGCACGAAATGCGGCTGCCAAGGCATCAGACAAGACTCGATACTTTCCCTCGTTAACTGATGACACTGAATACAGCACGACAAAAAAAGCGAATAACAAGGTAATAAAATCCGCATAGGACACCAACCATCGCTCATGATTGACGTGTTCCTCCTGTCTTTGTCGTCTGTTTGATCTCATCGCCGGTGCCTAAATCAAATAGCCTTGCAATTTGGTTTCAATATTCCTGGGATTTTCGCCTTCTGCAATCGCCACAATACCTTCAAGAACCATTTCTCGAAGGCGACTCTGGTGATGGATAGAGGACTTTAATTTGGCGGCAATCGGTAAGAAAAAGAGGTTGGCAAAACCGACGCCATAAATAGTCGCAACAAAAGCAACTGCGATACCAGGACCCAGCTTTGATGGATCCGCAAGATTATTCATGACGTGAATCAAGCCCATAACCGCGCCAAGAATACCAACGGTTGGTGCATAACCACCCATACCTTCATAAACCTTAGACGCTTGCAGATCAAAATCTTCCTTAACCATAATATCGACATCTAAAATTGCCCGAATCGACTCCGGCTCACTACCGTCTACTAGCAGCTGCAGACCCTTGCGAGCAAAATCTTCTTGCTCATCCTCAACAATAACTTCAAGCCCAAGCAGTCCCTCACGTCGCGCAACATTGCTCCAATTGACAATCTTGCCTATGTATTCTTCAAAATTAACCTTAGGTGGTATGAAAACCCAACGCACGATATAGAGGGAACGGGCAAAGACCCGAACAGGTACTTGCAACATGATGGCACCGACGGTACCGCCAATAACGATCACAAATGCAGTGGCTTGCACCAACGATGAGGTGTGTCCACCTTCAAGAATGTTACCGCCAAGAATAGCGACTAACGCAACAGTGATGCCCAGTAGGCTCAGAAAATCCATCCGTTATCTCGACTCTGCCAGGACCGAGGTAATTTCATCCAATGAAAGTATTCGGTCTACGACACCTGCGCCAGCAACCGAATCAGGCATGCTCGCGACCAGGCTACTAGCTGCGTCCTGCGCCCAAATTGTTGCACCAGCCGACTTTAAGGATTTTGATCCCTCCGTCCCATCTGAGCCCATACCTGTAAGAATGACAGCTAAAACTCTTTTAGCCTCCATTTTTGACAACGAGTCGTAGGTTATATCAATACAAGGTTTATATATTTGCCCCATCTGTGAAGGCTCTATGAGAAGTCGCATCGCACCCATCGACCCCATAACTCTAGTTTGATAACCCCCTGGCGCCACATACACGGTACTCGGCTCCAATATTTCACCCTTCTCAGCTTCTTTAACTGTTATCTTGCAAAGTTGATTCAGCCTTTGCGCAAAGGCTGGCGTAAAATTACCTGGCATATGTTGTACTAGTAAAACAGGAACAGGGAAATCCGCAGGCAACTGAGTCAATATCGACTGTAAGGCAACCGGGCCTCCTGTGGAAGTGCCAATCACCAGTATCCGGTAATGTCGAATATTGAATGCGTTATTGTCGACATGCCGCACTAGCGCCGTGCGCGCTTGAAGCTCTACATGCGTCCCGGAAATTTTACGTTGAGCCGTAAACTTGTCAAAGCTTCCTCTTAACGATTTAAGCTGGTGTATTCGACGACATAGTGTCGCAATCGCGTTATCATTATGCTCAACAATGCCATCAAAACGCTTAGGAATATAGTCAACAGCACCCGCGTCCAAGGCATCTAATGTTGCTCTAGCACCAGTGGTTGTTTGTCCTGAAAACATTAGAATTGGCGTGGGTGTGGATTCCATAATACGTCGAGTCGCCGTGATGCCATCCATCACCGGCATCTCAACATCCATGGTAATCACATCGGGGCGCAGAGTTCTCGTTAACTCGACCGCTTCGGCACCATCTTTTGCGGTGCCGATAACGTCAAAATTAGCATCAGAATTTAATATTTCGGATACGCGACGACGATAAAATCTAGAGTCGTCGACTACCAGCACCCGAACACTCATCTGTAAAACCCTCTAGCAGGCTGTTGAAAAAGTCTCAGGCGAGTGCGAGACAAGGCAAAATTTGGCTCATACCCCAAGGGCACGTTGAAAGCGCAGTTTACATGAGTAAATGAGCATTTTGAGGCGAATTTTAACGCCGTATCGTGCCACATGAGACTGTTTTCAACAGCCTGCTAGGCGATTTGTCTGTATTGCATAACTAGACCTGGCACATCAAGAATCAACGCTATCTGTCCGTTGCCGGTAATCGTTGCGCCTGCCATACCTTTAGTTCCATGCAAGAAAGCACCCAGTGGTTTAATCACAACTTCTTCTTGCCCAACCAGCTGGTCAACAACAAAGCCAAGTTGCTGTGAACCTACATTAACCACCACCACATGCGCCATTTCAGCATTCATATCTTCAATGTCGTAATCCTTAACCAGCCAGTTACCAACATAAAGTAGTGGCAGCGCTTGTTCGCGTATCACAATAACGGGGTTACCATCGACAACACTAATTTCTTTGGTACTGACATGGAAAATTTCGACCACCGCGGTTAATGGCAAGGCAAACGTCTGATCCTGTAACATAATCATCAGTGTCGGTAAAATTGCCAAGGTCAACGGCAATTTCAATCGAATGGTCGTGCCACGACCCAATTCTGAATCAATAACAATTGAACCACCTAACTGGGTGATTCTCGTTTTAACCACATCCATGCCAACGCCTCGCCCAGAGACATCAGATATTTGTTCTTTTGTCGAAAACCCAGCCATAAAAATCAGGTTGTAGCAAGAGCGCTTATCTAATCGCGCCGCTGAATCCTGATCCATCAAGCCTTTTTCAACGACTTTATTACGCAATACTTCAGCGTCCATGCCTGCACCATCATCTTCGATGGTTAACAGAATATGATCACCTTGTTGTGCCGCTGACAGCACAACCTTACCTTGACGTGGTTTGCCAGCCGCCTCGCGGACTGCCGGTGTTTCCACACCATGGTCAACAGAATTTCGCACTAAATGAACTAATGGATCAGCCAAAGCCTCCACCATATTTTTGTCCATATCGGTGTCTTCACCGACTAATTCTAGCTCTATCTCTTTGTCCAAACTGCGAGCCAGATCACGAACAACACGTGGGAATCGGCCAAATACTTTCTTAATCGGCTGCATACGTGTCTTCATCACTGAAGACTGCAAATCAGAGGTCACCAAATCAAGATCGCTGACTGCTTTAGCCATGCGTTCATTTTCGACTTCACCCTGCAAGGTCTGTAAGCGGTTACGAACCAACACCAACTCACCAACCATATTCATAATTTCATCAAGTCGCTCGGTATTGACGCGGACGACACTCTCAGTTTTTGGTGTCGGTGGTTTTGCTTTAGCATCTGCTTTAACATCTGCTTTAACGGCAACAACCGCTTTGCTCTCAGCAGTTTTTTCTTGTGCAACAGGCGCTGGTGTAGCCGCTGCTGCGGCAGCAGGTGCCGCAGCAGTAGCGCCAATCGGACCACCACCGTAAAGATCGTCCAGCATGCTGTCGAATTCATCTTCTGTGATCATGTCATTATTGCCTGATGCTGCCGCAGCGACGTCATCGCCAGGCGTTGCAGACTTTTCACTACCATGAAGATCATCAAGCAATGATTCAAATTCATCATCAGTAATCATATCGCTACTGCTGCCATAAGGTTGGCTAGCAACTGGCTCACTGATATCCTGTGGCTCAGGCACTGCCACAGGTTGAGACGCAGCTTCAACAGCGGGTGGCTTGGCCAGTATTTCCAGCGCTTTCAATATATCGGGGCTTGCTGGATCGGGCTCTTCACCCGTACGGACCGTGTCAAACATCTCGTTAACGCTATCCATCACCTGCAATATAACGTCCATCAAGTGCGTGTCAGCAACACGCTCACCTTCGCGTAAAACGTTAAACACATCCTCTGCACGATGACAAACATCGATAAGTGGCTGGATTGCTAAGAACCCTGCCCCACCTTTAACAGTATGGAATGCACGAAAAATTGCAGCCAATAAATTCGCATCATCAGGTGTTTTTTCTAAATCGACTAATTGCTCAGCAAGCAATTCCATTAGCTCATCTGCTTCGATTAGAAAGTCTTGTAAGATTTCATCATTTAGATCGTAAGACATCGCTTATTCGTCCTTAAAAACCGAGACTGGATAATAAATCATCGACTTCATCTTGCCCATTAACCGCCGTTGAAGACCGATGCCCAGGTATCTGCGGCCCCTCTAACTCGTCTTCGCTACGCTTACCAGATTTTTCAGTCTCACCCCCATCTAAGCCGGTCAAACGCAAAACCTTCATTAAACTGGTTTCAACATCTTCAACAAGCCTGATTACTCGTCCAATAACTTGGCTGGTGATATCCTGATATTCTTGCGCTATCAAGACTTCTTTTAGTTTTATTCGTATTTTATCTGAGTCAGCTTCAGATTTATTTAGAAACGATCTGATCACATCAGACATAGAATGAAATTCTTCTTCTGGCATATCACCCGATGCATAACGATTCCAAATAGCCGACAATCGGACTGAACGATCATGCAGTTGATCACAACGAGGTAGAATATCTTCAATCGCACTCAATGTTTTGTCGGCTGCCTGTTCGGTCATCTTGACAACATAATTTAGACGCTCTTTTGCATCCGGAATTTCAAATGACGTTAATTGCGAAACATCAGCACCGTCACCAACACCAGATATTGCGTTATGAAGATCACGCGTGAGACGACCAATCGAATCAAACAAATCTGTATTACGAACATTGGTAATATCATCAATAATTTGTATTGCTGATTCCTCGTCTGATTGTTCTAGAAAATGGACAAGCTCACGCGCCTTTGATAGACGTATATCTTCTTCTATTGCCTGATTTTTCATGGTGCTCCCCTGTATTCTGTGCGTTCTAAGCGGCCGCGATACGTTCGAAAATCTTGTCGATCTTCTCCTTCAATGTCGCCGCTGTAAATGGCTTCACAATGTAGCCACTAACGCCCGCCTGGGCAGCTTCAATAATTTGTTCGCGCTTTTGCTCTGCGGTTACCATTAAAACTGGCATACTTGCCAACTTAGGATCGGCACGGACTGCTTTGAGCAAATCAATTCCTTGCATACCCGGCATATTCCAATCCGTAACAAGGAAATCAATACCACCTGCCTGTAAAATAGGTAGCCCGGTTTGACCATCATCGGCCTCAACCGTGTTGTTAAAACCTAAATCGCGTAATAAATTCTTGATTATTCGACGCATGGTGGAAAAATCATCCACAATCAAGATCTTCATATTTTTATCCACTGATTAACCTCCAAACTATTCTCTTTTCCGCACGAGACATGACTTCAGTCCTTTCCTAACCAATTTGCCATTCTTGCCTTCAACCTAATGAGTGCCTGACTATGAATCTGACTAACTCGCGATTCGCTTACACCGATAACGGCACCAATCTCTCGAAGATTAAGCTCTTCGTCGTAATAAAGTGTTAATACCAGCCTTTCGCGCTCTGGTAAGCCAGAAATTCCTTCTGCCAAGCAACGCTTGAAATCCTCTCTCAATAATCCCTCGTCAGGATTTGTTGATTTATCTGCGGTCAACGTAGACATCGCATCCTCATCAACGCCAACGTCTTCAAAACTCAGCACGCGATGTCCGCTGACATCTTGCAATACCTTGTAATAAGCATTGAGATCGAGTTCCATTGCCTCGGCAATTTCATGATCGCGTGCGTCACGTCCATGCTTATGTTCAATTGCCCGCACTGCCTCAGCCATCTGTCTGGCTTTACGATGTACAGATCGTGGCACCCAATCGCCCTTGCGAATTTCGTCAAGCATGGCACCACGGACACGAATACCCGCATACGTTTCAAAGCTTGCACCCTGAGTTGCATCGTAGTTACGCGCAGCCTCTAACAGACCAATCATTCCGGCTTGAATGAGATCATCCGCCTGCACACTCGCTGGCAATCGACTCATCAAGTGATAGGCAATCCGCTTTACCAACGGTGCATGTTGCGCAATAACTTCATCTTGCTCTGAACCGTTAGGTCGTACCGACGCGTACATTGCTGCACCATTCATAACTGGGCCCCTTGAGTATATTGATCACCAATCAAACGTTCCCAAAAAAACTCTAAATGACCTTGAGCTTCAGTAGGTACAGGCCATTTATCGGCCTTTTGCACCAAATTCTTAAATGCCATAGATCCTTTACTCCTAGGGTAAGCTTCAACTAATGGTTTTTGTTTTTGTATTGCCTTGCGTAAATATTCGTCATACGGAACTGCACCCATAAAATCGAGCGCAACATCGAGAAAGCGATTGGTCACTGCTGCGAGCTTTTTATAAAGTTCTTGCCCTTCCCGCACCCCGGCAACCATGTTAGTAACCACGCGAAAACGGTTAATTCCATATTGGCAACTCAAGGTCTTAATCATGGCGTAGGCATCAGTAATTGATGCCGGTTCATCACACACAACGATGATAACTTCTTGCGCTGCACGGACAAAATTTAACACTGAGTCTGATATTCCAGCAGCCGTATCAATTAACATCACATCAAGATCGGTATTAAGCTCACTGAATGCGTTGACCAGCCCACCACGTTCCGCACTGGATAAATCAGCCATTGCCTGAAGACCCGAGGCACCTGGTACTATCTTCAGGCCACCTTGTGCGGTAACAATGACCTCGTCTAACGTACATTCACCACTAATAACATGAGAAAGGTTTTTCCTCGGGTGCAGGCCTAGCAGCACGTCAACATTAGCCAGCCCTAAATCAGCATCAAGAAGTAAAACACGCTTGCCTTGTTGTGACATTGCCACACCTAAATTGATTGAAATATTCGTTTTACCGACACCGCCTTTACCACCAGTAATGGCGATAACACGAACAGGGGAACTCGAATGCATCCGTCTCAAGCCATGTGCTTGATCATAAGGTGAACTAGTTGTAAGCATTAGTTGAACTCCCTCCAAGTACGAGCGCTAGCGCTTCCCAATCGAAAGTCTGATTATTATCTTGAACCAGCGCCACCGCCTCATTAACCAGGCTATGCGGCCTTGCCAAATGCAAATCTTCGGGTACACGTTGACCGTCACAAACATAGGCAAGTGGCACTTTCGAACGAATTAACGAACCCAATGCAGCACCTAAATTTTCAGCTTCATCTGTTTTCGTCAGCACACATGCGCTGGGCTTAAGTTCAGAAAAGGCATCAAAACATTTTTCCATACTCGATAATTGCGAATTTGCCGATAAGACCAAGTACGTATCAAATAGCTCTCGATTATTGATTAAAGGCTGTATACGTTGCCTTAATTCAATATCACGAGGACTCACTCCTGCCGTATCAATGAGCACTAATTTCTTATCAATTAATTTATCCAAGACACTTTCAAGCTTGTCTTCTTTGCTAAGTAAGTGCAGTGGAACATCAAGAATTCGACTATATATACGGAGTTGCTCATAGGCACCAACACGGTAATTATCCGCAGTCACTAGAGCAACACTTTTAGGGCCATGGCGCAGCACGTAACGCGCGGCAATCTTGGCAATACTGGTCGTTTTACCAACACCCGTCGGCCCCACCATCGCAATCACACCACCATTTTTCAAAACATCATCATCGGAAACATGAACCTTTGATGCAAGGTGCCCAAGAGCTTGACGCCAGTTATGTTCTACATCGTCACTATCATCGATATTGTTTGATATCTCTTGGCAAATACTGGCATTAAGCCCTAAACTCATTAAACGTTTTAATAACTCAGTACGCAGCGGATGTCGCCTTTCAAAATCACCCCAGGCCAAACCTGACAGTTGATCTTCAACCACATGACGCAGAGACGATAGCTCTTCTTGCATTTTTTCGAGTGCTGGTTCCTGTAACCACGTTAATGCGGCCCCACTCTTTACCGACGCTGAAGTCTGCTTAGCTTGAATTGGCTCTTGCACCGAAATCTTATTGCTTGATGCAACAGATTTTTTAGCTCGATGCTGTGAAAATGAAGTGGCAGGTTTTTGTGCTATCTGCTGCTCAGCCTTATTGACTGAATCAGATAATGCATTCTCGTCATAATCAATCGCAGCAATGAGTTCTATACCACCGTCGGCTTCACGGTTCGCTAAAATGACAGCATCTGATCCAAATGCTTCGCGCACTTCGCGCATAGCAGTTCGAGTATCTTCAGCAAAAAACCGTTTCACCTTCATTTATTATTATCCTAGTAACTAAGAATTCGCGCCGACTGTCGCCACGATCTTAATTTGTTTGTTATCCGGTACTTCGTTATATGACAGTACTTTTAAATTTGGTATCGAATGCTTCACAAAACGCGCAATCAAATTTCTTATCGCGGCTGACACTAATACGACTGATGAACTGCCTGCCGCTTCCTGCCGCTGTGCCATAGTGATAAGAGATTGATGCATTCTGTCTGCAAGCCCTGGTTCAAGTGCTACACCGGACTCATCCGGTCCCTGCATGGAGTTTTGCAATATCCGTTCCAGCGCAGGATCTAGCGTAATAACTTCGAGCTCTTGGCTTATCCCACTGATACTTTGGACAATTGAGCGGCCAAGTGCGATGCGAACCATTGCCGTTAAAACGGCGGGGTCTTGACTCTTGGTGCCGTTTTCCGCCAAGGTTTCGACAATAGTACGGACATCACGAATAGCCACGGCTTCCTGCAATAAATTCTTTAATACACGTGATACAACACCGATTGGCAATATATCTGGTATCAATTCTTCAACCAGTTTCGGCGCCGACTGTTCAAGGGTGTCAAGCAGTTGTTGCACCTCATCTCGACCCAACAACTCATCGGCATGTGACTGAATCAATTGCGTAATATGCGTTGCAACCACTGTGCTGGCATCTACCACGGTATAGCCCATGGTTTGCGCTTCATCGCGCTGACGCGTCTCTATCCAAACAGCGTCAAGACCAAAGGCTGGATCTTTAGTCTGTATTCCATTGAGCGTGCCAAAGACTTGACCCGGATTAATAGCTAGATCCATATCTGGGTGAATTTCAGACTCCGCTACTGTCACGCCCAACAAACTCACTCGATAAACATTGGGAGTAAGATCTAGGTTGTCGCGAATATGTATCGGTGGGATAAGAAACCCGAGATCTTGCGTTAGCTTCTTACGGATACCTCGAATACGAGATAGCAGTTGACCACCTTGATTCTTGTCTACCAAAGGTATCAATCGATAACCTACTTCAAGTCCTAAAGCATCTACCGGTACAACGTCTTGCCAACCAATTTCCTGAGTATCATTAGCAGATGGAGCTTCTATCACTTCTTCTTCAATAATTTTTGGCTGTGCAGCGCGTTGGGCAATCATATAAGCGCCATACCCTGCCCCTGTCGCCATCAATAGAAATACAACATTTGGCATACCCGGTATGACACCCATGATGCCAAGTACTGCCGCAGTAATCGCTAGTGGCTTGGGTGACTCAAACAACTGACTAATAACCTGATCACCCATACTTTGCGTAGAGGAGGAAACTCGCGTCACAGTGATCGCTGCAGCAACTGACAATATTAGTGCTGGAATTTGCGCGACCAAGCCATCACCGATCGTCAACAAGGTATAGTTGTGTGCAGCTTCTGAAATATCCAGGCCATGCTCAAGCGTACCAATCAACAAACCACCGATGATGTTAATAAACAGAATCAAAATACCGGCTATTGCATCACCACGAACAAATTTACTCGCGCCATCCATAGAACCATAAAAGTCAGCTTCTTGAACAATCGTCTCGCGTCTCTCCTTGGCTTCATCTTGATCAATAATTCCGGCATTCAAATCAGCATCAATGGCCATTTGCTTACCTGGCATAGAATCCAGCGTAAAACGTGCACTCACTTCTGAGATACGTCCAGCACCTTTGGTAACCACCACGAAATTAATAATAACCAAAATAGCAAAGACAATAATACCAACGATATAGTTGCCACCAACAACAAATTCACCAAATGCTTTAATCACATTACCCGCAGCGTCTGTTCCGGTATGGCCCTCGAGTAACACAACTCGAGTTGATGCAACATTAAGCGCTAACCTTAATAGAGTCGCCATAAGAATAATGGTTGGGAAAACAGTAAAATCGAGCGGTCTTTTAGTGTAAACACTAGAAAGCAATATGACTATTCCAAACGAAATGCTGAAAGTGAAAAGCAAATCGAGCAATATTGGTGGCATAGGAAGAATAATCATCGCCAACATCCCAACCAAAATAACCAATGCGGCGACTCCCGCACCGTTAAATGATTTTAATCCAATAATATTGTTAGGGTTGGCAATCATAGTGTTATTCTCAAATTATAGTTTTTGATTAGTCACGCTTATGTTCTTCTGGAATAGGGAAATCAGGCAGAACCATTTTTTTCCTGTTTCTTGGGTTCTGTTTCAATTGATAAACATAGGCCAACAGCTGTGCAACGGCCATATAGAGTCCACGCGGTATGGGTTGATCAATTTCAGTACTATAAAATAGCGAACGAGCTAATGGTGGCGCTTCTATACGCGTAATGTTATGCGCATCACCAATCCTGCGTATATACATAGCAATAAGGTCTGCACCTTTTGCTACGACAATAGGTGAACCCATATTGTCTTGGTCATAACGTAAGGCAACGGCAAAATGAGTTGGGTTGGTTACGATAACATCCGCGTCCGGTACCGCTGACATCATTCTTTGATTCGAAGCCTCCATCTGCAGCTGGCGCAAGCGGTTCTTCATTTCCGGGTTACCCATGGTATCTTTGTTTTCATCTTTGACTTCTTGCAACGTCATCTTCAATTGCTTGGCATGGTTCCACATCTGAAATGGGACGTCGATCGATACAACCACGAGCAAACTCGCCGCAAGAAATATAAAGCTCCATAAGACAAAATCAATCGCTACGCCTAATCCACCCGCGACACCTCTATTAGCTAAACCAACAATCCAATCAGCATTGTGCCAAAGCAGAAAAACCAACACAGAACCTACTAACGATGCTTTGGCAATCGCTTTAACCATTTCCATCAGAGCTTGAACACCGAACATGCGCTTCAAACCTTTTAAGGGGCTCATCTTCTCTGCTTTAAATTGAAGCGCTTCCAAACTCACACCAATCCCGCCTATTGCGACAGAAGACAAAATTGCAATCACAACCATTACAGCAAACAGAGGAACCAACATCACGAGCCCACTCTGCACTTGGTCATATAATGTTTCTGTCATCATGATAGTGTCAAAAGCATAGGCTCGAGGAATATTCCAGCCACCGATCAATATTGATGATATCGTTTCAGTAATATAACTGCCCATAATCAAAAGACAACTTGCCGCGCCCAGCAACATCGCTACAGTTGTTAGCTCCCGTGAACGAGGAACCTGACCTTTTTTGGCAGCCTCGTTTTGTTTTTTCGGGGTCGCTTCTTCGGTTTTTTCCTGGCCTGTCTCCTCTGCCACTAGGGTGCCCCACTTGACAGTTCCAGCTGATCTATTTGTTCAAAACCGGCTTCCAGTAAATTAACAAATTGCTCTCCTGTATAGGGTAAAGAGAACATAACGACAATAAATCCTAAAGAAATTGTGATGGCAAAACCAACACTAAAGATATTAAATTGTGGCGCCGCACGCGTCATCACCCCAAAGCCCACATTAACAAGCAACAATGCTGCTACTGCGGGCAATGCGATAATTACGCCGCCGGTAAACATTACCGCAGCCCATTCTAGAAGCTGCCATACACTATCTGTACTAAGACCGACAAGTGAAACTGGCATCACCTCAAAACTCTTAGCAACAAGCAATATCAATACAATATGTCCGTTCAGCGACAAAAATAACAATGAACCAATCACTGTATACAAACGACCCACGGCTGGAGTAGGTACACCGCTACCGGGATCAATAAACTGAGCAAAACCTAAACCCGTCAATATCCCAATTAAATGCCCTGCCACCTCTAAAGATGAAAACACAAAACGCAAGATCAAACCCATCGCTAAACCGATAATAATTTGATGAGTAACGACCAACCATGTATCAAGACCAAACGGATCAATTGCGGCATCAGCCGTAACCGTTGGACTAATAGCAATAGCTAAAAGAATAGCCAGTGCACCGCGGACCCTAACTGATATATTCCTTTGGCTAACCAACGGAGCAATGCTTAACATTGCGCCAATTCGAATAAGTGGCCATAGAAATGAACCTATCCATAACATAATTTGTTCGTCGCTAAAGTTCATGCCTATTTGCAACTCACCCTATCAGGCTAGGTATTTCCAAAATTAGGTTGCGTGTAAAATTAGTGATTTGAAACAATATCCATGGCCCCAGCACCACTAATAACCCAAAAATAACGAACAGTTTTGGGACAAATGTCAACGTCATCTCATTGACTTGCGTTGCTGCTTGAAACACACTGACCATCAAACCAACAATCAATGCAGGTATTAGTAAGACACTACTCAATAAAATAGTTAACTGAATTGCGCTACTACCTATGTCTAAAATTGTCTCGGGTGTCATTCGTTATACCGTTATACGTAGAAACTCGATGCCAACGTGCCAACCAAAAGCACCCAGCCATCGACAAGGACAAACAACATAATCTTAAATGGCAACGAAATAATGATTGGCGATAAAAACACCATGCCCATCGACATCAACGCACTTGCCACAACAAGGTCGATCACCAAAAATGGAATAAAAACAAGAAAGCCTATTTGAAATCCTGTTTTTATTTCACTTGTGACAAACGCGGGCATTAATAGTGACATCGGTATATCATCAAGCGAATCAAATTCTTGATTGCCTGATAAATCTGAAAAAAGCTGTAAATCACTATCGCGCACTTGCTCCATCATGAAATTACGAAACGGCTTGCTTGCTGCTTGTAAAGCATCCGGCACAGACATCTCTTCGGCTAAATAAGGTGTTACCGCATCGTCATACACTTGCTCAAAAACCGGCGCCATAATGAAAAACGTCAGGAACAATGCAACGCCAATCAACACCTGAGTCGTTGGCGTTTGCGCGGTACCCATGGCTGTTCGAAGTAAGGCAAGAACGATAATAATTCGAGTAAATGAGGTCATCATTAATAGCGCAGCTGGCAATAAGCTCAGCAGCGTCATTAATAATAATATTTGCAGTGATACAGAGTAAGTTTCGTCTCCGTTTGCTGCGGTAGTCACCGAAATAGCGTCAAGTCCTGGCGCAGCAACTGACGACACAAAAGGAAATAAAACTAACAAGAGCGCTACCAAGGTACGCATTAGCCTTGACCTCTTTGTTTAATCACTTTAGCTAAACTAGCTGAAAAACTGCCACCAGCAGAAGGTGACGCTTCTTTGATTGCCGGCTCAGTAAAGACATGAATTTTTTCAACGCGGCCAGGGGCCACTCCTAGCAGCACTTGATGTTCACCAACCTGTAACATGACAACACGCTCACGCTGGCCCAGCGATAATCCAGAAATTATGCGGAAACTACTATTATTAGTAGTGCCAGGGGTACCGAAACGCTTGTAAAACCATCCCAGGAGCAAAATCAAAATAACAACAAATGCGAGCCCCGCCAGCATTTGCATAATATTAGCTATCGCAAAGGGCTCATTACTACTTATTGACGTCGATTGTGTTAACGAATCTTCATTTGCAATAACGTTTGATGACAGAAACATAACCACCATTGCTAGAAAACTTTTCATTATTGTTATTATTCTAGACATAGTTGCTTGCCTATTGCCTTATAGAGGTTAAGTAATTATTTTAAGTTTTTAATTCGTTCGGCAGCACTAATCACATCCGTTAAGCGAATACCAAACTTTTCATTCACCACAACTACCTCACCTCGCGCAATCAATGTACCGTTGACACGGACATCCATTGGCTCTCCGGCCATGCGATCAAGTTCTACAACAGAGCCTTGATTCAACTGCAACAAGTTGCGAATACTAATCTGGGTTCGGCCCAGCTCCATTGCCATAGTGACCGGAATATCAAGCACCATGTCCAAATTAACTTCGCCTGAAAAACCGGTGTTGCTAGAATTTAAATTATCGAAAGCAACCGGCTCTGCTGGAACCACGTTGCTTCCTTCTACTTCTGCTTGTTCTTCAAGGGCGGCGCCCCATGCATCCATCGCATCGGCATCGGAGTCTCCTCCCGCAGCATCGACAGTTTGTGCAGCAGCAGCACCATCACCCATCAGACTGTCAACATCATCTTGACTAATGTCTTCGCCGTCGACTGGATCAGCCATGTTGTTCTCCTGAGATTACAGTCATCATTTTCGGGGAAGTCATCATTTTCTCTCTAACCTGAATGGCATTATTGCCATCAGACCAGCCATAGCTTCCTCGAAGAACTGGAATATTTTCAATTGTTGCGGTCACTTCTTGTGGTGCGTCTATTGGAATAACATCACCTTCTTTAAAATTCATAACCTTTCGCAAGCTAATATCAAACTCTGATAGCTTCGTAATTAGCTCAACGGGCGCATCTAATAGCTCGTGACGTAAAGAATGTTGCCAACGCTCATCTTTATCATCACTATCGCTTTGAATCCCTGCATCAAGCAGTTCTCTAATAGGTTCAAGCATTGAATAAGGCATCGTAATGTGAAAATCGCCACCACCACCCTCCAGCTCGATATGAAATATTGAGACCACTACAATCTCTGACGGGCTAACAATATTGGCAAATTGTGGATTGACTTCATGATTTATAAACTCAAGATTAATCGGCATGACGGGGCCCCATGCCTCCATAATATTTTTATACGCTTCTTGTAAAAGAATGCTGAGCACACGTAACTCAGTAGCTGTAAATTCACGTCCTTCAATCTTCGCGTGCCAACGACCATCGCCACCAAAAAAGTTATCCACTACGGTAAAAACCAACTTTGGGTCGAATACAATCAAAGCAGTCCCTTTAAGTGGACTTACACGCGTCATGTTAAGGCTAGTCGGCACGAATAGGGTGTGCATATACTCTGAGAATTTGAGCATTTGCACACCACTGACGGCGATCTCAGCACTGCGACGTAATATATTGAACAAACTTAAACGGAAGTTTCGTGCAAACCGCTCGTTAATCATTTCCAATGTGGGCATACGCCCACGAACAATTCGGTCTTGACTATTAAAGTCATAGCCTTTGGCTGATCCGTCATCGGCAACATCGTTATCGGTATCAACGTCACCACCATCTACGCCATTTAATAAGGCATCAATTTCGTCTTGTGAGAGTAAATCATCCACTTTTTTATATGCTCTGTTGTTTTATAGCGGGTTGTTTTATTGCATTACCATGCCGGTAACCAGAAACTCTTCAACACCTGCGTCTTCTATTGCCTTGCCCGTTTCCACGGAGATGATTTTGCTCACCACCGCTAAGGCATCAACAGCAAGTTTTTCTTGGCCAGCTACAGTCCTTAGTTCAGCTTCCTTCTGGGTACTAAACAACAGACTTAACTTGCTGCGAATCGCCGTAATATGCGTCGTGATATCTGCTTCAACTAATGGGTCTCGCGTTAAAACGGATGCATTGATTTGAAGAAACCGCGCTTTAGCATCTGGATCCGAAAAATTCACAACGAAAGCTGGGTCAAGTGCAACATAAATAGCAGGCATTTTAGCCATCACCACTTTTTCTTTTTTATGCCCATCCTCAGCATGCTCTTCATCACCTGATCCGAAGAAACCGCCAAAGTAAAGACCGCCACCAACACTGCCGCCAACAACAATCAGCAATACCAATACGATCAACATGACTTTCATACCGCCGCCCTTTTTCTTGCCTTCGTCCTTGTTCTCTTGCTCATCCGCCATGTCAGTGTCCTTTTACAAATAAATACGTACGACACTGCTTTAGCAAAAGCTATGCCACGGAGACGGGGCAAATAATCTGTTATTTAACAGTGAGTTATGGTCCTGATTGAAAACTGAACGCCAGCGGAGTCGGCTTATTGACAGTACTTACTAAGGATGAGTTTATGGAGCGACGGTGGATTGACTGTTGCTATGCATGATCCGAACATCATTCCAGGAGAATGGTTACTGCTGATCACGTGCAATAAGTTGCAAACTATTTATTTTAGCCACACTAAAACTTCGCGACGCCAAAACGAAATAAAAGGACGCAAGCGCCCTTTTATTAACACTAATAAATAGCTCGACTAAAGAGCATCTCTATTCATTGCTTATGGTCTCTGGCTGACAGACGAGCAGAGGATCACGCAGAGGCCGTAAGTAATGAATAGAGATGCTCTTAACTACACGAATTGATCCACAAAATTAGATGAGCTCAGTTCAACAATACCGCCACCCGCATTACTCGCCAACAACCCACTTTTTTCTATTGAATCATCCAGGGTCGATCCATCATTACCGGCGGTATTAGCTTCGCTCCCACTTTGCCTTTCTGCGGTATCACCTTGGTTAATATCAGCATCAGCAAGGTTTAAACCCTGGCTTTCTAGCATTTCACGCAATTTTGGTAATGCCGCTTCAAGTGCTTCACGCACCACACCGAATTGTGAATTAAAGGCGACGCTAACTTGATCACCCGAAACATTTACACGTAATTCAACAGGACCTAGCTCAGCAGGATTAAGGCGTATTTGCGCCGAACCAATATTTTGGCCCACTAGCCAGCGCACACGTTGACCCAGCTCTTCCGACCACTGGGAACTATTTAAGGGTGCTGCAACCTGAGTTTGTGTAGGATTACTTGGTAGTAATGAAGCAGTATCCGCTACTGCACCCAATAATGGCTGTGTGATGGCTACGTTACCACTCACTAGGCTGTTAATTTGAGCGAGAATAGGGTTTATATTTGCGCTAGTGTTATCAACTGCACTAGATGGAGCCGTTTTTGTCAGTGTTGCTAGTATCTCATCGAGACCAGTGGATTTTTTCTGTGCTGTATCAAAGAATGATTGGTTTAGATCAAAAAAATCACTACTACGCGCTCTTTCAATTCGATCAAAAAAATCGTTGAATGCACCGCGCGCATTACCCAGCGAGGCATTCACTTCTTGACGTAAACTAGCCTGCGACAGCTCACTTAATATAGGATTACGTAATGCTTGGTCCACAGCACCGCTTATGTTGGACTGTTTTGCATCAAGCAATGAGCTCAATTGCCCACGCAATTCCGTTACTTCTTTCGACTCACCTACTGAGTTGGTGGCATCGGCTAGCAAGCCTCGCAGCTGCTCTAGAACCACATTAGAACCTGATAATGGAGAGTTTGCCAATGTCGTAGCATTCGTTGCTAATCCAGTTTGATCATTTTGAGTATCAAGCAATACATTGGATATCGCACCAGGCAACAACGGCAATAGCCTGCCCTCTAGCTCATCAAGATTTGCCGCAGAGGCGAAGGTGTTTGTGCCAACATCAACCAACTCTGGACCAACCAATTCACCTGCTTCTTCCAATGGACCGTTGCTTGGTGTAGATAATGATTGAGGGTTCTCATCACTTACACTATTTAAAATTCCGCTAAATAACTGATTTCCTTCATCTAATTTATTCGCATTTGATGGCAAATCATTGTTGATGCTTGCCTTAGTGTTTGTCACTACGCCAGCGATATTTAAACTTGATTGTACCGACATGGTCTCTCCCATCACCTGATCAATGTTCCTGAACAGGAAATGGCAAGTTACATGCCATAGAGTCAGCGTGATTGAAACTCAAACGATAAATCAGCAACAGTGCACGTTAATGATGTAAATCTGTACCGTGTCCACCTTTATGCTGTGCCCTATCATCATTCTCTTTTTGGTTTCTTTTCTCATTAAGCTGATTTTCTTCATCGTGGTAGCGCTCAACAACTTTGTCAAAAGCATCTGAACGCGCACGTGCTTGCTTCCAATCAACCTTCTTCAACTCAATTTTCCGCTTAACGTCGATGACACTCTGTGTTTGTATATCGATAGATTGATCAAGTCGTGCAATAAACTCTTGATAGTGACGAATACGCTCAATAGCGGCACCCGTCTGCGAGAGTTGTCGAAACTTATTCAAATAGTCATCTCGATAATGCGTCAGCTCAGCCAAGCGTTCTTTTTGAACCTTTAATTCATTAAAACTCTCACTAAGAATGCGAGCCGAATTTAACTGCGCCTTTTGCTTCATGGTAGCAACCGGACGCAAACGTTGGGATCGCGTCATACCTGGCCTCCTTGCACTGAGTCAGTCTGAGCGTGATTGACGAATAAACCATTTAGCTGGTTCACACTATCCTCAAAACTGACGTGATGATTGATATCTTGTTTTAAGTAGTTAACTAAATTTGGGTATGCTGATACCGCCTGGTCAAGATGAGGGTCTGCACCAGCGGTATAAGCACCAACACTGATCAAATCACGATTTTGCTGATAAGTTGAATAGAGATCACGAAAATGTCGCGCCACAGATTGGTGCTTATCAGTCGTTATTTGTTTTTTAGTGCGGCTAATTGAGGCTTCAACATCAATTGCCGGATAACAACCGCTATCCGCCATTTTTCGTGACAAGACAATATGTCCATCGAGAATAGCTCGCGCAGCATCAACAATCGGGTCTTGTTGATCATCACCTTCAGCCAGTACCGTATAGAGGCCGGTAATTGATCCGCCCTTAATGCCACCATTGCCTGCCCGCTCCACCAAGGCAGGTAGCTTTGCAAAGGCAGAAGGTGGGTACCCTTTCGTTGCGGGTGGCTCACCAATGGCTAATGCAATCTCACGTTGTGCCTGAGCAAAACGTGTTAGTGAATCCATTAACAATAAGACATGTTTACCTTGGTCACGGTAATGCTCAGCAATACTCGTGGCCAACATCGCTCCGTGCATACGCAATAATGGCGGATCATCAGCGGGGGTTGCCACGACAATAGAACGCGCCAACCCTTCTTTGCCTAGCGTGTCATCAACAAATTCTTTTACTTCTCTACCACGCTCACCAACTAAGGCAACAACAATCACATCGGCATTGGTATAACGCGTCATCATGCCGAGCAATACACTTTTACCCACACCACTGCCGGCAAATAAACCCAATCGTTGGCCGCGACCCACTGTCAATAACCCATTAATCGCTCTAACACCCACATCGAGCACATCACGAATTGGCTGACGCTCTAATGGGTTTTTTGCAACTCCCGTTAATGGTACGCGGTGGGAGGAATTAATTGGCCCACGTCCATCCAGCGGCTTACCAACACCACTAATGACTCGTCCCAACATATCATCACCCACCGCAGCATCATAAATTTGACCTGTTGGAATAACACGTGAGTTAGGCAATAAACCGCGAATATCTCCCGTGGGCATGAGATAGGTACGATCACCAGAAAAACCGACTACTTCCGCCTCGATATGTTGATTCGCGGCGCTTTGAATAATACAACGACCACCCACTGGAGCCTGGCAACCAACAGCTTCTAGCGTTAACCCAACCATTCGTATCAATTTACCTTCAACGATAAATGGCTCTCGCTCTTGCGCGCATAGGCGACGAGAAGCTAAATATTTCTGCCAACGGTGATTGTGCGGGTTAGTTGCTGTCTGCATCGCGCTCACCACCAAAAATACGTGCAGAAATAGCTGCCACCTGTTTCTCCATAGTGGCATCTATCTGTGATGTCGCCGACATAATGCGACAACCGCCACGTGATACCACAGGATCTTCAATAATTCTGTAACTATGGTCTGTGTCACTAAGTGACAAAGCTTCCTTTACACATAATGCATCAACTGGATTAAGATGCACGCTCATTGGCTCGGTACTGATCGGCAAGCTCGCGATCGCCTCACGCACAACGGCAACGACATGTCCGGAATCCAGTTTTATTTCTCGTCGAAGAATTTGCCGCGCGATTTCAATTGCAAGCCCTGCTAGTTCCTGTTCAACATGCTCCTCAACCGCATCGATCGGTTTCGATATAAATAGTATTGCTTCATCAAGACGACTTAAGCGATGATTAAGTTCTGATTGAGACGATGCCATCCCATCTGCAAGTCCACGCGCAAAACCCGCTTTATAGGCGTCTTGCTCCTGACGCTTATCCGAGCGCTTGCCGCTAACTCCAGCATTTGCACCTAAATTTGATGACCGGTTAACCTGAGGAAAAGCCCAAGGCTGACAGTCTGCATTGTCTTCATTGAGTATATTAGACATATTCTTCACCACCACCACCACCACCTAAGATAATTTCACCTGATTCAGACATTCGGCGAACAATAGCTAGAATTTCTTTTTGCGCACCTTCTACTTCACTCAATTTAACAGGGCCGCGTGTCTCAAGATCCTCCACCAACATTTCTGCAGCGCGCTTGGACATATTACCGATAAACTGTTGTTTCAGCTCTGCATCACAACCTTTTAACGCAAGCACCAATGCATCACTGGAAACCTCACGCATCAAAGCCTGCATGCCGCGATCATCAACATCTTTAATATTATCAAATACAAACATTAAATCTTCGATCTGTGTGGCCATATCTTCATCGGTTTTCTTAATGTTTGCCATGACTTTCTCTTCAACCGAACCGTCGAGGAAGTTAAGAATATCTGCGGCAACTTTCAACCCACCAAAACCAGTAGATTGAACACCGCTACCACCAGCAAACTGTTTTTCCATAATAATATTGAGCTCTTGAATCGCTGAAGGCTGAACGGTATCCAGTGTTGCAACACGCAAAATAAGGTCAGAACGCACATTTTCAGGAAGTAATTGCAATACTGCCCCAGCTTGATCAGACTCAAGATAAGACAGCACAATAGCGATAATTTGTGGATGCTCAAGCCGAATCATTTCAGCAATACCACGGGAATCAAGCCATTTTAATTGCTCAAGACCACTGGCAGACCCACCTAACAGAATACGATCCATCAAAGCGCCGGCCTTATCTTCACCGAGTGCATTGATCATAGTTTTTCGAATGTAATCGTCGGCACCGACACCTAAAGAAGTTTGAGAACCCACTATGGTAATGAATTCTTCAAGCACCGTATCAACCTGCTCTTTACTAATATTGGACAACGTTGCCATCGCGCCGCCTACTTTTTGCACTTCCTTTGGCCCCATGTGCTTAAGGATTTCTGCTGCGTCCTCCTCACCCAAGGTCAACAACAATACGGCTGCTTTTGCTGTACCCGATGTCAAATCAACCGCTGGCGCTTTCTCACTTGCCATCAGTAGTCACCCAATTACGTACTACCTGAGCAACCACTTTAGGATCTTCCCCAGCCATCATTCTTGCCTGCTGTAAATGTGTATCGTAGGAGGCATTACCGGTTTGCAGCATCGGCACTCCATTTTGTCCTGCTATAGCAGGCGTTCCGGAGTTCTGCGCTGCCAAGGCTGCTTGATCTATAACAATCGGCACACCATTTCCATCCAGAGCGACCGACTGATCAGCTAATGCAACCGCAGTCGTTGCAGTGCCTTTGTTAACTAAGTCCTTCAAAATCGGTTTTAGCACTCCAAAAATCAATATCAAGACACCAATACCTGCCGCGACTTGCTTTAAAGTACTAGCAAACCATGCCTGCTCCCAAACAGGTGGGCCTTCAAGCTCAACTAGTGCTTCAGGCACATTAAATGAGGCATTGATAACGCTAATCTTATCACCACGTTCTTCATTAAAACCGATGGCTTCTTTAACTAATACAGTAAAGCGTAGAACCTCTTCTTCGCTCAATGGAGTACTGATGGTTTCACCCTCCTCACCTATGGTTTGACGGTCATTCAATACCACTGCTGCAGAGAGCTTTTGTACGGTACCAGTAGCCTGGCGTGTGCGGCTAATCGTATGGTCGAGTTCAAAATTACGTGTCGAACGTCGACTGAAATTTAATCTGCTCGTTTCATCACTTCCACCAATAGCTGAGACAGGTGGCTGATTAGACAACGCTCCCGGAACTCCGCCCACCTCATTACTACCATCACGTACCTCGTCTTCACTAACAACTTCACTGCGAATCGCCGAGTTTTCAGGATTATAGGTTTCTGCCGTTTCTTCTCTAAAGGTGAAATCAAGATCAGCAACAACCTGCGCCTTAACTGAACCAAGACCCAGAATAGGTGTAAGAATATCTTCAATGCGTTGCATATAATGACTTTCAACTTTACGTCGATAATCAAACTGCGTTGAATTCATTTGCATATCTTGCGCACCACTACGACTTAACAACCTACCACGCTGATCAACAACCGTTACATTTTCAATGTTTAGATTGGGTACGCTTGATGCAACTAAATGCGCGATCGCGCCAGCTTGACCCTCTTGAATTTGTTGACCAGGATGAAGATGGACAAATACTGCAGCGGTAGTCTTTTTACGATTACGCAAAAATGCAGATTGCTTAGGTGTCGCAAGATGAACGCGCGCGGTTTGAACGTTATTCATAGCACCAATAGTGCGTGATAGCTCACCTTCTATCGCCCGCTGATAACGTGCAGTCTCCATAAATTGGCTGGTGCCAAAACCTTGCTCTTTATCAAGGATTTCATAACCTGAATGACTGCTATTAGGCAAGCCTACTGCAGCAAGTTTTAATCTAGCATTATGCAAGTCAGATACGGGCACCATAATCGATCCGTTTGCATCAGATACTTTATAGGGAATGTTTGACTTAGACAATTCAGATGATACTGCAGCAGTATCGGTCTCACTCAAACTGCCATATAACACGCGATAACTTGGTTGTTGCGACCAACCTACAACCCAAACGCCGATTGCCACACTCGCAGCCAAACCAACCATGAGGCCTATTTGACGCAAGAATGGCAAAGCATTAAAGCCTTGCGATTGTAACGCTATATTTCCTGTATTTATCAGTGCCATTTAATTCATTCTCGCCAGTTTTTTTATGTGTTATGGAACCTCTGATTTATTCTGGACGAAGTAGGTTGTGATCTAAAATCTTCAGATTCAAGGCGCGAATCGCACGTAATAGCAGGCTATTACGAAGGTTTGCAACGCAGCAACTGGATATTTTAGGCACAAGATACGAGTTCATGAATAGCTCAGAGGTTCCTTATATCGGCATTCTCATTACTGCTTGGTAAGCTTCTACCAAGCGGTTTCTAACCTGAATAGTTGCCTCAAATGCAACTGAAGATTTTTGCGAAGCAACCATGACGTCACTAAGTGCAATATCTGGATTTCCCTGTTCAAATCCCCTTGCCAACGCACCTGATTGTTTCTGTATATCATTCACTGTATTAATGGCATTTGAAAACATTGAAGAGAAACTGTCACCACCGCTAACGGCATTCGTCTCGGCCGGCACACCCTGAGCTTGCGCGGTCATTGCGCGCATTTGATCTAATAACTGGTTCACTTCAATACTATTCATTAGACACCTCTGTCTCTATGCAATTTATTATTATCGTTGCAATAAATCATTAAACCAATACTGCGCGTCGTGGCACTTCAATGCCAGAATCACGCATTTTGGCTAATTTATAACGTAATGTACGTTGGCTAATACCCAATTTTTCTGCTGCTTGTTTACGGTTACCGTTACTCAATGCATCAAGGATGAGATTATGCTCATGCCCCAGCATGTCTTGCGCCAAGTTGTCTGCATCAACATGGGTTTGCTCAACACTGCTCATGATGCTTGTCTCAAAGCCATTAAATGAAGTCAATTGTAAATCGTCTTCTTCAATTTCATCGCCAAGCTGCAATATCATTGCACGTTGAATGACATTGTCTAATTCACGCACGTTGCCCGGCCAAGGATGACTAAGTAAATGCTCCTCAGCTGACTTAGTTAACACAGGTATGGCTTGTGATTGTTGTATCGCAATACGCTCAATAAAGCTTACAGCAAGCGGAAGAATGTCCTCCTTACGTTCGCGTAAGGCGCCAATTTGTAATGGAAATACATTGAGGCGATAAAATAAATCTTCACGGAAGCGATTACTTTTAACTTCGGCAGCTAGATTCCTATTTGTCGTTGCCAAGACACGAACATCAAGCTCTATCAACTTATTGCCACCTAAGCGTTCAACTTCACGCTCTTGTAAAACTCTTAATATTTTTGCTTGCAAAGAGATGTTCATTTCTGAAATTTCATCCAGTAATAACGTGCCACCTTGCGCTTGCTCGAACTTCCCTGGCGAGGCATTGTAAGCACCAGTAAAAGCGCCCTTTTCATAACCAAACAATGTCGCTTCTAACATGTTGTCGGGGATGGCCGCACAGTTAATGGCGACAAATACACCTTTATTGCGCGCTGAATTATCATGAATATAACGCGCTATCACTTCTTTACCAGTGCCACTTTCACCGCTAATTAAAACAGTCGCATCACTTAGCGCAACACGTCGCGCTAAGGTAGCAAGTTTTTTACTGGACACTGCGGCACAGATAAAATCTGACGTGTCGTCATGCTGGATAATATAGCGACTCACCATACTCACGAGCACTTTAGCTTCAAACGGCTTCACCATATAATCCGCTGCACCTTCACGTAAGGTTGACACCGCCTGCTCAATAGTCCCGTATGCCGTCATAAGCAAAACGGGGATATCTGCACAAACACGTCGTACCCGCTTAAGTAACGATACGCCATCCATCGGTGTCATCTGAATGTCACTAATAATTAAGCCAAGGTCATCCTTACGTTGATTGACAATTTCCAGTGCCGAGCGACCATCCCAAGCTGATTCGACTTCATAACCTGCCAACCTAAGCGTATCGCACAGAGCTTCCCGTAAGTCACTATCATCTTCAACTACAAGTACGGTTGATTGATTCATATCGATCACCTATTTTTCCCATTACGTTGATTTTTAATATTTACAGAAGGCAAATTAATAATAAACTCAGTGCCTATGCCCAGCTCAGAACTAACATTAATTTCACCGCTATGAGCTTTAATCACATCATTCACCACAGCAAGGCCCAGTCCAGTCCCATTTTTTTTTGTCGTATAAAAAGGTTTGAATATTTCTTGCAACGCCTCGCTATTGATCCCTGGCCCATTGTCTTGAATTTTTATTTGAATACAATCGCGGCCAGCAGTGTCCAGAGCGTGATCAAAAACAATATTAATTTTCCCATTATCAGTACAAACCTGTACTGCATTAATAATAATATTTTGTATGGCGCTCAATAAGGCTGCTTGATTACCCATAACCACCGCATCCGAGCAGTGATTAATATGATTAATATCACACGCTGATGTATTCACTTGCGTGTCAATACCACTTACTAATTCATTGTGTAAGGTATCAATAGCAATATGCTTGACGGTAAAGCGTCCTTTACCAGCAAACATCAATAAACTATTAACGAGATTGTCCAGATGATTGAGGCGAGAAACTACTTTATCTAAAAACGATTCGCGCGTTTTTTTGTCGCAATCTACCGATTGTAGATTTGTTGCGTAGAGTAATGCTGAGGATAAAGGTGTGCGAATTTGATGCGCAAGCGAGGCTGCGACTTCACCCATTGTCGAGAGCCGTTTATAACAACGCAATCGGTCTTGTAAACGGTATTTTTCGGTAACATCAGAGATGAGCAATACTTGACCGGGTAAACCATCAAGTGGCTTAGTCGCTATGCTGACATAGCGACCGCCTTTAATACGCAAATAGTCTGAATCACTCGACCCGCTTTCAAAACAGCGACGAATAACGTCATACCACGGCTGCCCAACTAGCGGCTCACCCAACAGGTCACATGCCACAATATTGCTGCGCTCAACAAAACCTTTAGCGTCGAGAACAATAACGCCCGCAGGTAACGCATCGAGTAAACGTGTCAAATAGGCGACGGGTGCTTCATCGCTGACAGAGATACTCGAATCGGCGTAGGTCGGTGTCGCAAGTAAATACGCCTGACTGTGGGCCAGCGCTGGCTCTAAAACTTCTGCTCGCATCGCATCTTGCTCATTATTATCAATAGCCTTTTATAGATTTCTTAAGCTATTGAGCAAGAAGTATGCCGTGTATCCTTCTAAGTATTCTTATTAACTATCAGTACGTTAAAGGTAGGGTAAAAAAATGTAGCGTCAAATTTATGTCGTTTCTTCAGCACGCTGAAGACCATACTTACGCAGTTTCTCAACCAAGGTTGTACGCCGTAATTTAAGTCGGTTCGCCGCATGCGCGACAACACCACCGCTATCTTCTAACGCTTGCAAGATAAGATGACGCTCCATCATATTAAGGTGCGTTTTTAAATCAATACCCTCACGCGGTAGGCGTGGCATTTCATCGCCATCAAGCATAATCGAATCAGGCTCGGAAGAGCTTACACCAATGGGTAGTAAAATCTCGCTAGCATGCACGCGGTACTTTTCAGGTAGATCAGCCACATCGACAACACCAAAGGGATGCATAATTACCATACGTTCGATCAAGTTCGCTAATTCGCGTACATTCCCTGGCCATGCGTACTCAGTCAGCGCTATAACGGTAGCAGGTGTCAACCGCACTGAGCCGCGCTTTTCATGCTCTAAGCGTGTAATAATTTCATTTATTAATAGCGAGATATCATCTTTACGCTCGCGCAACGGTGGCATTTCAATAGGAAATACATTAAGCCTATAATATAAATCTTCGCGAAAATGACCCTCAGTAATCGCTTCTTCAAGATTACGATGCGTCGCGGCGATAATGCGCACGTCAGCCATCATGGTTTTATTGCTGCCGATACGCTCATAGGTGCGTTCTTGCAACACACGCAGCAATTTCACCTGCATGTGCGTACTCATATCGCCAATCTCATCTAAAAATAAGGTGCCACCATCAGCAACTTCAAAGCGACCTCGGCGCGCACTAATTGCGCCAGTAAAAGCGCCTTTTTCATGCCCGAAAAGCTCACTCTCTAATAAATCTGTGGGTATCGCGCCACAATTGATCGGCACAAAAGGTTCATCACGACGAGAAGAATGGTAATGCAAGTTACGCGCAACAACTTCTTTTCCAGTGCCAGATTCACCAAGAATCAACACGTTCGCATCTGTCTTAGCAACCTGGTCAATCTGGTCACGAATCAAACGTACTTTACGACTATTGCCAACCAAACTACGAAATAACTCGGGCGTACGCTTACCGTTAGGCTTTTGCTTGCTCTCGAGAAACAACTCTGCCTGCAATAACGCTTCATTAAGCTGGGCAAATTTCAAAGGGAAACTAACCACCGTAAGAACGCGACGCATAACTTCAGGACTAGGGCTACGCTCACCGTCTATATCGGCAAGCACAATAACCGGTACACCTTCAGCAGAATCATTGGCTTTATCGAGAAAGCCACTATGATCAGCAATAGATGGCCCGAGCAAAATGACTTGAGCTGACGCAGCGTTAAACTCAGCTGGCCAATCACTTTTTTCACACACTGCAACAGAGTCGCAGCCGACAAACTCAAGCGTTTGCTTGATCATTTGTTTACGAGCACTATCAGACTCAACAACAAATACACTGGATAAAGACACCGCTCAATACCCCCCGATTTCAGCGTTCTAGTGGCTAGGCTGTAGTATTCTTCTTAAACCTAGATCCCTAGTTAACCACTGAAATCGATGAATGTCAAAATTCTGACATCCAACCCGGTGTCAAGAGTGCCTATATTACTAAAGTAAACGCTTAGTCCGAGCCACTCAGTTGCCGGCGAGCCAAAGCTACTGAGCGACGATGATGGCGAAATATAAATTTATCAATCCAATCACGAATGCGTTCACTAACAGCATCGGCAAATGTCATCGTCAATAATGAGGGTAGTTCGGTGCTTACCGAAGTCACGGTTCCGGCCAGAACTAATGGCTTGGGGTATTTACGGCTCATGTACAAATCAACTAACACATTGCTGCCTATCTCAAGCGAATCAGTGTTATGCCATTGTATTGCGTCAGAACGCAGTATGATATGAGTCGATAGCGGCAGCTCGGCTTCTCGTTGATACAAACCAACAAGTAATTCAAACATGACATTAATCTTATATTCCAAACGAAGAATATCTTGAGCATCTACATTGCTATCATCAGAGTTCTCTTTTGGAGTATCTTCGACCATCATAATGGCGTGAAGTGTTTCTTCGTTACTAATTTGTAGTGCCACATGTTCATTACCTTGCGGCAACATCTCTACTACTTTATAACTTAGAGGGAGACTCTCTTCGAAGACAAGACGTTGACCAAGGTGGTCGCCACTATTTGAGGCATTGGTCATAAACTACTCTCGCTGGTACTCCAACAAGGCTATATTGATGGATACAGTTGGCCTGTCAGCGTTCAGGGCAACGTGCCCTCGGGGTGCAAGACGCGCCTCGCCGCTAATGGCCTTAGTCCTTAGCAAGAGGTGGAACGCCGCCATGAACGCTGACAGGCCAACCCTTCGGGCGTTACTGTGGTGTTCCGCCACGGCGTTACAGCACTTGACAAGGACTAAG
>NVRQ02000160.1 GCA_002400905.2 Gammaproteobacteria bacterium | reverse complement strand
TTGAGGTGTTTGATATCACTGGTGTTGCCGGCGCTCATTAATAATTGTTTGTATGCTTCCTTTTGCCATTGATTGGATTCTTTGGTGGGCATGGCTTGATATTTTCTTGCCAGCGGCAATAATTCGACTAATCGTTCCCAGTCTTTCAGTTCAATATAGAGGCGGGCTAATAATTTTATGATTAAGGAATTTTTTGGTGCTTCGGCATGCAGTCGCTTTAAGGTGGCGAGAGCTTGTTCATACTGCCCTTGATTAAGTTGTAGTTCTGCTTGAGTAATACCGATGGTCATATCGACAGACGGATCAAGTTGATGAGCAAGTTTAAGGTAGTGATCTCGACGCTCATGGGCGCCTTGTTGCTGAGCGGCGCGTGCAGCGGAAATATAGTTGAGCGCCGGTTTGTCACAGTCATTAACATGGCTTAACAATAGCTGTTCGGCGTTTTCCCATTGACCTGAATTCAGGGCGATCATACCGCGAACCATGCATTGATTTGCTTTGTTGTGTTGTCTATTTTTCGACCAGCGCGAGATTTTCTTTGGTGCTTTGCGCGCGATGCCTAGCAGGCGAAAGATAACATAGAGTATGACAAAGCAAATTGTTGTGACAACGAGTAACACGACAACGCTAGTTTCAATTGTATAGTTTTGAATGCTGAGCACGACATGGCCTGGATCATCTTTGGCAATGAGCGCAATACCAACACCGGCAGCCAGTGTAATTAACACGTAAATTAGCAGCTTCATAATTATTCCGCGGTGTTATTTTGCTGATGTTGCCAAGTACGTAATGCCTTAAGTGAAGCAGAAATGTCGGGCATTTTTTCTGAGAGCTTGATTCGACCTAACTCATCAATTGTTTCATTAACGGCTGTTCGCTTGGCATTGTCGTCAAAGTATTCAAGCAGCCAATCATGAGTAATATCAAGGCTTTGTCTATAGGTCGTTGCATCGCCTTGTATCAGTGATAGCCGTGCGCTTTCTAATTTAAGACGCAGGTTTTGATAGATAAGTGCGCGTTGATCGGGCGTAAGTAATGGTTCATTTGCATCGCTATCGCCACGCTCTCGGATCACGACGAGGTCTTTAACCGCGTGCCATGCGGTATCCAGTGCGCCGCGCCAGCCTTCGTTGGCCTTGTCTTCTTTTGTGCTGTCTAGTTCTTTAGTGGCAGTTTTTGTTGGTGCGTGATTCTGACCTGCCAGTGAGAGGTCATCGACACGTGCTTGCATGCTAGCCAAAGTGAGTGCGGCGCCAGCGATATCGGTAACGTGCACGGATTTTAATTGGGTGATTTCATCGGCAATGATTGAACGCACGTCAAGCACGCTTGGGTCGCCGCTTTCACGTAGGCGTTGGTCGGCACTGCGTAAGGCGACAATGCTGCTCTCTACGTTACCGACGAGTTGCAGTTGTTGATTGGCGATTGATAGCAGGTATTCTGCTTCAGCAATCAGCCAGCCGGTTTTAGGATTGATGTTTAGTTTGCTATGTAAGGCTGTGATGGTTTCTGCAACGTGCTCAGTATTCGACGCAGCAGTTTTTATTTCTGATGCTAATGCAGTGAGATCATCATTTTGCGCACTGAGTTTGCTATCAAGCTCACTGCTAACCGAGCTGAGATGTTCACCTAGTAGGTTTATATCACTTTGCAGCTGATTACTTTTGCTTTGGCTGGACTGACTCTGTTCGCTGATAGTTTGGCTCAGTGCGTGTTTGCTTTGTTGTAATTGCTGCCACAACCACCCTGCGCCGCCTGCAGCCGCGAGAGCAATGAGTAAGGCGATGACTGCAATGAGGGTTGGAAGGGAGCCACCTTGCTTTGATTTGTTGTCTGTTACGGTTTCTGTTGTCACGATTTGCTCTTGGTCATCAGTGCTTGCTTCTGCTGCTTTCGCGGCGCTGTCACTGGTTACTGGATCGTTATGTTCTTTGTTATTGCTCACACTTATGGCCTCACCTGATTGTTACGCTGCCACCAGCTTGCGATGACGGCGCCCATTGCTTCATCACTGGGTTCTAAGCTGGTAATAATGTCGCCAGCAAAACCCAGTTCACGGGCAAGGTCAGCAGTGCGCTGACTATTGCTTGCTAAGGCTGTGTTAAATAACCATTCCTTATTGTCACACAGTGTTATCAAGTTGCGCAGTCCTTGTTGGCTTGTTACGGCAATGATATCGCAGTTTTGCTGAATATTAACCACTGATAGATGTTGTTTGGGTAGTGCGCGGTGGTAGACCTCAATATAACGAACCGCTGCACCACGTTGACGTAAGATGTCGGCCATTAAATCACGTCCGCCAACACCGCGAATGATGGCAATTTTTTTGCCTTGCACCGTGTGTAATTGGGGTAATTCAAGCAATGCTTCGGAATTAAAGCTGTGTTTAGGCAGTAAACTGACAGCAATGCCTTGAACACGCAAACTTGCAGCCGTTTTACTGCCCACCGCTGCGATGTTAAGGTTACTGGGTAGGCCATCGGGCCAATGCGGCACAGCGTATTTGACGGCATTAGCACTGATAAAAATAGCGATATCGTATTGATCGATTTCGGCGAGTTGCTGATTGAGGTTGGCATTGTTGTCAATGGGTTCAATGGCAATAACGGGAAAGCGTATTGCTGTGCCACTGGCATTTTCAATTAAGTGGCAAAAGCCTTCAGCCTGGTGTGCGGGTCGCGTGACTAGTACCGAAAGTTTGTCTAGTGCATTACTAGTGTAGTGTTTCATACTGAATGCAGAGATAGACGCAAGCAGCAAGGCGCGTCCTCGCAGGGATAGTGGTCCTATAAGGTCTTCATCTCCGCCGGCGCGGGCGCCGACAGCCTGACGGAAGAAGCCTGCCAGCCCTACCTCGTGCGCTACACCTACAGCACCTCGGCCCAGGCGCGCGGCACGGCGACGGCCATGGTGGAGCAGGGCGGCAAGAGCTGGTATTTCGTGACCGCGGACTATGCCTTCGGCTACTCGCTAGAGAAGGCCAGCATCGACGTGGTGCAGGCCAGCGGCGGCACCGTGAAGGGCAGCGTGCGCCATCCGCTGAACGCGAGCGACTTCTCGTCCTACCTGACGCAGGCGCAGGCATC
>NVRQ02000016.1 GCA_002400905.2 Gammaproteobacteria bacterium | reverse complement strand
ATTGACGGCTTAATCGATAAGTTAGATCGTCAAGTGATAAAATTCAAAGAAAAGCAGTCTAATCATCACCCACATTAACCAGGGAGCCTCTGATTTATTCTGGACGAAGTAGATTGTGATCTAAAATATCCAGCTTTAAGGTGCGAATCGCACCCCAAGGGCGCGTAGCAATACCCCCTTGGGGGTACACTTCCTCGTGATGGGCTGCCGCCAATCACTCAGGACACACGTAATAGCAGGCCATTACGCCCTGAGGCAATGCGGTAGCATTGCTGAGGAAGTACTCTTGGGGGGCGCCTCACCGCGCCTTGCCAGCACAAAAAAGCCTCAGAATCATACTCACTCAGGTAATTGAGAACGCCCCCTAGTGTTTATCCCGATATTAATAAGAGACATTCCTTATCAACGGGCAATAAAAAAGCCGAGCAGAAAAACCTGCTCGGCTTTTTGTCGATGACTTATCGGCTTACAAACCGATAATGAAATCTACCAATATTTCAATGTTTTCATCACTGACACGTGGAGAGTAAGGAGGCATTGCAGCACCACCTGTAATCTCTGTCCACACGCCTTTACCACCCTTGGCAACCTTATTCAGCAAATGCGCCTTACCCGCAGCCTTGTCGCCCGCATACTTCGCCGCAACGTCCTTCCATCCTGGCCCTAAAATCTTGCGGTCGATTGAATGGCAAGCAAAGCAACCACTCTTTTTAGCCAATGCTGTGCCGTCTTCCATACTCACTGCGGCCATCACTACAGGTGCCTCTTCAACAGCTTCTTCGGCAGCACCAGCGCCAAACATTGAATGCGCGTCATCCATTGCCTCTTTCATAGGGTCTGAGCCTTCTGATGAACCGGCCATCTCTTTAGCCTTATCCATCACGTCAGCAGCACCAGCGTCAGCCACCATTTCATCCGCTTTATCCATAACGCCACTGTCTTCAGTCATCTCTTTGGCTTTATCCATCATGTCAGCGTCAGCCACCATTTCATCCGCTTTCCCCATGGAATCACCAGTCATTTCTTTCGCTGTGTCGGTCGCCTTATCTATGGTATTTTTTGCTGCATCCATAGCGCTGCCGGTTGCCTGATCACCTTGCTCTTTGCCACTCATGGACTCCATAACAGTAGACGGTGTTGACGGCAAACTGCTAATCGGGCGCGATTTATCCACTTCAATCTCGTTATTACCACAGGCCCCTAATAATAATGCGGCTATAGCAATAGCTACGTTGGTGGTTCTCATATGTGCATCTCCTCAGTTAATAATCATGGCAATCTAAGTCAGCAACGTTAACACTATCGCTATCGAGCCAAATTTGCATTCCATATCATCGCCGATTTAGCACTAATATGCAATTTAGAAAAATAGGCGAGAAAGACAAAAAAGCCTACCCACTAGCAAGCAAAACTGCGATAAAACCAGGAACCCTCTGATTAATTCTGGGCTGAATGGATGATGAAATAAAGTCTTTCAGATCGAGGCGCAAATCGCACCCCAAGAGTACTTCCTGCGGGGTGCACCCTGAAGCAATGCAGTAGCATTTGCTGAGTTAGACACCGGACCATGACACATCAGAGATTCCCTAGCGTTGACGTAACTTCTCTAACGACTCACGCAGCTGATCGTTATGCATGCGCAGCGTCGCCTGCATCTGACTGTCAACATTACATTCTCGCTCGAGAAAAGCACTAAATGTACGTTGAGCACTTCCTATCTGCCATATTAATTCGTTCTGCATCAGCTCGATTTCGTTAATCTCCAACAAAACAGAATCGTCAATATTGTCATCAATCAACTCAATCCACCCGAGCAATTCATCACGCGCCATGCCCGACGTGATAATACCGTTTAATACCTGATCAAATGTACGTATGGAAACACGGCCCTTGGGCCCACCTTCGATTTCCCCCAAAACCTTAGCGATCTGCTTCATTGAATTAACAGCTTGCTTTAGATAGTCAATACGCCTTACTAATAGGGGAACATACTGAGAATTACCTTGAGGATGCGCAACTGGTGTCGGTTCAAGACCAGACTTTCGAATAATATCCACCGTCACGCGATAGATGCCATAAAAATGAGTGTTTGAGTTCAAACGCAAAAAAGGTAAGACATCACGTAAATTACGCCCAGTCTTGGCGAAAACTCCCATGCGTAATGCTTGTAACGCATCGGACATAGCGACAATTTGCCCGATGATCGATAAATTATTTTCATCTCTTGCAGCGGGATAACCCGTGCCATCACAACGTTCATGATGCTCTAACACTGACCTGGCAACAGAATCCGGCAATTCGGGATAGCCCTTTAATACCATTTGCCCGATCACAACATGGCTCTGAATCGCGCGCCAATCACTAACGCTTGCTTCACCTTTCTTATTTAAAATCTCTGACGAGATATGGAGAAAGCCTATGTCGTGGATTAAACCCGCAATAAAGGCCGCGTAGATATCCTCTTTATCCAAAGACATTTCGCGTGCAATCAATGCGGCTAACCAAGAACTAAACAATGCTTTTTGAAACTGCTCAGGTAAACACAGTTTCATTACTGTCATCTTTTGCGCCACGACTGATGGCAAACGCATACCCCCTATTAACTGCTCAAGCTCTCGCGTAAAACGTAGGTGTCGTTGCGCCGAAAAAATATCACGATGTGATTGAAGAAAATGTGAGTATTCAACCAAGAAATCAGCATTAGTTAATACGTTCTTAACTTGAACTTGATCTTCCAATGGTCGTTGCAAACGATGCTGCAACAAGCGCTGAGCACAACGCGCATCAATCGCTGAGTGCCGACGAATCAATAGCTGACCGCGGCCGTCAAAAATGTCTTCGGTAGAAATAACGCCGCCGTCATCGTTAGCCTTAGCTAAATGACCGGCATAGGGATCTGGCTGACTAGTGCGAAGATCAGCCATTCCATGATCCGACCCTTCACTCAAGGTGTTATTCGGCGCTAAATGATCCATTTTTTTTGCGCCTAATGGCATACTATTTTTTATCTGCTGTCTATGATAAAAACCAATTAATCCATTTATCTTCCATCACAATTCAAGTGCCACTATATTCTGTTATTACCACAACCCTCGCACAACAATTATGACAATAGATTATCTACGCAGCAGAACTATCTGAATTATCCTGAAGATTTTCCTTGGCTTGCATTTCGTCCCACGTAGCGAGCAATGGTCGAAACACACCCGCCAACTCAGTTGGATCAAATTTCGGCACGTAATGATCAGCGCCAACCGCACGGCCAATCGACTTGTTCGCTTCAGCCGACAATGACGAATGCATCACTACCGGAATCCCTGCAAAGCGAGGGTCGGCCTTGATTTTCTTAGTCAAGACATAACCATCCATTTCAGGCATTTCCACATCCGTTAGTACTGCAGCGATGTAATCTATCACCGCCTTATCATTACGTTGAGCACGCTTGGCTAGCTCTTCAAGCAGATGCCATGCTTCTTTCCCATTTTTAGCGCTAATATGTTTAATGCCCAGCTTACCAAAGCAGGTTTCAATCTGCTTACGTGCCACAACAGAGTCGTCGGCAAACAATACCGTCGCCTCAGTGTCTATCGGCTCAATACCATCATAAATGGATGGGTCATTACCAAAGTCGCCGGTATCTGCCAAGACTTTTTCAACGTCAAGAATCATGACAATACGCGAATCTTTAAGCTCAGTAACCGCGGTAATCAACCCCCCCATACGATTAGCCATCATCGGCGGTGGCACTTTGACCTGAGTCCATTCCAGACGCAAAATACTTTCTACGGAGTGCACTAACACCGCTTGGGTGAATTTATTGTACTCAGTAATAATTAAAATTTCTGGTGGAGTCTCTGGCTCAATATTACAGAATTTTGCCAAATTGATGACCGGAATCATACTGCCACGCAAGCTCACCATACCCTCAACGGCATTCGGCACATCCGGCGCATGAGTGATATCTGGCACACGCATTACTTCACGCACCTTAAATACGTTGATACCGTAGACTTCTGACCGGTTCGTGTTTTTATCTTTACCCAAACTGAAAAGCAATATCTCTAAGCGGTTCGCACCTGCTAGCCTAGTACGCTCATCAATTGACTTCATTAACTTTGACATCATCCTCTCCTGTCGGGTTCGTTAATGACTATAGGGACTGATACTCCCAACACCTTTAACGGCGATTAGCGCGACAACTTTAAGCAAAGTTAGGGACTTTATTTAAATATCAGGGATAAACCGTAGGATCAATGCGATCAGAGTCTTAGAGGGATGCCAGGGTGCTAAACAGAATGAAAAATCGAGTGTAGTGTCCTGAATAGAATGGTGATTCAGGACACTACACTAGCGTCCAACACCACGGATGAGGGTATACCGCCACTGGTCAGCAGTGCGCTCAACAGCAATATTTGAGAAAGGAACATAGGCTTCTATACGCTTAGAGTTTCCCGCAAGAAGACGCAAATTAATCCGTTTTTCGCTGGCCTCAACCACCTCACACTGTTTGTCTGCGACCTTACCAACACAATCCAATAACTCAATCAAGACTTCGATAGCAGCAAGTTGGTGATTAATCGATAAATTTTCAACACTCACTGAAAATTGGTAATAACTCCCGTGTGACGGGCGAAGCTCGGCCTTGCTGAGAGCAACATCGTCCAGACTAAAGGCATCTCGCGCAGTCGACTCGTCACTATCACGCAGATATAACACACTGATCAGTGCAACCAATAAAGCAAATATGACAGCAATCAGCCAGGTATAACGTCTAAAATTGATAACGGTTAGCACCACGAGCAGCAGCACTACCGCACCGGTTATTACACCAAAAAGCCAATACATAGACAAACCTACGCGTATTTTTAAACACAATCATACTACCGCAATGCGGCGAAGCATGTGGCTTAAAGAGATGTTATTTTAGATGAGATATCCAATGGCAAAGAAGATAGATTAAACATCGTCACGCCATAAAAAGTTGAGCTCGGTAAGTCGCTGAGAAATAATGCGGGCAATATTACGCATAAACAGGAATCCCAATTGAGGCTCTCGCTCAAAAAGCACATCAAGGTCTTCTTTTGCAATACAGAGAACACGCACATCATCAAAGGCAGACACCTTTGCAGCACGACGACGCTGCTCAATATAAGACATCTCGCCAACAATATCGCCAGCACGCAACAAAGCCAATCGTTTGTTGCCTCTATTTAAAGGTGAGCGCGCATAGGATTGAATTTCAACATCAACGCGACCGTCCATCACGACGTAAACATCGGACGATGTGCCCGATTCACGAATCAATACCGAGCCTTTTTCGTATTGCGTTTCCGTGGCGCATAACAATAGCTGATCAACCTGCTCACGCGTAAAATCCGCAAAAACGGGAAAATCAGCCACTTCTTCATATAAAATCATTTACTTCGGAGTCTCGGTGCCATAATCATGCTCAAACTACTGTTTCGGCAGGCAAATCAAGACCTGAAGCTAAGCGTCTATGACTTCAGAGCAAAATAGACGTCAAAAGATACGTCGTAGTGAAAATAGCGCAATCGTAAAGAAAAGAACTGTCGGTGCCAGCGCACTCAAGAGTGGCGGCAAACCGTAAACCAAACCACCGTAGCGCAACAACTCATTAAGCAAATGAAACCCTATGCCAATACATGCACCAATAAAAACATAATGACCAATCCCCGCGCTCCGTAAAGAACCAAAAACAAACGGAAATGCGAGCAACACCATGACAGCGACTGTCAACGGCGCAACCATCTTTGAATACAGCGTCTGCTCATAAGACAGTGCCTCAATACCATTGCTGTGGAGATAATTCACATAGCGAAACAATTCAACTACAGACAGCTCTTCTGGCTTAGTCGACGCCGCAGCCAATAACGACTGCGTCGGAAAATCATCCCACGACATCATGCGAACACGCTCGCGATCCATCCCTGACATCGACAACGTTATCCTCTCTACATTACTCAGTTGCCAACCTTGCGCCAACGGCACTGCGGTCTCAGCATACAAAGATTGAGTTATCTCCAAACTCTCGTCATCGACAGTCCAAATACGCACTCCACCTGGCTTACCATCAGCGGCCAATCCCTCGACATAGATAAAATGGTTTTTATCACGCAACCAAGAACCATTATCGATTTTCATGAACGACTCATCACCCTTCTGCAAACGCGATTTGTATTGCTCAGCAAACACACCAGACTTCGGTGCCAACCATTCACCCACAACAAAAGACAGCACAACAAGTACCAAACCAATCATGCTGACAGAGCCAAGAATACGCCACAACGACACACCCGCAGCACGCATAGCGATTAACTCACCATGATTAGCAAGCAAAGCCAAGCCAACTAAGGTGCCCAGCAATGCCAACACAGGAAATAATTGATATAACAACTCTGGCAGCCTCAGCACAACATAAATCAGCGCTTGCACAACCCCATAGTCACCCTTTCCAGCATCACCAAGCTCACCAATAAAATCGATAAAGACAAACAAAGTGAGCAAAATTAGCGTAACAAATACGCTACTCCAAGCGATACTGCGTGCAATATAACGATCGATTAACATCATTCTCTTATCTGCTTATCAGGTCGCAAGCGTACACCGCTCATGCGCGCAAATAAGAACGTGACAATGACCAGAACAATGCCATGCACCCACCACAGACCCAACCCAACAGGAATAACATCGCGACTCACCCAAGACTGCGCCACGGTTAGCATGTTGCTATATACCGCATAAACAAGAATGGCCAACAATAACCGAGAATACCTACCCTGCCTTGGCGACACTTTACTAAGAGGAAGCGCCAACAACGCCAATAAAATTGTTGCAATAGGCATAGACAAACGACGCTGAAATTCAGCACTGGCAGACAATGAATCCAATCGTAATAAATCCATTGTTGATAAAGCTTTATCGCGGCGATGACTCACTTTGATCGGTCGCGCCTCAAGATAAATGGTATGCCGCTGAAAGTGAATTATGCGAAAACCGACAGCGCCCGGCTCCCCTTCGTAACGGTAGCCTTCTTCAAGCACAAGATAACGTGCGCCATAGGCCTCATCTTCTTTAACATAGCCACGCTTCGCCGTCACGGTAGCTAAACGACCGTCTTTGCGCCATTGCGCAAACACATTACGCATTATCGCCGAATCATCATCGATGTGGTCAATATAGAGAACACCATTACCCGTTTTATCTTCGATAAAACGGCCGGCGCTAAGGCCACGCAACTCGGTGCGTGACTGCACCTCATCGTGAATACGCTCAACCTGCTCTTCTGCCCAAGGTGATAACTGCAATGATAAAAAACCAATCACCAAGGCAATCGGCAACACCAGCCACAACAAACCCTTAGCCATGCGTAATGGACTGACGCCAGAAGCCAGCATCGCGGTCATTTCATTGTCACGATAAAATCGGCCAAAGCCTAAAAGCACCGCCAAATAAAGTGCCAGCGGCACAATGACCACCAGCGCACTGACCAACTTAAGCATTAAAACGGTAAGAATAGTGTCATGAGGCAACTTGCCGTCAAGCGCATCACCCAAAAAGCGAACAAACCGATTACCCAGAAATATCAACAACAAAACCGTCAACACGCCAAGTAAATTAGCCAACACCTCTTTGCGTAGGTAGCGGTCAAGCGTCATAGCGACCTGTAGAGTGATGTGTTGTCATTTTTGCAGAAAAAGCCAATAATTAAGCTATACACACTATTCTCACATGTTTTAACAAAAAAGTCGCTAGGCTATTGATTGAAAAGGAACTAATAGCCTGGATCAAAAAATTTGTTAAACCAATTTAACGCATTCTCATTGCAACAAACTGCTCAGAGGCACGAAACTATGGATTTTATTGTAAAAAGTGGCCACCCAGAAAAACAACGTAGCGCCTGCGTTGTCGTCGGCGTCAGTAAAACAAGACGTTTATCTACCGCAGCAGCGCTCCTCGACGAAGCCAGCGGCGGATACATTTCTAACATTCTGCGACGCGGCGACCTCGACGGCGATATCGGTCAAACCCTATTTCTTCACAGCGTCGAAAACACGCTATGTGATCGCATATTACTCGTCGGCTGCGGCCGTGATCGTGATCTCAACGAGCGACAGTTTTGTAAAATCATTACCGCAACAGTCAAAGCCCTGCAAAGCAGTGGCGCCACCGAAGCGATCTCCTATTTATCCGAGCTCAATATAAAAGGTCGTGACAGCTATTGGAAGATTCGCCAAACTGTCGAAACAGCGCGCGCCATCAGCTATCGCTTTACTGATTACAAAACCACCAACATCGAGCCCAAGCGCCCACTACGTAAAATTATCGTTACCGTACCCAGCCGTCGTGAGCTCGCAGCAGGTGAGAAAGCCGTTGCGGACGGCCTTGCTATAGCCAACGGCGTAGAGCTGACCAAAAACCTTGGCAACCACCCCGCCAACGTCTGCACACCAAGCTACCTTGAGCAAGAGGCACTCACCCTGGCTAAACGCCATCGCAATCTGAGTGTAGAAATCCTTAACGAAAACCAAATGGAAAAGCTCGGCATGGGTTCCTTGCTCTCCGTGACACGTGGCTCCAAAGAGCCCGCCAAGCTCATTGTCTTCAAATACAGCGGAGCAAAAAAAGAAAAACCCCATGTCCTCGTAGGTAAAGGGGTTACGTTCGATACCGGTGGCATATCCATTAAACCCGCCGCTGCCATGGACGAAATGAAATACGACATGTGCGGTGCTGCCAGCGTCTTTGGTACCGTCAGCGCCGTCGCCGACATGAAGCTGCCCATCAACCTCGTTGGTATTATCCCCGCAGTCGAGAATATGCCAAGCAGCACCGCGACAAAACCTGGCGATATCGTCACCAGCATGTCTGGCCAAACCATTGAAGTATTAAATACCGATGCCGAAGGCCGGTTAATTCTTTGCGACGCCCTCACCTATGCCGAGCGTTTTGAACCTGCATCAATTATCGACATTGCCACACTCACCGGTGCCTGCCTGGTTGCACTGGGTCATCACATGTCAGCCGTTATCAGCAACAACTCAAGCTTAACTAACGAATTGATGCATGCCAGCAAAACCAGCGACGACAAAATTTGGGAACTGCCAATGAGCCCCGAATATGACGAGCAAATCAATAGCCCCTTCGCCGACATGCAAAACATCGGTGGCCGCACAGCCGGCACAATCACTGCTGCCTGCTTTCTAGCCCGTTTCACCAAAAAAATGCGCTGGGCACATTTAGATATCGCCGGCACAGCTTGGCTCAGTAATGGCAATAAAGGCGCTACAGGGCGCCCCGTGCCATTGCTAACACAATATTTAATCGACCGTTGCGCGCAAAACACGTAACACAGCAATATAATGAAAGTTGATTTTTACATACTCTCCGGCGGCGGAGAAAGCGGACACACACGCTATACCTGCCGCCTGGCAGAAAAAGCCTATAAGCTAAAGCATCGTATCTACATTCATGTTAATAATGGCGTCGAAGCACAACAGCTTGATGAGCTACTGTGGACCTTTAGGCAAGATAGCTTTGTCCCTCACGAATTATGCGCCGACCCCCTAAGCGAATCAAAACCAGAATCACCGATAATCATTGGCTATAACAACGTAGCGCCTGACGGCTATGGCATGCTCATTAATCTGAGCCAAGGTATACCCAAGTTTTACAAACAGTTTGACCGCGTTGCCGAAGTGGTTGCCGATGCCGATACACTGCGTCAAATCAGCCGCGAGCATTTCCGTTTTTATCGCGATCAAGGTATAACACCTGATACCCATCAGATTTCTTTATAAATCGCTGACATAAAAATAGCGATAACACCTACAGCAGACCCAATACTATGGAAAAAACATATCAACCTGAAAGCCTTGAAACCCATTGGTACAAGACCTGGGAAGAAAAAGGCTATTTCAAACCCTCCGGCGCAGGCACCAATAAAAAAGAAGCCTACAGCATCATGATTCCACCGCCGAATGTCACCGGCACCTTACACATGGGACACGCCTTTCAAGATACCTTAATGGATCTACTGATTCGTTATCACCGCATGCAAGGTCATAACACCCTGTGGCAAGCAGGCAGCGATCATGCCGGTATCGCCACACAGATGGTAGTAGAAAGACAGTTAGGATTAGAAGGCAAAAGCCGCCACGATCTTGGCCGCGACGCTTTTATTGAAAAAGTCTGGCAATGGAAAGAAAAATCCGGTGGCGAAATCACCCAACAACTGCGCCGCATGGGCTCATCACTCGACTGGTCGCGTGAGCGTTTCACCATGGACGACCGAATGTCCGAAGCAGTCAAAGAAGTCTTTGTTCGACTCTATGAAGAAGACTTAATTTATCGCGGTAAACGCCTGGTTAACTGGGATCCGGTTTTACATACCGCCGTTTCTGATCTTGAAGTCATCTCAGAAGAAGAAAACGGCCACCTTTGGCATATCCGCTACCCTCTCGCTGATAGCGATCAATTTTTAGTTGTCGCCACCACGCGGCCAGAAACCATGCTCGGCGATGCCGCAGTCGCCGTACATCCAGACGACGAGCGTTACAAAGATATCGTTGGTAAAAACATCAAACTGCCTATTACCCATCGATTAATCCCTATCATTACTGACGATTATGTTGACCCTGAGTTTGGTAGCGGTTGCGTCAAAATCACGCCCGCCCATGACTTTAACGATTACGAAGTTTGGCAACGACACAAAGACAACCCATTGATCAGCACGCTCATTAATGGTGGCCTAATTAATATCTTTAACGATAACGCTCATATTCTGTCGGCAGCAGATAAAAACACCCATGCCGAACTGTTAAAAGACATCCCCGAATCACTACACGGCATCGAACGTTATCAAGCACGCAAAGCCGTATTGGCCATGCTTGAAGAACAAAACCTACTAGAAGAAACCAAACCACACAAACTCATGGTGCCACGTGGCGATCGATCAGGCAGTGTTATCGAACCGTATCTCACCGATCAATGGTACGTAAAAGTCGGCCCACTCGCCGAGCCTGCTATTGCCGCCGTCGAAAACGGTGATGTCCGCTTTGTGCCGGATAACTGGAAAAACACCTACTTCGAATGGATGCGCAATATTCAGGACTGGTGTATCTCACGCCAAATATGGTGGGGCCACCGCATTCCCGCCTGGTACGATACCGATGGCAAAGTCTATGTTGGACGTTCAGAACAAGAAGTACGTGAGAAACATGCCCTAGATAATAACCTCGTACTAAAACAAGATGACGATGTGCTAGACACCTGGTTTTCATCCGCCCTATGGCCCTTCTCAACCCAAGGTTGGCCAGAACAAACCGAAGACCTCAAAACCTTTTACCCTGGCAACGTGCTCGTCACCGGCTTTGACATTATCTTTTTCTGGGTAGCCCGCATGATTATGATGGGCTTGAAGTTTACCGGCGAAGTGCCGTTTAAAGAAGTCTATATCCATGGCCTGGTACGTGATAACCACGGCCAGAAAATGTCGAAATCAAAAGGTAACGTATTAGACCCCATTGATCTTATCGACGGTATCGAACTCGAAACACTGGTCAACAAACGCACCGCAGGGTTAATGCAACCCGAGATGGCGCCCAAGATCGAAAAAGCCACACGCAAAGACTTTGCCGACGGCATCCCCGCCTTTGGCACCGACGCACTACGCTTCACCTTTGCCAGCCTCGCCTCTACCGGCCGCGACATTAAATTTGATATGGGCCGTATCGAAGGCTACCGTAACTTCTGCAACAAATTATGGAACGCCACACGTTACGTCATGATGAACTGCGAAGGCCAAACCATCGCCAGAGACGACAGCAAAGCCTCAATCGCCGATCGCTGGATGCAAAGCGTATTACGCGACTGCGTCGAGCAAACTACCGATCAAATCGGTAAGTACCGTTTCGACCACGCCGCACAAGGCATTTATGCCATGGTGTGGGATGAATATTGTGATTGGTATTTAGAACTGACTAAACCATTACTCAACGACAAGGTGAATGCCGCAGGTAGAGAGGGTGGCCTGGGCCACGAAAACGTAGACGAAGCCAGCAAAGCCCATACCCGCCACACACTCTTGTCCGTATTAGAGCACATACTGCGCTTACTCCACCCCATCACACCCTTCATCACCGAAGAGCTATGGCAACGCATTGCACCATTATTAAATATTAACGGTGAAACCATCATGCTACAGCCTTATCCGCAGCCGAACGATTTAGTCAACGACAAAGAAGCCGTTAGCGAAATCGACTGGATCAAAACCCTAGTATTAGGCGTGCGAAAAATTCGCAGCGGCTACAACATCTCACCCGGCAAACGCCTCAGTATAATGCTGCAAGACGGCAGCGAACAAGATCAACAGCACCTCAAGAAACACGAATATTTCTTATTGAGTCTTGCTAAATTAGAGAGCATCACCTGGCTCAAACCAGGCAATGACGCACCTGAATCCGCCACCGCACTCGTCGGCCAGATGAAAGTGCTAATCCCCATGGCAGGCTTAATCGACAAAGACGCCGAGCTAAAACGCCTCAACAAAGAAATTGAAAAAACCGACAAGCTCGCATTCGCCTTAAACAAAAAATTATCCACCCCAGGCTTTACCGATAAAGCACCGGCAGCGGTAGTTAAAAAAGAGCGCGAGCGTTTAGTGGAGCTGTTGGCAACCTTAGAAAGCTTGAAAGCACAGCTTAATACTATCGAGAATTTATGACCTACAGGGATGTAGCAAATGTGATTTTTCAGGAACATAAAGTCGATGAGATCGATAGGGCTGTGCGTAATACTGGGTTTTTTCAGTCGCTTAAGAAGTAGTGAGTTCCGTCTTTCGTAAGTCATCCAGCGGATGACTTACGAGCAACATGATTAAAACCGGAACATAACAATACAAAATCTTACTCTAATAAATTAGAGTAAGGAAATCATAGCCCAGCCCACCTAAACTCTAATTATTATCACTGCCCATTTTCTTGGCTAATTGGTAAGCCATAACAGCCATTATAGTTACTCCAATGATCAGCACCAACCAAAGCAATAAAGTATGCCAGTTGTATGTTTTTACCGGCATAATTTCTTCATCAGCAGATGATTTCTTGTCCGTTGTTATCTTCGCGAGAATCTCAACGGCCTCTATTGATTTATCGAAAACCAAATGATTTGGAAATGGAATACGTTTAATTGCAACCGCACTCCCCGCGACCAGTCGAAAGGGAGCAGAACCCTGCGCGATAAAAGTTATTTGGGGAGGTTGCCAGCCAAATTCTATTTTTGGTAATTGATCTGCCTGTAACATTTGCGGTTGCTCGAATATAAATTTCCAGCGTTTGCTTTGCATTGTAGTTACGGTGATTTCGGGACTGGCGGTATAGCCAGTGTCAGTTTGCAGGAGGTATTGAGTAAAGGAACTGAGATATCGCCAAGAATGCTCAGGCGTAGAACGAGATTTATGAGCACCTTTGATTAACTCTTTAATCTTCTCCTTCCCACCTTTACGAATATTTTTTATATCGGCTTCAGCAACGGAGTTGATATAAGGTTGAGCGTATACTGACCCCTGGTAAAATACTATATTACTAGCGGGTGTGAAGCGTATGCGAGAAATTGGCAATAGGTCGGGCAAAGCCAACAACCACTCCCCGCTTTTTTCCAACGGTTCTAATTGACTTACTGTGAACCATTGCAATGGAGGCGGTGTATTTTTTACACGTTCGTATGTGCCGGTAATACTAACAATATTTTGAGAGAAATCTTCTATGTTACTTAAGGCTGCAAGACGTAAATACTTTGAGGCCTTGCTTACAGTGAAATTAAATGTATTGTTATGCAAATCAGCTTGAGAGCCAGGCAGAAAAAATAACTGATTCGGTCTGAGCAAGGTAGTCCAGTGCTGTAAATCATCGCTCGCTTCTATCACTACAGTGGTGCTGCTTGGCTGATCGCCATTTCTAGAGTTTATGGTAATACTTTTTAAACGATCATGATTATCTCTTTTCTCTAATATTAATGAAGAATAGAAAACATGTTTTTCTTGCCATTGTTTATCACTCTCGCTACCCGAGGTAACTCCCGTTAACTGGGCAATACGTCGAATTTGATCACCTGTTTTATATGCAGAAATGACGGGTTCCTGGTAGAAAGCCATGCTCTGCTTATAAGGTATTCTATCTACGACTTGAACAGGTACAGTTAAACGAAACGGAACCACTTGCCCTTCATTATTTATCACCGCCAAATCAGTGTGTTGTCTTTGCTTTAAGCACGGGTAGATTTCTTCCGTCAGTGTGAATTGCCGTATAGATTGTTCGCCTTCAGTGATTGAAAATCCGCACTCAAAGTCATTCACATCAATTGCATGGATGTGTGTCACCCATAACAGGCCAGCATACAGTACTAGCTGTTTAAAGATGAATGACTTAGACAAACTATACTTCTTTAACGACTTGTTCATCACAAGATTCCTCTACTAAACGTATTTTCGGCGGAAGAGGTGAAAAATAACCTACCAACATTAGCAATAAACCAACGCCAGTAAATGACACGATGCGTTCCACTGTTTCCTGTGCCGAGAAATCAATCAAAAATAGTTTTAATACTACAACAGCTAATAGCACAGCACCGGCGATCCATAAAAACCGCTGTTGTTTTCGGCTTGCGTAAAGGGTTGTTAGCAGCCCACATAAAGCCCAGAAGAGTGATAATACCGTTTGCGAAATATTGGCGCTAATGATTGTTGGTATCTGCCAAGCAATATCAGCCCAATGGTGAACGGCGCGCAGTAAATCCACATTCGCCCACAAGAATATAAACGCTAACAGCGTGATATTTATCACCTGTTTTGATGGCAGTGTTTTTAACGTAGACAATATTGGCGACGCAGCCCAAAAACATCCAATAATAATCACCGCCTGCACAATATCTACAGGATTAATTAGCGGTAACCAAGGCAACGGCGCACTACTACCTGATGAGGCCAGCTGTAGCAATGACCAAGCAATAAGCGCTAAGCCTAAAGGTAGTGATACATGCCAATGATAGCTGTTAGCATCACGGTTAAAAGGCCAACAAGGTGCTTTTATCAACAACGCGATGACAAGAATCGACATCACAGGCAGCCAAGCTAAATGCCAAGCATTCATGAAACCGACAATATCCAAAACGTGCCACGATACTTCCCAGGTAACTAATCCCACCGTTAACAATATGCCAAGACTGTGTAATAAATTAGGCGCAGCGTGCTGTTTTCGATCATATTGCCAATAAGTCCAAAACATAGCGCCTAACCCTAGCGGCCACAATATATACCCTAGCTCAATACTGCTGAGGAAATGCATGTTAAAACCTTGTAAATCAAAAGGGTCGAAATTATTATCAAACAGCTTAATGCAGAAAATCAAAATCATGATCGGTAGCAAAGCCATCGAGGTGATGCGCATTTCTGCCCATGAGAGTCTTTGCCAAAGATAACAACATAAAATACTTAGTAAAGTGGCACCTAATAACAACGGCCACAAACCTAACCATAATAATAAGGTAGCAATGAGCGCGGCGCCTGAATAATGTAAATTTGCCGTACTGTGGCCAGCAATAGTTTGATTTTGACGTAATAAATAAAAATAGACGACAAAAGCAAATGGCCATAAAACATAGCCTGGTGGAAAAGGCCAAACCATATCGGAAGCAATACTCGACAAACTAATCAAATTATCATCAATAACAATTGCACCAATAGTACAGATTACCAGGACAGGTAAAAAACTTAGTATGGGAATCTTTAACGAGGGCCAGGCAAGCTTACGACTCAACCGGTCGAATAAAATTGCTAACAATGAATAACACAATAACAATTGCCATAACCCCTCCCAGAACAACAAACATATGATGATCGTTGTTACAGTAATATGTGCTGCCTTCTCGGCAACCCCTGTGATGACACCTGCACCTTGCTTAAGCCCATAAAAATAAATACATAAGGCTAACGGCCAAATTATATATCCATAATACGCAGCCAATTGAGGTTGGTAAGCGTAGCAAAGTGCAGCAGCGATTGCTAAAGGGACAATGAAAGCAGTACTGACCCAATGTGCCCGCTGCCATTGCAACTTAGTGCCCGCTATCGTGTAAGCGATAATACAGACAGCACTGAGAACCACTAATAAAATACCATGCAAGGCATATAGTTCAAAACAAGCAATCTGATATTCAAAGCCACCGAGCAAGGTAAGTAAAGCATAAAAAAGCAGACCATAACTTAAGGTCTTTTCAATGGGGAGTTTTCCAGAAAATTCTCGCGACAATAACCAACTGCTAATACTGGCGGCTATGGCGACAATCACACAGCCGATAAAAAGACTATTAGAAAATGCCTGACTAAATACAGGCAATGAATCTCTTAATGGGAAGATAATATCGGCAACCAACATTACTCCAGCAGAAAATACCAGTGCTATACCAAATAAGCGGCGGTATTTTTGTAGTTGCTTAATACTAACCCATAAAATACCAGCGCCTTCTATTGCCCAGACAGCACTTGTTAAAGAACCATCGATAGCGAAAGGTATGGCTAATGTTAAAAAAATCACTCCCAGCGACAAAAATGTTTCGCTCAACAAGCGTAAGCGTTTACCATATTTTCTCCAAAGCACGGATGTCAGCACCAGGTAAAAAGCAGCCAAACAAGCCGCGCTAATCGCAATCCCGTACGGGTAATTTTTGACCATAGCGCATTGCAGACCAAAGGCTAATAGCGGTGTGCCAAATATCAGCGAACTATCGACATAATCTTTGTAAAAAGCGATGCGTTTGTGTGCAAACAAAATGCCTATAGCAACATATAACAAAAAGAATATAATTAGAAAGGGTTCAGTACTAGCAAAAAAAGCAGGCTCATAACTTAATACACCCCATACCGTAGAAATGGCAAAGGTAAATACAAAACCAACGAAGTTGAGAATTCGCCACGACTTAAACCAAGCAATTGAGAAAATCCCCAAGTTTAATAAAGTGTAATAGCTAAAGAGGCCAATGTAATTATTGCTACCGCTGGAGGTTAAAATAGGCGCTAAAAAACCACCAATAGCGGCAAATAACGCAAGTGGTTTTGCATTCTGCAAAATTGCCAACATTGCGCCCAACATGACCGTCAATGCTAAAAATACAAAAGCTAACATTGAAGGAATAACATCGTAAAGGCTAAACCCAGCAAAAATAGTCAGGTACAACAAGCCAATGCCACCACCTTGAATAACTAAAGCGAAGTCCGGACGCGTATTACGTTGTCGCCAGCCCCAAAACAACAGACCGATTGCAGCAGCGCTAACTGCGGCAAGACGTAATTCAATAGGTATTAAGTTCTGGCCAATGGCATAGCGAACCAAAAATGTCATGCCCATAAATAAAATAATAATACCGACACGCACAAACATGTTCCCCCCGGTAAACCAATCCCACGCATATTTACCAAGTTTTTCAATAAAGCTAGGCGCACTTGGTGCAGGGGTCGCATACGGCGGTGCGGGTGGTATAGCAGGCTCTTCTATAGGCGCTTTTTGATCATCATCAGCCGTTGCAGCTAACTCAATGACTTGCTCAGCAGCAACGTCTTGAATATAGAGACTTTCCGTTACTGGTCTTGTCAGCTCAATTTGAGGCTCATCCGCGACCACTGATGCTTCATGAGCAAGCTCTGTTGCATTAGATTGCTCAGAGGCTGTTGATACCTCTAGCACACTGTCTGGCTCGGACTCTGCTGCCTTCTCGAAAAACTTAGCCTCCAACTCATTCACGCGCTTATTCAATGCGTCTATTTTAGGCACAAGGGTATAGAGCCATGCTAATAGGCCTGCTAAGACTATTCCAGTGAGAGCATTCCCACTAAAAAAGATGAAAAGAATGCAAAGCGCTAAAATGACGAGTACAGCCGTTGGCATAGCGTTATGTCCTTATATTTTAGGGATCGTTTTAATCAAAAGCAGTGATTAATTATTTCTTATTTTTACGTGTATTAGCATAAGCAGAGTGCTATACAAGCCTAACAAGCAATGTCTCAAGGTAAATTTTATTTTTAATAATTAATCATAGTGCATACCAGAGTACGCAGCAATAGTTCTAGGTATTTAGCGGGTATTTAGGACAGATATTTAGTGTCAGCGTATCACTGCTGTCCCGTTAACGACTAATAAAGAAGGCCTGATTCCCTGCAATTGATACAATGTAATTATCAAAAAAGCACTGAATCAACAAGGAAAACTAGACCATGGCACATTGCAATACGGTCCTTCCACAAATACTAAACCTTGTACCAAGACATGAATTCGAGACACTCTAACCTGTCACTCATCAATCAAGACAAACCTTACTCGCTGTATGAAGCATTATTTGGAAAACTGTTAACGCGCTGTCAACGTGTCGCTCCAGGTCACGATTTTCGCTTTAAAAACCCGTTGTATTCGTTGCATGCATCAACCATCGATTTGTGTCTGTCGATGTTCCCTTGGGCTGACTTTCGTACAACTAAAGGTGCCGTCAAGCTTCATGTCGAGTTAAATCATGCAGGCTATCTACCTGAGTTTGTCACCATCACAGAAAAAAACATAATGTGAGCGTAGGCCGGGTACTGAGTTTCCCGAAAGGAAGCAGTGCTGCCATTGACAAAACTTGCAATGACTATGTCTGGCATAAGTCATTGATAGGAAAAGAAATATTTTTTGTGCCACGCCTAAAAAGCAATGCGCTTTATCGTGTTGTCAATCGCCGTACTGCCTTAAAAACGAAAGGGTTGATAGGCGATCAAACGATCGAATTTTCAGTCTCTCAGACCGCAAAAAAATGCCCCGTTCGACTTCGCCGTATTGGTTATCGAGATGCAGGGACTGGCAAACACTATGTGTTTCTCAGCAATAATTTCACCTTGTCAGCCAAGACCATAGCGGATATTTATAAATCAAGATGGCAGGTGGCATTGTTTTTTAAGTGGATCAAGCAAAACTTAAAAATCAAATCGTTTGTAGGTACTGGCAAAAATGCTGTTATGACCCAGCTGTGGATCGCTATGTGTGTTTATCTCCTGTTGGCTTCCCTTAAATTGTAATCAAAGTTAGATATAAGCATGCAACAGGTTCTACGCTTATTACAGCTTAATCTATTTGAAAAGCGAGAGTTGATGGGGTTGCTTCAAGGTAACCCCATGATTGATAGGTTGCCTGATAAAAATCAAATGATCTTGCTATGAAAGTTGATGGGATAGCAGTAAAAAGTAGTATGAAGCCTGCTGAGTTTACGTTAGCGAAATAACAGATAGAGTAAAAAACTATTCAGTAGCAGCATGGCGACAGCCAGACTGCGCCAAAATACTAATGGGCTCCGTTCTAATAGAGGGATGCCTGTCTCCTGTGTGAACTTATGGTTGGGGTGAGATAAATCGTAAATGAATTCTGAGAGAACACCGTAGCGCTTTTCCGGATCCGGGTCGACAGCCTTTTTTAAGCAGCGATCCATCCACTGTGGAATCATTGGATTGTATTGATTGCTGACCTGATATTTTAAATTGGATGTAGACTTCAAACTTGAGGCTTTATCCAGCGCTGTGCCATAGGGTAATTTTCCGGTCAATAATT
>NVRQ02000159.1 GCA_002400905.2 Gammaproteobacteria bacterium | reverse complement strand
TACACACTGTTAGCGAACAACTTGAAAATACCAAATTAGAATCGACTAGCGCCAACGAAGAACTCGTTAAAATAAAGGTATCTGCCTACGATTTAGAAGCCAAAACAACCGAGCTAAGCACCGATAATAGCGACCTGCGCAGTAAGCTGTCGGCAGCCGAAGACTTGCTTGCTAATACTCGAGAAGAACTTAATCATCTTCAGTCTAACTCTGGTAGCTCCAATGAAGAAGTTTCCGCTATTAAAGAAACTATCCTTAGCCTAGAAACCTCAAAAATAGCATTAGAAGAGAAACTTACTGCACAAGAATCATTGGAAACCGATAATTTAAAGCTAAAGCAGCGTATCACTGAACTCGAACAAAGCAAACAAGCGCTCGTTGAAAACATTGAAAGCAATGAATCGAACCAAAACGAAACAACACAAAATATCAAGCAATTTGAACAAGAAAAATTAATTCTTATTGAAAAAATTGGTAACAGTGAAGAGTTAATCAACTCATTACGCAACGACCTGGAAAGCGCTAACAACAATACCGAAGAATTAACCAAAAAATTCGAACAAATTAACAGCACATACGAGCAGCAAATTGCTGACCTGAAGGATCGGCTAGATACACAGATCAGAGATCATCAAAAAACCAATTCAACACTTGAGGACCTGCATACCAGTCTGCGCACTGAACGTCTTGACCTTGAAACCCAGCTGCATGAGCAACGACTGCTCAGAGAGCAAGCTGATACCGTTGCCAACGCAACAAAACTAGAAATTGAGGGTATGCGTGCAGAACTTGAATCTGCAAATCAGCAATTACATTCTGCCAACAACAATACCTCTAGCAGCACCAACACAGAACAGCTACAAAGGCTTTCTTCTGATTTAGCCAAAGCAGTGGAATATCGCAAACAAAGCGAGATGGCCAAACAAGCATTGCAAGACGATATCAATGAAATACGCAAGGAGGTGGCACGACTCAAAGGCGAAAATGATGGTCACTTAGAGCTACGAATCCAGCTTGAAGGACAGCTTGCCGTATTGCGTCAGAGTCTAAGTTACAACCCTGCGGCCAATGAAATTATCGATAACATTAAAAACCTCACTGATGGCAATGGACTTGGCAGCATACCGGCCATTACCGACATCGGCCAAACCAGTTGGGAATCAAAACCTTCACGCAATCGTAATTACTTTATGATCGTCGCCATCATGCTAGCTATCATGCTTATCGGCGCTAGCTCATGGCTATTTAAAAGCCAATTAGGCTTAGAAGACGAATGGCAAAGTATTCTTGGCAAAACAAAAAACACGACAGCCAGTGATAATCAAAGCGTGCCAAAAAAAGCAACAACAAGTAGCAATACTGACGCTAGCGATGGCAAAACGCCGAACAATCAACCAGCCCAAACATCTGCCAAAGGAGTAACGCCTGCTCCCACGGTCAAAAAATCACCTGCCGCACCATCACTCGCCGTCACACCCACTTCACGCAACGTGACACCTATACCCTTTCGCGTCTATCGCAATGCCCTAAAAGACGGTGGTGCCAGCCCAGTCATGGTTGAAATGCCTGCAGGCAATTTCACCATGGGTAGCAGTGTTACCTCTGACTTTTTTGAAGAACGCCCTCACCGTGATGTCAAAGTAAACCGCTTTGCTATCAGCAAACATGAAGTCAACTTTGCTGAATACCGGAAATTTACTAAGGCAACCAAGCGCCCTATCCCTGAAGACGAAGGCTGGGGTCGTGAGGACCAACCAGTCATCAATGTAAGCTGGCAAGACGCAGTCAACTACGCCGCATGGCTCTCCGAGCAAACAGGCCATAGTTATCGCCTGCCTAGCGAATCAGAATGGGAATATATGGCTCGCGCAGGCACTCAAGCCACCTATTGGTGGGGTAATGAGCCTCGCGGTGAATACGCCAACTGTAGCGGCTGTAGCGGCAAGCTAGCCGGCAAGCAGTCTCTGCCCGTAGAAAGCTATGAAGCGAATGCCTTCGGTATCAAAAACACAGCAGGTAACGTTGCCGAATGGGTACAAGATTGTTATCACTCCAGCTACGAAAATGCGCCATTAGATAGCAAAGCATGGATCACCAACGGTAGCTGCGACAAACGCATGGTTCGTGGTGGCTCTTACCGCTCACCGTTGAGCCAACTACGCTCATCTACTCGCGATTCTTTTGATATCACTACGCGTAGCGACGCTATCGGCTTCCGCATCGTTAGAGAGTACTAGGGGACACCCTCAATCAAGTTTAACATGTCCTACACATTGTACCTCAGCGGGTAAACTTAACGTCGTAAACGTTTTCTACCCCTTTAGTTTTATCTGTTGTATAGATAATTTTAAGTTTTTCAGATTGGTCTGGCTGCAATATCATTTTTTTAACATATTTTCTTTCCGGGTTCTCGGGGAAGTCTTCGTAAGCTACCATGTATAGTTTTTTGATGTCTGGCTGGAATGTACATTGATCGAATTCCGGTTCTTTATCATACAATTCGAAAAATATGGTTTTATCAGTCCAGCCAGTTGTACGGGTGTAAAGGTAATAGGTTTTATTGTTATCATTAATTGTGTCAGCCAGCCTGAGTTGATCAGCTGCGATATTAATGCCAAAGCCGCATTTATTTTGGCCGCAAGCGGTGATTAAAAAGTAAAAAAGGACGATAATGCCGGCTTTTAGTATTGTTTTTATTTCCATATTTCTGTCCATTCTGCTTGATAGTTGAAAGGTTTGGCAAGGTCTAAGCCTGAATCCATATATTCAGATAAACCATCGGGTAATAACAGGGTTTTACTATTGCTAAGTGGAAGGTTTGTGATTTTATCGCCTTTAGCAAAAGGCTCAAAATCATATCTATTGTTAACCGACCAGAAAGTATGAAAGCTCTCTTTGGTAAATTTTTGGGTACTGGCTTCCAGGTAGAAACGGTGATCCGCTTTTTGTAAGCGTTGATTAAATTGCTCGGCAAATATTCTTCCAACGCTTTCTACATAACCTTGAGTATCTATATTTCGGCTGCCATTAATCAGCATTAGCGGTTTGAAATGCGGGCTTTGCCTGAATTTAGGGTCATTTGTTTTAAGATTAAAAAAGTACTCTTGGCGGCCGGCTAATTCTTTTATGTATAACTTCATGGCTTGTATGGTGTCGTTAACAACAACGGACTGCTGGTAAGGTTGTGGGCCCATAGATGCTGACTTGCCTTTGCCCTTTATATAATGGCTTGCTAGTTTTGCTGCTTCTGGCATTCCTTTAGCGTAGCCACCCCACCAGAGAGATTCGTAAAGTTCTATTAAAAACTCTTTTTCGTCTTCGCTGAACTTCATCTTTATTTTTGCTTTACAGGTAAGGTAGTTAATGGTGTCCTGAAGAAGGTCGAGACTGGCTTTTGAGTTGAATACGGCGATGTTTCCCATGTGGTACAAGGGTGCACCAGGAACTTCAACTGCTTGAGCAAGACATGCCTGGGCTTTTTTTGATAGTTTGTGGGTGTTATTAGTAGGGGGAATCGAATCCGTCGACATTGAGTGTTTAGCTCCTTTGTTTGCTATGGCGAAGGACACTTTATCATAAGCTAAATACCTTCGGCCACCCTACACAGTAAGGTTTAAGGCTATGATGCCGATTCATTTACTGCTGTCATCGAATCTACTCAAGCCATTCCGGTTATTCCGCCCAAGAGCAACAGAATAATCATGAGACAGTGCGATGCGCATATATACCGTGAACGAAACCTGGTCAAACACGTGTTTCAAAAGCTAAAGCACTATCGTCGAATTGCCACTCGGTATGAACGTTTAGCGGTGACATATCAGGCAATGTTAAGCTTGGTCGCTACCATAATATGGCTTAATTGAGAACGCCCCCTAGTACTCCTTCAATTCGATAGCTTAGTGAAATTTTCGCCTTAACCGTGGCATCGCCAGGATTAAACGGCAGCACCGCACTCTCAGCACGTGCAAAACTGCGTACTGACAATTGATCTTGCTGTATATGAATGGGGCTAACCTGCGCATCATCAATGGTTAGTGCGTGCACCGCTACCAGCTTGACACCCGTAGCAAAAGCCAAGGTTTGTGCATCTTCAATGGCATTCGAAGCGGCCGCATCAATAGCCTTTTGTCGGTAATAACGTGGGTCACTGAGTGAAAATCGCACCGAATTAATCTGGTTAACCCCGGCATCGACCACACTATTGATCAGCTCACCCACTCTTTCTTTTTTCTTGCTTATGATATACATAGGGCTGGTTACGGTAAAACCGACAATCTCAGCACGCCAATTTGCTGGTGAATTTTTAGGTCGATTCGACCACACTGGCTGAATACGAAATTGACCGCTGTGATATTCATCTTTGCTCAAACCTAGCCCCTGCAATGCATCAACAAGCAATTGCGTCGACTTAGCACTGCGTTCTAGCGCAGCAGCGGCGGTTTCACCCTCACTCACTATCGATAAATCAAGCTCCACTTGGTCAACAGGCACTTTTAATTCGGCCACTCCCCTTACAGAAAGCAAGGAAATCTCATCCTCAGCATTAACCTGCCCAGCCAATATAAATATAAAGATGAGTAGTAATAAAACCCAACGAGCTGCTGTCATATTTATTCCCTATCCGCTATTGAACTAATGCTCTAGAATACACCTTTGCGATCGAAACGGATCCTGACGCTATGAAAAACTGGCTTGAACTGAAATTCATTATCGGCCTTGCTCTTAGCCTATTGCTGACAAACACTAGTTTTGCTGCAACCGACGCTAAGCTATTCCAACTACGCAAACATTTTATTGCTGCCGAGAAGGCCTTGCGTGCTGACAAAAAAACAGAGTACGAACAACTGCGTATCACACTTGGTGATTACCCACTAATCCCCTACTTAGAATACATACAGTTACGACGTAATCTGAATACCGTAACACCAGAAAAAATTAACGCCTTTGCCAGTAAATACAAAGACATTTATTTAACCCCGCGCTTACGTGCTGCCCACCTAAAACGACTTGCAGATAAAAAAGCGTGGCAGGAATATAGCGCAAGCTATGTATTCACTGACGATATCGATCAAAATTGTCGCTACCAAACTGCACTTTATCACACTGGCTATCAAGAAATTGCGCTACGCATGGCAGCCAAAATTTGGCTTCACCCTCGGTCTTTGCCAAAAAGTTGTGACCCGCTATTTGAATATTGGATGGAAGCTGGAGGCCCAAGCAACGAGCATGCCTGGCAGCGCTTTGAACTTGCTATTAATGCACGTCAATACTCTCTGGCAAAATATTTGACGCGATTCATACCAGAGTCGGACCAGTCGTTAGCCAATTATTGGCTAACACTGCGGCGCGACCCACTCAACGCATTGCGTAACGCGGTCCCTATCGCTGACCACCCCTATCACAATAAAGTTCGACTCTATGCCGCCGTACAAACCGCACGTATTGCACCTGATCGGTTAAATCAAGTGTGGTCAGGAATGATCGCTTTGAGAAATATCGATACCCTTCTCACCCAAGAAGCCATCAACACCATCGCCCTAGTGCTCGCACGTAGACACGATACAAGCGCTATAGAGTGGTTTAATCGCTTGCCCTCATCAATGGAGCGCGACACACAAAGTTACGAGTGGCATTTACGCAGCTTATTGAGACTGCAAGATTGGCCGGCCGTTCTGAGCACTATTGAGCAAGTCCCCGTCGATCAGCGCGAAACTGCACAATGGCGTTACTGGCATGCACGTGCACTTGAGCAAACAGGTGACAACAAAAAGAGCCACGATATTTATACCAGACTGGCCAACCAACGCAGTTACTATGGCTTTCTAGCGGCCGATCATATCGAAAAAAAATATCAATTCAATGTCGAAATACTGAAGTACACGCAAACCGATATCGATAACATAGAAAAACTCGACGCCATTAAACGCATCAAAGAGCTTGTCGCGCTTGAACGCGAAACTAACGCGCGACGGGAATGGTATTACTTACTCCCGCACCTTGATAACGAGCAATTAAAAAAGTTCGCCGCGTTACTCCACCAATGGGATTGGCATGATCTCGCCATACTCACTATGGCACGCAGCGATCACCGCGATGATTTAGACATACGCTTCCCGCTGCTTCATGAAGAGACTGTCAAGGAAAAAGCAGCAAAAAATCAACTCGATCCATCACTCATATTCGCCATGATCCGCCAGGAAAGCGCCTATAATGTACGCGCTCGCTCTCCTGCTGGTGCGCGTGGTCTTATGCAGCTAATGCCGAGCACAGCCCAAAGCGTTGCTAAATCTCTAAAGCTACCTTTAAACAATAACAATAAACTCTATAATGCTGAATTCAATATCATCTTGGGCAGTAGCTATTTAGCCCGGATGTTAAAACGTTTCAATAACAACAGTATATTAGCCACAGCCGCTTACAATGCCGGGCCACACCGAGTAAAACGTTGGCTGCCAGATAGCGACTCTTTGCCAGCAGATATTTGGGTCGATACTATTCCGTTTAGTGAAACTCGCAATTACGTCAAAAATGTGCACGCCTATATCGCTGTTTATAACTATAGGCAAGGCAAAAAACCTGCGCTTATTTCTCAGCAGATGAAACCCGTTGGCCCTGCTGTAACGGCACAAAAGACCGCAGCAAATAAACTAATCGCTAGTACTCCAACAAGGCTATATTGATGGAGTACTAACTTACCGGCACCAAACTAACAAATTTATCGTTTCCATCGATTCGCAAAATAAATTCGCCATCGATACCTTCATGGTTTAGCAAAGGACGCAGCACCTCTGCCGGCAGGTGGATCACACGACCATCGCTGGCTCGTGCAACAACGGTGTTCGCTTCACCTTTATAGTAGGCAAGATAACGGTGTGCAGGTATCGTTATCTGTAAACGTATAATTTGTTCTCGCCCTGCTTTCTGTCTTACACTCTTCTCTGACATGCTATTAGCTATAACGTTTTATTGGACGCCCATGCTTATTATGACTTTGGCTTACGGATTTGATACAAGGCTTCATCAAAACGATTCTTGATATTAGATTTGGCAAGTCCAAGCGAAGCAACAAACACCCAAACCATTAACAGAGTAAAACATAGCTTAAAAAAACCGTCCCACGGACCAATCCATGCAACAATCATCAAAACAAACAAAACTATAATAATTACTGGGCCGTAATCACTCCAAGCTCTCGCGATACGGCACAAGCCATGTGTTACTTTCTCATCCCAACTACGATCATCACTTATATCGCGATGAGAAACTTCATTTTCCAGCCTCTCTTCAAGCTGAGAGAGCCTTGCTTTCAACTGCTCATTGTCATCTTGTAATTCGTGCAATTGTGATCGCGTTTTCTCGACCTCCTTTTTTATCTCAGCGCTTGGCTCAACTGTATTAGGCGTGCTTTTCCTAACTGTTTTCTTCGCTGCCTTTTTCCCCGGTACCGCGGTAGCATCCGTTTTTTTAGTCATGTGTCACCATCCTACTTACAACCTACTCTATTAAAATTCACTATTAAGGAACCTCTGATTTATTCTGGACGAAGTAGATTGTGATCTAAAATGTTCAGATTCAAGGCGTAAATCTTCGCAATAGCAGGCTATTGCGAAGATTTACAACGCAGAAACTGGATATTTTAGACACAAGATACGAGTTCATGAATAGATCAGAGGTTCCCTAAGGTTGAGGTTCATTATCAAAATGGTATTTGCTGGCCATCATAAGCAACAAATGCCCCCAACTCATAATCAGCAATGCGATCAATCACCTTGCGCATACCAGAGACCGAGGTTTGCGCATCAATTAAACCACTGTGCGATGTCATATCTGTCATTACCCAACCAGGGTGCAAGGTGATGACTTGCACGCCTTGCGATTGCAAATCAATTGCCATCGATTTTGAGCAAATAATCAGCGCTGCTTTTGCGGCACGATAGGCATAGCAACCACCGCTACCATTATCTGTTGATGATCCCATCTTAGAACTTAAATTAGCAATACGTCCCTTAACCACAGCCACCCGCGGCAACAGGCTTTGCACCACTCTTACTGGCGCAACACAGTCCACATCAAAAACGTGACGCATGGTCTCCGCACTAACCTTATTCAATTGTTGGTCTTGACCGTAGATACCCGCGTTATTGATTAATATATCGATACTAGCTGGCAACAAGGCCACCGTATCAACTGAAAGTGCCTGCGTTACATCCCACTTTACTGGATGCAATAACGGCGAATCAATTTTCGCCAAGCCGCCCAAGTTTCCACGGTGGCAAGCCCACACTTCATGATCAGCCAGCAAATACTGGCGCACAAACTCCAAACCAATACCACGGTTAGCACCTGTAATGACAATATTCATTAATATCCTGAGACCTTTGCACGAAGCATCTTTTCCTCTATAGCGGTGTTGAAAATAGTCTCATCCTATATGTTTCTCTAATTAACGAGTGGGGTAACCAAGAAAGTACACCTGCTCATCAATTGTATCAAGACCTCTCTTTGCAAAGTGCGGCACTTCAGTAATAATATTGTTACTGCTGAGCGGAGTAATGGGCACCACGTCTCCGAAGTGGTAGCGCACTTCATAAGCAGGCACTGAAAACGGTGGGCCATCCATTTTTTCCTGATCATAATCAAAACTAACTAGCAAGGCTGTTAAAGGTTCGGGGACAATATAATTTAAGTGTCGACAATAATCGCTGCGCATTGCCTTAGGCAAAGCAACCAAGGCGGCCCTATCATAAACAGCATCGACACCTTCTAATAACTCTGGAATAAGACTAAAAAAATCGCCGCGATAAATCGTAATATTGTCACACTGCCAACGTTCGAGATGATCAAATTGCTTTACTGTTGGTGTCAGTTGATTTTCACTAAAGAAAACCGCAACGGCTTTTTCAGACAACTCCACTCCAATAACATTGATCCCTTGCTGCGCCAACCACAGCAAGTCTTGAGATTTACCACACAAAGGCACGAATACACAGCCTCCCACTGGCACACCCAACACATTAAAGTGTTCGACCAAGTTAGGGTTAACATCGTCAAGATGAAAACCAATAGCATTGTCAGCCCAGCGCTGCTGCCAAAATGTTGCATCCATATCTAAAGTTTACCCGTAACGCCTTTGCTTAGGCAGATGCCTTTTCAGAATGAAAAGGAAAGTTTTAACACTTTGTGATATTTTTTGAGCAAAGCGTGCTAGTCTTATTTTTTTGATTTTAACTACCTGTAGCATTTATGCTTAATCGTACCATTCTACTCATTTCTTTATTCTTCCCGTTTCATATCAGCTTAGCCGACACAACAATAAGTGTCGCCGGCTCCAGCACTGTCCTACCCATAATGGCTGATGCTGCCGAGATCTATAAGTCACTTAATTCAGCGGCCAACATTACCGTTTCTGGAGGCGGATCAGGCACTGGTATCAATTCTGTCATTAATGGCATTAATGATATCGGTATGACCTCACGCCACCCTACGGCTGCTGAGCAAGAAAAACTTACAGAAAATTTCGACATTATTGATATCGCGCGTGATGCCGTCGCGATTACCGTATCAGCAGAAGTCATTGAATCAGGCGTTGACGTCCTAAGCCTCAAACAAGTTGCTGACATCTATCGCGGCAAAATAAAGAACTGGAAAGAGGTCGGTGGCTTCGACAAAAAAATACTCGTTATCGATAAAGAACCCTCTCGTGGCACACGCCATGTCTTTGCTGAAGTCGTTCTCGGTAACGCTAAAGCACGGGCACCTGGTGCGTCTGTTGTATCCGGCTCCAACAATGAAGAACGCTCAATTATTAGCCGTAGCAAACAAGCAATTGGAATGCTGTCCTATGCTTGGCTCAATGACAATGCACGCGGCATGCCATTACAACTTGAGAATGGTGACACGGTCACCGCTGAGCCGAAAAATGTATTGAATGGTCGTTATCCTATTCAGCGCAGCTTATCTATCATCGTTGCAAAAAAACGCAGCAATGAACTGCAATCATTTATCGAATTTCTTCAGTCAGAAAGTATCACTTCCGTAATAGAGAAAAATGGCTACCTTCCCCTAGCGGCATCTCCTGCAAGAGCCACATTGAACTAGCTTATGTGGCTACGTAGCTGGATAATATTTTCTGTGATTATCAGCGCTGCGCTGATCGTATTATTTGTTGGCTTCTTAGCCAACGCTTCATTACCTTTTTTTGCTGACTATGGCCTATCACCCATTATTGGTAGCGAATGGTATCCCTATGAAGACCTCTATGGCTTTCTACCGGCATTATTAGGGAGCGCTTGGGCAATACTGATTGCTCTAGCCATTGCGCTACCTTGTGGACTGGCTACCGCCATTGTCTCCGTCGAGCTGCTGCCACAACGCTACCAAAGTGCAGTCAATTTATGTATCGATATACTTGCCGGCATCCCTTCGGTCGTCTATGGCCTGCTAGGCATTGCCTTGTTATTGCCCTGGCTTGAAAGCAATTTAGACCTGCTCAGCGGTCACAGCTTACTTGCGGCAGGCTTATTACTCTCAGTCATGATATTGCCTACCATCACCCGACTCAGCCAAGATGCATTACACGATATTGACATCAGCTACCGCGAAGCCGCAAACAACCTTGGCCTCAATTGGTCACAACAACTGATTTCCGTACTCCTGCCACAGGCCTGGCCAAGCATACGCTCAGCGTCCCTATTAGCGACCGGCCGTGGCTTGGGTGAAACCATCGCAGTCATGCTCGTAGTCGGCTCCATCGACCGTATTCCCGAACCTTGGTATAACCTGCTTGCGCCAGCACAAACCATAACCTCACGTATAGGCCGAGAAATGGGCGAAGCAAGTGTCGGCAGCAGCCAATGGTCAGCTTTAATGGCATGCGGCCTCGTATTAACATTAGCGGTTACCCTATTAAGCCTCATCGCCCATACGCCACATAAGCGGATGGCACATGGCTAACCGCGTTAATAAAATCGTACTGTGCCTGTTAGCCTTACCCGCATTATTGGTACCTCTACTATGTCTTAGTTATCTGCTCATGCGCGGCCTTCCTGGGCTTGATAGCAGTTTCTTTGGGCTCAGCACGCTTGAACAAAACCGCGATGGAGCCAGTCTTAGCAACCAGCACGGCATCGTCCCACAAATAGTGGGCTCAGTATTGCTCAGTGCCTTAGCTTGCTCAATAGCCATGCCCTTAGCTCTCGGCTTATCTTTGTTTCATCAACTGTACGCAGGACGCCACAGCCGCTCATTCATGGCTCACATATTAACCACCTTTCAAAGTATCCCGCCTCTCGTCTACGGACTGTGTGGTTTGGTCGTATTTGTACACTTACTAAAATGGGGAATATCGCTCGCAGCAGGAGCCATTGTCTTAGCAATGATTGTCTTGCCAGTATTAACGCTCAATACCATTCATGCACTAGAGCGCATACCCTTAGCACTGACCGAATCAGCACGCTCACTCGGCATGTCAGCGGGGCAAATCATTTGGCATGTTTGGCGACCCAAAGCGTGGCGCAGCTTATTAACCGGCCTCTTTCTTGCCCTCGCCCGAACCTTATCTGAAACCGCACCGATACTGTTCACTGCTACCGTATTCTCCGGCGTCATTTGGCCTGATTCTTTATTATCACCGGTGACGAGCTTGCAAACCCATATTTTCTATCTTGCACAAGAGGCCGTTGATGAAAGAATCCTTGCGCATGCCTGGAGTAGCGCCTTGATTCTTGTTACGCTAGTCATCATGTTCAGCGTCATCGCGCACTTTTTAAACAGGCATTCTGCTAAACAATGAATACCATACATAACAGTGCACAAGCCGCTACTAGCATCACTAGCCTTTCTGAAAAAACAGACAGCCAGTCTGAGTTGCTACCCGCTCAAAATATTCGCGTACAAGTTAATAAACTAAGCCTTAAACGTAGCGGCAGACTAATATTAAACAAGCTCAACCTCAGACTCTTAGATTGCGGCATCACCTCTATTATCGGACCTTCTGGCGCAGGAAAAACCTCGCTACTCCGTTGTGTAAATGGGCTAGATAAAGATTGGAAAGGCGACATTACTATTGATGGTATAGCCAGCAAGCGCTGGCCCAAGGGCGAAGACGCTTTACGCCAACATATTGGTTTGATCGGACAAAAACCAACCGTTTTCCCTTGCTCAATTGCCAATAATGTTATGTTCGGTATTCGCGGTAAACTGCGCAAAAAAGATAATAGCGAACTTATTGAACACTGCCTGAAACAGGCAGCTTTATGGGATGAAGTCTGTGATCGGCTAGATCATAACGCACAGACACTCTCGCTTGGACAACAACAACGTTTGTGTATAGCGCGCGCCTTAGCGGTCAAACCTGCTGTTCTGCTCTTAGATGAGCCCACCGCATCGCTAGACCCACGCTCAAAAAATAAAATAGAAGCATCATTACAGAGCCTTAGCAAAACCATGCCTATAGTTGTAGTGACCCATGACCTTGAACAAGTGCGTCGCTTAGGCGGACATACTTTGTTTATGTGCGACGGCATTCTTATCGAACAAGCAAATAGCGCAACCTTACTCGACACACCTCAACGCGTAGAAACGCGTGAGTTCTTTCAGTGGAGTAGTTGTGACTGCCCACCAGAAGAGAATGAGTAAAGGACTTTAATCATTACCCGTTAAAGAACACGCCACATCCGTACCACCCAAACCACAATAGCCATTAGGATTTTTTTCTAAGTACTGTTGATGGTAAGTTTCAGCGTAATAAAATTCAGCTGTCGCCTTAATTTCTGTAGTAATAGCACCGTAGCCTGCTTGTTTTAATTGTGACTGATAGTCAATCAAGCTTTGCTTAGCCAGCGCCATCTGCTCATCACTATAGGTATAAATACCGGAGCGATATTGCGTTCCACTATCATTACCTTGTTGCATACCCTGCGTTGGGTTATGTGATTCCCAAAACTTCTTTAGCAAAGCCGCATAACTTATTTTATTCGGATCGAATACAACAAAAATAACTTCGTTATGACCTGTCTGTCCGCTACAGACTTCTTCGTAACTTGGGTTAGGCGTATAGCCTGCGGCATACCCTACAGCCGTAACATAAACTCCTTCCAGCCGCCAAAAACAGCGTTCGGCGCCCCAAAAACAACCGAGACCAAACATCGCTTGCTGCAGGCCTTGAGCAAATGGTGGCTGCATACGATTACCCTTCACATAATGTGTCTCAGTGACAGTCATCGGCGTATCGCGGCCCGGCAAAGCATTTTCAGGACTTGGTATCGTTAAGGATTTTCGACCAAGCATGTTTTATCTCTCAGCTTAATATCTCTATACGCTTCTATAAAAGCAAGGGTTAGCATTAATATCAGGCAATATCATTTGTCCACACTGCTCACATAATGAATTAACAAACGCTGATTCTCATCATCGAGACCTAAAAACTGAACGCCTATATGATACTCATTTTCAGATAGACGCAAAAAACGTGTAACAACAGCATCACAGTCCAAAATAAATTCATTATTCATCTTAATACTAAGCGTAAAGTTAATTTTGTCTTTTGGACCAGACCAATTGCCGTTAGGAAAAATCTGCTGTAAGGTCCAACCGTCACAATTAAATGAAATACCCATATAAGACATATCAATACTAGGTATAGTAAACACTTGCCCATCAGTCAATAACACATCAACCGGCACATTTACTTCTACACGCGGAGAAAATCGTCGCTCCATAAATTACCTATTAACTTGCTCTACTTTTACATAACCTAAGGAACCTCTGATTTATTCTGCACGAAGTAGAGTGTGATCTAAAATGTTCAGCTTCAAGGCGTGAATCGCACGTAATAGCAGGCTATTACAAAGATTTGCAACGCAGAAACTGGATATTTTAGGCACAAAATACGAGTTCATGAATAGATCAGAGGTTCCCTAAATAGAGGTTAAACATTAAACCCCGTATTTCAGACACAGCATCTTTTACCCATACTACCGTGTTTTACTGATGCAATACGGTTTTTAAATCACGTTTTTTGCATCCAGCCAGCGATAGTGATCCCGCAATCCATAGAGTGTTGCGTCTGACTCATCATTTTCTAATTCAGACATCCGCAGCAAAGTCTGTGCAGAGCGAATTAAGGGTTGAGCCTGATAACTCGTCTCATGCGCGAAATGGATGTATTTAAGCGCTAAAAACGCATTAAACCAACGTAAAAATCGTTCAATCAAAGTATCAATACTAGACGTATTAGCAAGAATCTCATTCACACGCTGCTCAACACCTTGCTGCGTTAAAAATGCCAATAAAACCTCAGGCAAAACGCGCATCGCCTCAATACTAAAGTCGGATGACTGGGCCAAACCTTGCAACCATTGAGTCAAGCAACGTAGATCTTCGAAAGTGGCTGGATTATAGGTATCATAGGCACTCCTATCGCCCGCCATCCAACGCGATACGCCTGGCCCGGTACCAAAAGGCACACGCTGCGAAAGTCGCGCTGAGGGCATTACCTGGGCAGTATAAATGCACCCACATTGACCCAAAGCAGTAAATTTATGAATAAAGTAAAAGTCTTCACCACCTTGACGTTTATTCATACCCCCTTGCGCCATATAAGCACTCGCACGTACAGCAAAGCACGAGCCTAAAGTTTGATAATCATAGGGCAGGCCCGCATAGCGAATGCCTTGCACGTAATAACGCAAATATAATTCGTAAGCGATCATGGCATCGCGATGCGACGCGTCAGAAAGCGCATCAACCCGATGCTCAAAATCAATTACTGCAAGCTGGTCGTTGTGATTGAAACGAAAATGCTTTTTGATTTCACAAAGATAATTACTGCTCACCAAGCAATCAGCATCAAGCGAAACGCAAACGCCATCAGCACCTATTTCAGCAAACCGCGATACCGCGATATCCAAACCGATCTTGCGTGCCAAACCAACGCCATGATGTTTTACCGGCAAGTCATCCCTATAAATACAATGCAGACTAAACTGAGCGTCATTAAATTTCTTCGCCCAAGCCATCATTTCAATCAAAGTCGATTCATTTTGTTGATGAATAGTATCGTCGTCCCGACCGGAAGCGTTTATAATAAGCAAAATCTCAACCGCACAGTCTGGCCGATCGCAGGTATATAAAGCATTGACCGTTTCACTGACATGAGGCTCGTCATAGCAGGGTATGACTACAATCAAACCTAAATTTTCTGCCCTAAGGTCAACCGCGGAATTAAGCGGCTCAAAAAGAGGCGCAAAACGCTTACGATAACTCTGCCATCGCAGCATAATGTTATTTTGAGACTGTGCTAATGCAACCATTTAAAATATGAACTTATAAAGAAACATGGCTAAAAAATCGATAGACCTACTCAGCGTAACCGATCCCGATTGGGTAAATGGCATTATAGAGAACTTTGACACCTTTCTGGCCGATCACGCCAATTGCGAACGCAAAGCCTCATCACTGGCAATGAGTATGGTCGTACGCTATCCAGACAGACCTAAAATCATTCCAGCGCTAGTCGAACTCGCCCAAGAAGAATTAGAACACTTCGGCCAAGTCTATGAATTGATGGAAAAACGCGGCGTCAGCCTAATCAAAGACGAGCCCGACCCCTACGTCAACCAACTCGGTAAAAAAATGCGCCACGGCCGCACAGACCGCTTCCTCGATCAGCTATTAGTCTCATCGCTCATCGAATGCCGCGGCGCCGAACGTTTTCGACTTATCGCCGAAGCGCTTGAAGAGCCCGACTTAAAGCAGTTTTACAAAATCCTGGCCGGCACAGAAGCCAAACACGGCAACGTCTTTGTCGACATGGCCTTACACTATTTCAGCGAAGACGAAGTCTACCCACGCCTACAAGAACTCGCCGAATCCGAAGCAGAAATTGTAGCCGGACTAGAATGGCGCGCCTCACTACATTAAGCTTGATTTATAGATAGGCAGCGCAACATTAAATGATGAGGTGATTGATATGGAAGATGAAACAAAAGAAAAGCTAGTCAGCCGCACCACCTGGCTACGTCTATTTTTCATGTTTATTTTCAGTTTCTTACTGATGATAGCACTCTACGTCGCCTTTGCCGTCGCGCTCATTCAGTTTGGCTTTGTTTTGTTTACCGGTGAGCGCGGCGAACGTGTGAGCAATTTCGCCAGCCAGCTTAGCCAATATATTCATCAATGCGTTCGCTTCGTTTTATTTGACAGTGACGAGCAGCCGTTTCCGTTCGATGATTGGCCAAAGGTTGAGGTTGAAGATCAATCAGCGGGTGATAGCTGACCGCTTAATACCGTGTCTTGCTCACAACCGCATCCCCAATCTTCCAACGCAAAAAACCATACTTCACACATTAAAAACCTATTCCAGAATAATTCGTTGCAATAGATTCTTTAGAGATGGATTCTCTGCCTGCGCAGGAATGACGGAAGAGATCGAAATAGTCTCCACAGCCTTACGATACTAAATATCGCTGCAACATTGAATAATAAATTCCATTACCACAAGTAGCTTAATAACGCAGACTCGCATTAAGCCGTCATTCCGGCGCAGGCAGGAGTCCAGAAATTTTTCTTATACTGTAATATCCAATAGTGGCTTCCCTTACCGTAGGCAGTTTAGTGATACAGATTCGCATTAAGCCGTCATTCCCGCGCAAGCAAGAGTCTAGGAATTTTTCTTATACTGTAATATCCAATAGTGACTTCCCTTACCCTAGGCAGTTTAGTGATACAGATTCGCATTAAGCCGTCATTCCCGCGCAGGCGGGAATCCAGGAATGTTTCTTATGAGCAAACAACCCTACGTTTATATACTTGCCAGCAAAAAAAATGGAACCTTATATATCGGCGTCACTAGCAATCTAGCTCAACGTATTTGGCAACATAAAAACAATCAAACACCAGGATTCACTCAAAAATATAATATCCACAACCTGGTTTATTACGAACAACACGAAACCATGGAATCTGCTATCACACGTGAGAAACAGATGAAAAAATGGAAACGAGAATGGAAAATCAAACTTATCGAGGAAAACAACCCTAGCTGGGAAGACCTATGGCAGCAGATTCTTTAGAGATGGATTCCTGCCTGCGCAGGAATGACGGAAGAGATCGAAATAGTCTCCACAGCCTTACGATACTAAATATTTCTATAATATCCAATAATTACTCCCCTTACCGTAGGCAGTTTAGTGATACAGATTCGCATTAAGCCGTCATTCCCGCGCAGGCGGGAATCCAGGAATGTTTCTTATGAGCAAACAACCCTACGTTTATATACTTGCCAGCAAAAAAATGGAACCTTATGCCAACCGGACACCACCTTTAAGGCCCTGTTTTCAATAGTATTATCTTCCAAGTAAATTACGTGTCCCTGCCTTAGCTAGTATGTTGCCACCACATCTTTCCTGAGCCATACAAAGAGTGTCGTGCGAGATCACATCAGCAATAACAACATACCCATTTTGGTCAAACCGATCCACAAACAACTTTAATCTAACCCCATCTCTCTAAACTTTCACATCAACTTTCCCCAGCCCGAATCACCAAAAATTCAGCAGCTGACATAGTGATTTTACCCAAAAATTTTACGAGGGTTTGGCGACCTTCTCAGCAGCCTAAAAGGCGAAACCCAACCTACCCTTCAGCCCGAATCCCCGTAAAATATTCCGGCGCATTATCCGACTTCCATTTAATATTACAGCCCATACTGGCAATCTGATTCTCTACTTGCGGCTCATCAGCCAACACACATTGAATCGCGGCTTTCATATCTTTTCCGGTGACATCAACATCGTTACCAGGGCGTGCAGCATCAAACTGTCCGCGATACACCAATTTACGATTGGCGTCGAACAAGAAAAAGTCTGGCGTGCAGGCAGCAGCATAGGCTTTTGCAATCGCTTGATCTGCATCGTATAGATAAGGAAACTGATAACCTTTATCTTTGACACGTTCGGCTATTTTTTCTGGGCTGTCATCTGGATAGTTATCCGCATCATTGGAACCGATGGCGACGATAGCGACATCGTCATTATCTTTGTATTCGTTACCCATTTGAATTAAACCGTCTTCGATACGCAAGACGTAGGGGCAGTGATTACAAGTGAACATGATAAGTAGTGCTTTCGCATTATTGAAATCCGATAATGATTTTAGGTTTCCTGTTATGGGTTCGAGTAGTGAAAAGTCGGGTGCTGCGGTGCCAAGCTCTAACATAGTTGATACGGTACGGACCATGGTGTTCTCCTTAATAAATTTATGGTGATTATAACAATGTCGTGTTTAAGGTTGATTCTTGCGGAGCTGCATCGCGATCACCATTGTTGCCAATAATATCAGCACACCGGTGGCAAAAATACTAACAATAGGGGAAATACCTGCTTTCGCACTCGCATAAAAGAGTCCTGAGGCAATCAACATGGCCATATTGTTAAAAAAGTTTTGCGTCGCGACTGTGCCTCCTGCACCGACAGTCTTATGACCAATATTTTGTATCGCAGCGTTGATGGGCACAATAAATATCCCACCCGCCGCGCCAATCAAAAATAAAATAATCCACGTGCCGATTACTGTATCAACTTGGCTGAAAATTAGTACACATACGCCCATCGCATAAGCAGCAAAACGAGTTTTTCGTAAGTTTTCCAATCGGAATACTTTAGCAGATAGTAACGAGCCTATGACAATACCGATTGATATGAAAATAGTTAACTCAGCAATTTTATCTGTATCTGAAATCAATAATACCACCTGCGCCCAGGCGATCAGAGCAACCCTTAACACGGCAGCCGATGCCCAAAATAATGCTGAGCCAATAAGTGCAAAACGAGCATGTCGAGTATCGATTAGCGTTTTACAGACATAAGTAAACTCGCGAATGTAGCCTTTCTTCCTTTCAGCAATAGCTTGTAGTGGACCGATACGCGCGGCAATTATAGCGGACACAACATATAGCGCAACGACAAACCATAAGGCAGCACTGATTGATTCATTCGCTATCTTGGCACCGACAATACCACCAATCAATATAGCGGCTATGGTGGCGCCTTCCACCCAACCATTTGCTTTGACTAACCCTTTCTCGTCAACTAACTCTGGTATCACGCCGTATTTTGCTGGGCTGTATATCGCTGCCCCAATACCAACAATGGCGTAGGCTATGAGTGGATCTATTGAGAATATCATTAACCCAGAACCAACAAGCTTGACCACATTGCCAATGACTAAGACTTTTGATTTCGCGTGGGCATCAGCAAACGCACCGACCCATGGCGCCAACACGACAAAGGCGATTAAAAAACTCGCCTGCAATGCTGACACATACGACGAATGATTATCGACACTAACAACCGCCCAGGTGATAGCAATCCATAATATGGCGTTGTCAGCAAAGGCTGTAAGAAATTGTGCAACCAGTAATTTTTTAAAGTTGCTCACCAGTCTAATCTCAGAATTAGAATCATGGTTAGCATCTACTCAGCCGACAGCGATTCAATGTATTGTTTAACGCCGTTGAAATCTACCTTGCCTGTACCCAATAACGGCATTTCTTTTGTCGTGACAATTTCTTTGGGTAGATGAAGTTCTGAAACACCTTGCTCTCGAACAAAACTGACTAACTCACTTCGTTCTACATCCTTTTGTGTGGTGAGCAAAGTTAATTTCTCGCCTTTTTTCTCATCAAACACGGCTATTACCGCATGCATTGCATCGGGCCATAGTTCGTATGCCATCTCTTCCACCGCCGCCAATGACACCATTTCGCCAGCGATTTTGGCAAAACGTTTCGCGCGGCCTAATATTGTGACAAAGCCATCTTCGATGCTGACAATATCGCCAGTGTCATGCCAACCACTACCAAACTCGGTTCTTGGTGGCACCAGAGTTGCGGGCTTATCGTGTAAGTAGTAACCCAGCATGATGTTGGGGCCACTAACATGCAGACGGCCGCCGTCTTCGACACCTTCTACTTCTTCTAGCTGATAGTCTATGCCTGGAAATAATCGGCCTACTGTGCCTTCCCTATAAGCTATTGGCGTGTTGACACTCAATACGGGGCTAGCCTCTGTTACGCCGTAACCTTCTAGAATGCGCACGCCAAATTTGTGCATCCATGTCTCACGTGTTTCATTGCGTAATTTTTCTGCGCCCGCAACAACATAACGTAGATTATAAAAGTCATAGGGATGTGCGTGTTTAGCATAACTCGCTAAAAACGTGTTGGTACCAAACAATACCGTTGCCTTAGTGTGATAGGCTGCATCTGGAATAGTTTTATAGTGCAAGGGAGACGGGTAAAGAAAAGCCTTCATCCCTGACAACAGAGGTAGAAATGTGCCTGCCGTCAAACCAAATGAATGAAACATCGGCAACACATTTAGCACAATATCACCCGGGCCAAAGTCGATGCGTGTTGCGATCTGAGCGGTATTGGCAATGATATTGATATGCGACAACACGACGCCTTTAGGTGTGCCTTCGGAACCGGAAGTAAACAAAATCACTGCCGGGTCATTGGCGGAGACTTCTGAACACAGCGTATCTATTGTTGCCTGTGGCCGGCGCGCCTGCCAAAAACCACGTAACTTGTCACCAAAGCCGATGTTACTGGCTTGATCTTCAAGGTAGTAAATATCAACATGCTGTTTCAAGTTGTCGATAACACTGTCTAAACTTGCCGCTTCAATAAACTGTCGTGAGGTAATGATGCTCTTTACCGCTGCCGTTTCGCAGGCCGAAATAATGCCGCTAGCCCCGACACTAAAATTAAGCATTGCGGGTACACGACCATAGGCATGCAAGGCCAACACACTGACAATATTGGCATTAGAATTGGGCAGTAAAACACCTACCTTCTCGCGGACCATAGTGAAGCCACTTAAGACCTTACCCAGTATAAAACCACGCATGAGCAATGTGCGATAGGTCAGCGGTACTCGCTTCATGTCTTCAACCACAATGCGATTCCAACCGTTTCTCTTAGCCGCGTTGATAATGGCTTGCAGTAGAGTGGTATCGTAGCGCGACGTCTCAAACATCATATCGGTCATGATGCGGTATAACGCATTCGCGCCATACTCACGCTTTTTCGCAACACTAAGATGCTCAGGTGCCTTGATGGTTTTTGGCGGACACAAAGTTAAGGTGATCTTAGGAAAATAATGCAGCGTGTACTTATCTTTTAGATATGAAAACTTGGAGTATTGGGCGCCATCAATACGCACTGGCAAAATCGTTGCCCCCGAGCGCTCGGCCACCATGCCGGGACCGGGGTAAATCTTCATAAGCGCACCGGTTACAGTAATGCGGCCTTCAGGAAAAATAACAACTTTGTTACCCTCTTGCAGATTGCGTATCAGTGCCTTCATCGATAATGGATTATCTCCGTCCATTGGAAACACATTGACTAGCTTCAGGATCAAGCTGATTTTTTTTGCCCATTGCGTATCAATAGCGAAACTAACACGATCAGGCAAAAATACCGCTAATAGCAACCCATCAAGCAAGGAAACGTGATTGGCAACAATCAGCACACGATCACCGGCCGCTTCATAGTGTTCCATACCTTTAAGCTCTACACGGTAAAGCAGTCGCAGCAACCATTGCATTGATACTTTTAGCGCATGCATAACAATCTCCCTTAAGACTACAGCGGTGATGACACAATATTATCGGACATACTCAGGAGTCCATTGATTAGCCAACAACCTCGACGCTTATTGACCTGCGCCCTGAGTGATTGGCGATAGCCCATCACGAAGAAGTACTCTTGGGGTGCGCCCTGAGTGATTGGCGATAGCCCATCACGAAGAAGTACTCTCGGGGTGCGCCCTGAGTGATTGGCGATAGCCCATCACGAGGAAGTACTCTTGGGGTGCGCCCTGAGTGATTGGCAATAGCCCATCACGAGGAAGTACTCTTGGGGTACGGCGGCGTTGGTCATTATGAAAAAATCCTCACGGTATGCGTAGTCGCCTGCAGTTTTTTCATAATGCCCGCCTTGTCTCCGCGCCATATTCACTCGCCTATGTCGCGCAATCAATGGATTCCTGAGTAAATCCCGATAAATAGGTGTGAATAAGTGTTCGCACTAACGAGCGCGCATCATAATATGCTCGACGACGTAGATGACCGCTAGCATTAACAACGCAAATACCATGGATTGCGCTCCATAGCGCACGTGCGGCGATCGCAATTTCTTTGCTATTTCGCATTGGAGCTAGACGAGCAAGTGCGGTCTCTACCAACATAAAAATAGCCTCAACAACATGATCAATTTCATTGTCACTTACCGTATCCCGATGGCGCGACAATAGCTGCCACCGACCAGGATACTGTTCAGCGAGCGAAAAATAGCACTTTGCCATAATTAGGATTGTTACCTGTGGATCGACTTCGCTTTTCACAGAAAATTGCATGTCCGAATGAAGCCGCTTCAATAATTCAGTGTTGACCTGCATTAACAAATCATCCAGATTGCTGAAAATAAGATATAAGGTGCCAACGGTGTAGCCCATACCCTGAGTGACTGCACGTGCCGTCACTGGAGCATTTGCATCTTGATCAACAATATTCAGCACCGACTCTATCGCCAAGTCTCTTAGTTGCTCTCGACTGTGATCGTTACGTCTTGCCATAAATCCTGTCTTTCAAGCCAACCCAAACCTTAAATTAAACGTCGTTTATTTTAAATGTAACTTATTAAACATTGTTTAATTTGTCAAGCTATTTTGTGTTGACCCCACTGTTAATTCAAGAGCTTAGCCTAGGGGGCGTTCTCAATCACCGTTCGCGGCAAGGTTCTGGCCCTTTTTCGCTCTGGCGGCGTTGCAGTTCGTTGCAATAGAACAACACTTACGCCCTGAGGCAATGCGGTAGCATTGCTGAGGAAGTACTCTTGGGGTGCGCCTCACCGCGCCTTGCCAGCACAAAAAAGCCTCAGAATCATACTCACTCAGGTAATTGAGAACGCCCCCTAGTAATGATGAGTTAAAGGAGGCATAACCAAGCCTAGGAGCCTGTCGGACTTAGGACAAATCTGACTAAAAATGACTTTCCCTTTTGGCCATGAATGGCCTTATGCTGCGAAGCACATGGATGTGCTAGAGCGTGCGCTACGATTGCCTAAGTCCGACAGGCTCCTAGCAATAGGCTAAACTAAAGGTATTGCTGGCACCACAAAACTGTGATTAAACTAATTTGATGTGGCAGTGATATTATTGTGAGCAATATCGAGTTAAATATAGTCTGTAAAACAGTGAGTGTGCTTTTTAAGCACAACTGGAGGCAGACTATGTTACTTGAGATCGGCGTAAACAACACGACTAACGAGGGCTACAGGCCAATGAATCGCAGAATTTTGATTGTCGAGGACCAAGCCGACATTGCAAATTTAATCAAAATCAACCTCGATGATCTGGATTGTCAGGTTGAGATCGCCGCTGACGGCCGCGAAGCCGCAGCCAGAATTCAAAATGAAGAATTCGACTTATTTATCCTAGACCTCATGTTACCTCACGTTGACGGCTTGGAATTGTGCCGAAAAATCCGCACTAAAGAGAACTACGTCCCCGTGTTAATGCTCACGGCAAAATCAGAAGAACTCGATCGCGTGCTGGGCCTAGAAATGGGCGCCGATGATTACATGACCAAGCCATTTAGCGTTCGCGAACTCACCGCACGCGTTAAAGCATTATTCAGGCGTGGTGATGCAATGGGGCAACCTGTACCGAGTGACCAGGCAGTCTTGGTTCACGGCAACTTAACTATAGATATCAGTAAACACGCCGTTACACTCGATGGAAAAAGCATTGAATTAACCGCAAGAGAATTTGATTTGCTCGTGCATTTTGTTAACCATCCAGGTCGGGTCTACACACGAGCCCAATTGCTGGATACCGTTTGGGGTTACTCGCACGATGGTTATGAACACACCGTTAATTCACACATTAACCGTCTCAGAACAAAAATTGAATACGATGCAAGCAAACCAAAATACATTCTTACCGTGTGGGGCGTCGGCTATAAATTTGCTGAGCTTGAAGCAAACAGTGAACACTAAACAGTAGTCTCCAACATGCCTTTTCACACTCTTTATGGCAAACTCGCTATCACTTTACTTGGCCTGCTATTAGCCGTCGGCGCAACCTATATATTGCTGACTGCCTATTTCACCAAAAATCACCTGCGTGAGACCAGCCAAGAATTAAACCGCACCTTAGCGGCCAACCTCATCAAAGAGCGTGATTTCATTCGTAATGGCAATATTCAAGTTGATGCCGTGGCAACGGTATTTGAATCATTCATGGTGATCAACCCCAGCATTGAGCTCTATTTGCTCGACCATGACGGAAAAATATTAAGTTACTCCGCACCCAAAGGTGCAGTAATGACCGATCAGATAAACCTTGCACCTATTAATCAATTTTTAGATGACCAACCTCTGCCTATATTAGGCGATGACCCACGCGCTGTCGGCCGCAAGAAAATCTTCTCCGCAGCACCCTTGGTCGGCAAAAACAATGAGCTTTGTTATCTTTATGTCGTGTTACGTGGAGAAAATTATGACTCTATTTCTGACGTACTCGGTGACAGTTATATCTTACGCATTGGCAGCTGGGTCACTGCAGGCAGCTTAGCACTCGCATTGATTTCTGGCCTGTTCCTGTTTAGTCAATATACGCGCAGATTAACGCGACTATCAGAAACAATGACTCAATTTCGCAACAGTGATTTATCTCAACATACGCCTAATGTAGAACTTACTCCACAGTCCGAGGATGAGATTGGCAAGCTCGAGTCAAGCTTCAATGACCTAGCCAAACGTGTTATTTTACAATTAAAAGAGCTGCGCGAAACGGACACATATCGTTGCGACATGGTTGCTAATATTTCTCACGATCTTCGCACACCGTTAGCTTCAATGCAGGGCTATCTAGAAACTTTGCTCCTTAAAGATGGTGAGTTAGATCCTGAAAAGCAACGTGAATACATTGAGATCGCCCTACGTCATAGCCATCGCATGGGCAAACTCATCAAAGATTTATTTGAGCTTGCCAGACTTGACTCCGGTGACATTGATATTGATAAAACCAATTTTTCATTACACGAACTTGCCTTTGATATCATGCAAAAGCACCAACTTGATGCAGAACAACGTGGCATATCGCTAAGTTGCAACGATGCCAATGACACCTGCAATGCCTATGGTGATATCGGCTTGATCGAACGTGTATTGGAAAACCTAATAGAAAATGCGATACGTCACTGCAACCAGAATGGTAGTGTAAAAATTAATATTACTGGAAACAGTAACAACGTTCAGGTTCGTGTCACGGACACGGGAAAGGGAATTCCTAGCGATGAACTCAATCATATCTTTAACCGTTTTTATCAAGTTGACAAACATCGCACTAATAAAAATGGTAGCGCCGGTCTTGGTCTAGCTATTGTTAAACGTATTCTTGACCTCCATCATAGTGATATCGAAGTTAGCAGCGAGGTAGATAAAGGCACAGAGTTTTCATTTGCATTGGGCTGCGCTATAACCCAGGCAAATACCTCTGAACACATTGCCACGTAGACCTTATCATCGATAGCTTTAGGCAAACGGCAACCAAATTATTTCAACAGTATTTTAGGTGACATCATGAAACGCAGACATTTTATTCAGGCAGGCGTTAGCGCTATTGTCCTTGGCGCAATCAGCCTCACCCCTCTATCCGCCACCGAAAGTGCTATTACACCAGTTGTATTAAGTGAAGATGAATGGCGTAGACGCCTAACTGAAGCACAATTCAATGTGCTGCGAGAAGAAGGCACTGAACGTCCCTGGAGCAGTGAATTTAATGACGAGAAACGTGAAGGAACATTTGCTTGCGCAGGGTGTGACTTGCCCTTGTTCGAATCTGCCAAAAAGTTTGATAGCGGTACCGGCTGGCCTAGCTTTTGGGCCGCCATTGATGGTCACACTGAAACCAAACGTGATTTCAAAATCTTTTTCCCTCGTACTGAATACCATTGCACACGTTGTGGTGGCCACCAAGGCCATATTTTCAATGATGGTCCTAAGCCGACTGGCAAACGTTGGTGCAATAACGGTATCGCGCTAAAATTCATCCCAGCGGACAAATCAGCTACCTAACCATCGCCCGTAGCGCATCGGTCCGATGCTCTCTTCATGCGCTCCAGCCAGTATAGTGTGGTGTAACGTATAAAACGCACATGCCCCAGATACGCACATAAATATAATTAGTTTGTGCGCTAATCATTTATTTTCAACTAAAAAATTAAACTCCTCATCGCATCGCGCCGTTAATAACAATAGCGGTATATCTCCCAGTGAGATTGCTGTCTAAGGAAAAGAGTCAAAAACACGGGCAACAATGACTAAAGTCATTTAGCTGCGCGCCGATAGGACTCAGTGAGGACTGATCAACACTGTAATTTAGGGGTAGAGCTATGTACGCCATGATTGGAAAAGTATTCGGCATGAAAAAAATGTCTGTACGCTTTAAAATGAATTTAACCGTATGCCTAATATTCATTGTGGTTGCCACAATGATTATGGCGGTATCATATAAAAGCAGTCGCGAACAAAATCTAGAGCTTGGCATCACTAAAGTAGAAGGCATGAATACCTTTTATTTTGATGCGCTAAACACGATGATGCTTACCGGCATAATGAGCGAACGCTCAATCCTACGCGACAAAATGCTACGTCGCAACGGTGTACTTGAAGTCCGGGTTAACCGCGGCGAAGCTGTTAACGAACAGTTTGGTGAAGGCTTTCCAGAAGAGCGTCCAGTCGATGAGTTAGACCTTCGCGCCCTACAAGGTGAAGAAGTCATTGAAGTCGGCGAACATGAAGGTGCGCGCACTATCACCGTAATCATACCCTATAAAGCTACAGACAATACTCGCGGTGTTAACTGCTTGAACTGTCACATCGTGCCATCCGGCTCTGTTAATGGCGCTATACGTATCACCTATTCACTTGCCGCCGCTGATGCCCTAGCAATGTCAAAATGGTGGACACAATTTTATATTGTCATAGGTCTATTTAGTGTCGGCTTATTTACCGTTAGCATTTTAATGAACAAAATCGTTGCCCAACCAATCCGTAATATCGTGGAACGTATCAAAGATATTGCCGAAGGTGAAGGTGATCTAACAGCAAAAATCGATGACAGTGCCAACGACGAGCTTGGTGAACTGGCCTATTGGTTTAACACCTTTGTTGAAAAGTTACGCGTCATGATTACCGACATCAACGGTTATGCCTCTGACCTAACAACGAATGCCGATCACATGAGTTCAGTGACTCATCGCACCAGTATCGGCATACAAAAACAACAGTCTGAAACCGACCAAGTTGCAACAGCAATGAATCAGATGTCAGCAACAGTGCAAGAAGTCGCACGCAATGCTTCCTCTGCTGCTGCTGCTGCTAACGAAGCTGATAGTGAAGCTGCGCAAGGTAAAGTGGTGGTTAAAGATACCATTGAAGCCATTGACGCACTCGCTGCTGAAGTCGAAAAAGCCGGTAGCGTCATCCAAAAATTGGAAGAAGACAGCAACGGTATCGGTGTCGTATTGGATGTTATTCGAGGTATTGCTGAACAAACCAACCTACTTGCATTAAACGCAGCCATTGAGGCGGCACGTGCCGGTGAGCAAGGCCGTGGTTTCGCAGTGGTCGCCGACGAAGTGCGCACGCTAGCTCAGCGCACGCAACAGTCTACGCAAGAGATTCGATCTATCATCGAGCGCTTACAGTCTGGTGCTAAAGCTGCGGTGGACGTCATGGTTCAAGGTAAAAATCAAGCTGGAGTAAGTGTTAAGCAAGCAGCTAAAGCGGGTAGCTCACTGGATGCCATTACAGAAGTGGTTACCACTATTACTGATATGAATACTCAAATTGCTAGCGCTGCTGAAGAACACAGCTCGGTTGCAGAGGAAATCAATCGTAACGTGGTTAACATCAGCGAAGTTGCTAGCCATACTGCGGAGGATGCCACTGAAGTAGCACAGTCTAGCAAACAACTGACCAAGCTTGCCGACGACCTACAGTCACTACTCAGTCACTTTAAAGTATAAAGCAACACAGTGATAGGAAATGGCCATGAGACTTCACCCCTAAGTTTCATGGCCACTATTTTTAGAATACACCTTAGAGCAACTAATTTTTATAGCCGGTAAGTATGAATATTTATATCGGAAGACAACCCATCTACAACAGTAAACTCAACCTAATAGGGTATGAGCTACTCTTTCGCAACAG
>NVRQ02000158.1 GCA_002400905.2 Gammaproteobacteria bacterium | reverse complement strand
TCGCGCCATGAAAGATCAGTATACGGTGCGCTCACACTTTGCATTTGCTTAATAACCTTTTTAACCAGTTGCCGCGAACGTCCCTCGCTGTTTAGTAGGTCATCACGAACACTAAGCGGCACCTGTACTAACTCGACATCCATTGGCACATCGCCCGTCGAAAATGATCGAAGCGTTTTCAGGGTCTTACCATCTAATTCAATGAGTTCACGGTTGAGTTGATCGAGCACGTAAAGCTTATCGCCATCGAAGCTTCCCTCGACCAGGCCACCATTGATTTTAACCACGTTAATTTCTGTAATAGCCGGCCATGGGCGAACCGAGAAATCTGTCTCATAAAGTACAACATAGCTTTCTTTTATACCTAAACCGCGCCAACATAAAACTGCCATTTTAGTCTCATCAAGAGAGAGCAATATTGCCTGTGGTGCAGGGCAAGTTGGAACTCCACGACCATCACCATGCACATTAATCAGGCTAAGCCCGTTGGTCTCGCTATCGGCTGTCAACAAAAAAGGCTCTTTTGCCGACACAACAATGCTGGTTGGGCCAAGCCCCGTACGTTGAGTGGCAGGACTCACTGGTGACGGCGTCGAATTTTTTAAATCATAGGGATAGTTAACAATATAAGAGTAGCGTTCACTTTCAACTTTAGATTGCGGATCAAAACGCGCCATATAAAACCCCGCGTTATCCTGCCGTTGAACCAGATCGTATATCTTGTTTATTTCTGTGACTTTAACGCCAAGCCTATCACCATTTTTAGGATCAATTTTATAAAGCCCTGAACGCGGCCAACTAAACGTAACAAACTGCTCTCCGTCATTGCTAAATACACCTGGCCCACGATAAGGAAGCACATATTTAATTTCATGATCAGTTAGGTCAATCATCGCTGTTGACTCAGAGTACCAATGCTGAGCCAATAGTTGTTTGCCATCCGGCGAGGAAACCAAACGCCAGGGACCTGCACCCGCATAGATCTTGCGTAGCGTTTTTCCAGATGAAAGGTCAACAACCTGAATGTTGTTATTCGCTGCATTAGCAATGTAGGCTAATGTGATTTTCTGAACAGGGGTATTCGTTACCTCAGCAGCACTTGCTCCGATACCAACAAAGAATGTCAACATTGTTAAAAATGATATTAGAACCCGCATAAACTTCTTACACCTCACTAAAAACCAGTTTGAACTACTGATACTAACTATGAGTACATGACATTATAAATGTAGTGTCATGTACGGAAGATTTACCCATGAAGGCAATACGTAAAGAACTTTATTTCGCGTAGCTTAAGGAGAGAATGGCCAAGCGCTAAACTCTCTATTAGCTTGCTATTTTGTAATAATCGATCATAGCAGCGTGTCAGTATTTGGGCGGGCAACTGATAACAGCTACGGATACACATTAAGCTTTCGGTTAAAAACCTATGTCCTGATCGATTGCTACTATTAGCAATCGATCACCACCCAATCCTTCATAAAACTGACACTACCCACATACCGAGATTAACGTCGTCGCCCATGTCGACTGCGACTTGTTGTTGTCGTCGCAACGGTAGTGGTAGTAGCAGGAGCACTTGTTGAGGCAAGCGCAGCAGATTGTCCAGTAGCGAAACCAAGCGGTACTGAAGTATCACCTCTACCATTAGTAAGGCTAGTCGCAGTCTGGAAACTCCAGCTTACTGCTGCATTACTACAGTTATTTGAAAAATCACAAATACCTGCTGCTAATCGTGCGGTATAAGTAGACCCGGTGCGTAAGAAAATATCATGAGCAAACAAGGCCCATGTACCATCACCGATTTGATCAACGAATGCCGGCACTGCTAGCCCACGCGAATCGACCAGGGTAAACGTTCTATTATCGACTCCTGTCACTGGCTCGTTAAAAGTCACTTTAGCAACGAAGTTGCTGTAGACACTGCTTGCGCCATTTGCCGGATAAGTTTCTGTCACACTCGGTGCCACATTATCCGCAGCCAGATTAATCACCCAGCTCTTCACCTCCATCGGCACAGGCGGTGCGCCTTCAACCACGGCAGGCTCAGTAGATGGCGTACGCCCACCATCACACAGCCCCTTCAGAACACAAGGTTCTAGCACGGGCAAAGGAGCATTTGCCGGATCAGCGAGATACGCTGCTGACTCTTGGTCCAGGTCAGTGTTAGCCAAGTTACCCAGGAACTCCTCAGCAATAATCGCCTCTAGAGACTGGTAATACATCGCCGCAGTAACAGCAATAGGGCCCACTGCATTAGCTGGAATGATCACCGAATAACGATCACTCAGGTCTGCAACTGCGGCAGCCAGTGGCAATGGGCTCAAACGTGTGTCAATCAAAAACGAATCATCAAACAGATCGCCATCACCATCGACATCAACATATTGCGGAATACCACGCGGGTTATTTCGATCAATTGCCACACCACTGGCGTCAATAGGCACGCCATCATCGTTGGTGACTATATTGACCGCCGTTGCATAAGCCAGCGCCAGGGTTGGGCAGCCATCGCCCAGCGTAGCAACTGCTCTCATTATGCGAGCATAAGGATCTGGTGATCCAGCTCTCACACTCCAGTCACACCCCGGGAAGTTAGGGTCGACCATCTCTTCGGTGGTGAAGTAACCGACACCAGTAGAAGTGCGATCCCATACTGAGTCGTGAATGTCTAACTCAGCACCTGTGGCCGTATCAAAAGCTCTCACTGCGACCCAGCTAATACGCCCTTCAGGAAAACCTGTGGGGAAATTATGACCGCTACCATCGTTAGTCACCGTCAATGTCGATATCCCTACAGTGTCACCAGCATTAGCGGTAACCGCTGCTGACAAATCCAGTGACACGGAATTACGTAGACGATCCCAGGCCATCCGCGAATGATGCGTCGGCGTACCTGTACCCGTCGAGTTGTAATAGGCCCAGTGGAATTTACTACCTGAGCTAGCAGACGTAAAGCTGGCACTCGATAGCACTGGATAGGGTTGCACCGCACCACTGCTGCCACCTCCGCCATGGCGACCACCACCGCCAGTGTCAACAGTAGCGCCGAGGAGGTTGGTTACATACGCATTACCACCGACGAAATGGTGGGTATATAAAGCATCACGCACAGGCCCACGAAAGCCAACTACCCCTCTAAGCGGCGCAATTGACCTGCCGTTGTTATACAAAGTCTGGGTCGTACCCGGCTGACCAAAATCCTGCTGCATATGGCAGGTTTGGCAATCACGCTTGAAAGCGGGATCAAAGTTTGCCTGCGTTCTGCCGGTTGCGGGATCGATGCGGTCTGCATAACGACTATTTGACCACTCGGTATAGGTCCGCTCAATCGGAAAGCCGCCTACCCATTTGTCTAATGGGTTAAGAACTGTGACCGGGTTAGTCACGTCGTGACAAGCACCGCAAAACTCGGAGCGTTCAAATTTAACATGGTAGTAACCTTCATGCCCACCATGACGACCTCCACCGCCGCCACGGCGACCTCCGCCTCCATGGCCACCACCAGCAAAACGATCTTGGTTAGCTATCGTGGTATCAAAAACGTCACTGATGTACGGATCAACACCGCCAACAGCGCCATTCCAGATTGGCCCAAAACGTGCTGGTCGGTTAATAGCATTGGG
>NVRQ02000157.1 GCA_002400905.2 Gammaproteobacteria bacterium | reverse complement strand
TACAGCGAAGGTACCAACGGTATTGCCTATCAGCAAATTGTTGTGACACTACCGGATTTAACGGCTGAGCAGTTGGCGATATTGCCGTATTACAGTTCATTATTGCCTGAACTGGGCTGTGGTGAACTCGATTACTTGGCTGCACAAGTGTGGCAATCAAAAGTGAGTGGTGGTATTGGCGCCTATACGACAATCCGTGGTGCTACCGATGATGTATCGCGCGCAAAAGGGTATTTGATTCTATCGAGCAAAGCGCTAGTGCGTAATCATGTCGCGCTTTCGCAACTGTTAAAACAAAGTTTTCTCGACGCTCGGTTTGATGAAACATCGCGTATTCGCGAATTGATGGGGCAAATGCGTTTGCGTCGTGAGCAAGGTATTGTCGGTCGTGGTCATAGTCTCGCCATGATGGCAGCCAGTGCCGCTTTTAGCTCCATTGCTAATTTGCAACATAGCACGCGTGGATTAGCGGGCTTAAGTGCGTTAAAAGCCCTGGATGACAGCTTGGATGATGATAAAGCACTGGCAGCGCTATCCGCACAGTTTACGGCCTTGCATCAAAAGATTATTGCTTCGCCAAGACAGTTTTTAATCGTTGGAGAGACTGAGCAACGCGATCACTTGTTGGCGGCGTTATCAGCGGAATGGCAAGGTGTTGATCATCCTGGTCAGGTGCCTTCAGCGCTCAATATTACACCAGCGGACAAAGTGGAGGGCGAATTTTGGGTGACCAGCACGCAGGTTAATTTTTGTTCCCGAGCGTATCAGGCGGTACCTATTGCGCATGATGATGCGGCGGCCCTGTCCGTGTTGTCAGGTTTTATGCGCAACGGTTATTTGCATACTGCGGTGCGTGAGCAAGGTGGTGCCTACGGCGGTGGCGCCTCGTATGATGCTGATTCGGCAACCTTTCGTTTCTATTCATACCGTGATCCGCGACTCGTAGAAACCCTTAACGACTTTGATAAAGCTATCGATTGGGTTTTAGAACACCATCATGATGGGCGCCAGCTAGAAGAAGCTATTTTGGGTGTGATTGGTTCTATTGATAAACCTGGTTCGCCTGCTGGTGAGGCTAAACATGCCTTTCACGCCGAGCTGTTTGATCGTAATGCCGCATTTAGACAGAAAACACGTGCACGTATTTTGGATGTAACGTTAGAAGACCTAAAGCGTGTTACCGAGACGTATCTTAAGTTAGCGGAGTCAGCGACTGCTGTGGTGACCAATGCCGATAATGCCGAAGCGGCCGCCGACTTGAAATATAGTATTAAAAAGCTATAAGGCCTCATATTGATATAAAGCCATGGCGACTTTCCGTGTCGCTATGGCTGTCTCTAGCTTGTGCCACGCTGGTGACCTCCCTGGTCACCAGGCAACGTCCTGTTGCTACAGCAGCATCCTTACTGCCGTCCTTGGTTTTGTACAGCGTCTTATAGCTGATTCTATTACGCCGCTTTTACGTCGTTATTTTCGACGTTAAAGCTTTGTGTGTTTTCGTGGCTGGATGGTTCATGTAATTTAAATTGATTATCCATGGTTGCTAGGGGGCGTTCTCAATCACCGTTCGCGGCAAGGTCCTGGCCCTTTTTCGCGCTGGCGGCGTTGCGGTTCGTTGCAATAGAACAACTATTCCGCCTCACCGTGCCTTGCCAGCACAAAAAATGCCTCAGAATCATGCTCACTCAGGTAATTGAGAACGCCCCCTAGTTCACCAGCAAGGTTGTTGAGTTCGCGAACGCTTTCCAGTTGATGGGCAACTTCTTTTGCAATAAGGTCTTCACCGCTACGTTCTGTAACTGTCCCGCTAATAATATTTGATATTACAACGAAGCATCCCGTCATTACGACGAGGGATAAAACCAATGTGCTCCGAATCGACATGCTCTCTTGTTCCTATTCCATTAGATGGACGACATAAGCCGATGGCCCTGCATCACTGGATAGCGGTAATGTGTCTTGTAAACTTTAGCGAGTAAAATACATGCAATATTAGTGGGGTTATTATGGTTGCGTCACTTGTAGGGCTAAGCACAATACCGTTATGATGGCTGCATGATAAATAGCTTACAAATTAATGGCTTACTGACTTCTTGTCGCGAGTTAACCGCTCTGTGCAGCCAAAATGGCTGGATAGATTCTGAGACGCTTAATTACGATTTGCTTGAGCAGTCAGAAGGTATGATTAAGTTGAAGGTTTGGTTTGAAGAAATTGCCATGGAAGGATCAGGTTGTGTGGCGGCACGAATTGCGTGTTACGGCCATGTTGATATCGATTATTCTGACGGCATAGAGTGCGCGTTGATCACAGCGACAAAGTAAGTGTGATGGATAAAGAGAATGTAAAGATTCTTGATCAGCGAAATGCTTACTCAGGTTATTTTCGTATTGACGCTTACCGCCTGACTTATCGACGTTTTGATGGTGAGTGGAGTCAGCCACAAAATTATGAACTATTTGAGCGTGGTCACGGTGTCGCAGTGCTGCCTTATGATCCCCATACCGATCAACTGGTTTTAGTCGAACAGTTTCGAATGGGCGCGTTAGCTAGCGAGAACCCGTGGTTAATAGAAATTGTTGCGGGCGTGGTGGAAGAAGGCGAGTCACATGAAGACGTGGCGCATCGCGAAGCGCATGAAGAAGCCAATTGTACATTGCTCGCACTTGAAGCTATCGCTAAAGTCTATGTCAGCCCCGGTGGGAGTTCAGAAACGACGCAAATTTACTGCGCTAAAGTCAATAGCTCAAGTATTAGCAGCGATATAGCGGGGCTTGATGAAGAAGGTGAGAATATTCGTGTGCATACTGTCTCGTATGCTGAGGCGATGTCTGCTTTGGCGTCGGGTAAGGTATGTAGCGCACCAGCAGTGATTGCATTGCAATGGTTGCAATTAAATAAGGCGCGCATACAAGCACAATGGTGTTAATGCAGGCTTAATCAACTTGGATAAGTCCTGTATAGCCAGGGAAAGTTTTTAGTGATTGTGCCCATCGTGAGAAATAGGTTCGGGTGTTGGCAGGCGCGAAAACTCAGCCGCTGCGTCATCACCACCGCTGAGAATTAAGCCATAAATCAAATGCGGCATAGCAGTAAGCGAACGTCCGTTCATCACCACGAGCGGCGTGCCGCTAATACCGTGGTCTTGCGCCATAGCAATATCAATGGCCAAAGTGTTAGCCGTTGCCTCTGATTCAATGCAGGCAGTCAACGCAACCATATCAACTTCATGATCGCGAATAATGTCTCGAATCATGTTGGTGGTGAGCTGTTTTTGATTGGCGAAAAAAGTCTCTTGTATGGCGTGTACTTTGTCTTTGTTATCACTTAGGCAAATTAGAGACTTTGCTGCAAGACAGCTAACACCATCACTGCGGCTGCGCGACATATTAGGGTTGCACTCACTGTCGAGCGGGTAATAACGCGTTGCCAAAGACCAGGCTTCGGTATCAGTAGAATTTTTAATGCTAGCGAGTTGTTGGCTCAATTGGGCGCAGTGCGGGCAAGTGATTTCTAACCATTCCACTACGTTAACGGGGCTTTGCGCAGAACCAAACATTAGGCGGTTGCTGTCAGCGTCATGTTTGATTGTTTTGGCCTCACGGTATTCGGCAAGAAAATTACTTATTGCTTGCAATACTTCTTGCGGCTGCGCTTCAATAAAGTCTTTTAATTCCTCATTGGCAGTCACTGGGGCGTTAGACAGTGATTGATTGTTGTTGTTGCTTTTCTCGGTTGCTACCAGCGGGCTACTCAATACAGAGGTTAAGGGTGTATTTTGGCCGGGAATGTACAGTGCTAAGGCAAGGGTGATCGCAAGCGCGAGTGCGGCTCCACCACCTGCCAGTATGTTTTTTTTATTGTAGAGTAATTGTGTTAAGACAACAAAAGTGATGACGACAACAACGATATAGAACGTAATACAGCTAAGACAAAATACTTGTAGCGATAAGCTATAGAGAATTAACGCAACAACGCCAATTGCACCTAAAGTAGCGCAAGCAAAAAGTGCCGCTACCGCCAGTGAGTTATCGCGATCATTTTTCTTGTCTAACAATAGTTTAATAGAAAATACTATTATTAGAAGCGACCAAACTAAACCCCATCCAGCAAGTGGAATACCACTAAGCTGATGAATGCTGGTGGATAATGGTGAATCCCAAATTGCACTGCAATCAAGTGCTTCATTGATCGCACAGAGTGGTTTTTCGTTGCTAGTGCGTAATGCCAGGAGTGCTAACCATTGGTAAATGGTGATGCCAGCGGCGATAAGGCCGCTGATAAGTAGAGCGAAAATTGAGCGGTATGATGGTTTCATATGGGGGCATAGTATAAGGCTAGTTTGACTATTTAGGTAGCGTACACGCTGTAGTAGAACTGTGGTATGGTCATTTTTAATTGGTTTGGTATTAAAAATATTATTGGTTTTTATTTTATTTTGATAATCTTATTCGAAAAATTTTCTGAGTAAGATTAAAGCAAGTTTATTTCTTGTCGGTCGCTAGTACTCCATCAATATAGTCTTGTTGGAGTATTAGACTAAGATAGGACATTACAATAACCCCGTGTTGGTTTAGGTTATAAAAATTGAGCAAACATTACACACCCAGTGCATGTGGCACCCCAGGGGCTCGTAGCACCCCAAGCGCACATCGTTGTGCCATCGAGTATTACGCGCCGTTAGCGGTGTATGATGACAACTATGAGCGTTTAATGACATTGTTGCCGACATTGCAGCAGGTCAGCCCAAAACATCGACTGGCGCTCATGGGGTGTGATGGTTTTGGCTTCGAACTACTTGAAAAAACACCCTATACCAGCGTAGTTCGTTTGACCGCCGATTGGAGCGTGTGTGCTAAGTTGGTGCCAGCGCCTGAGCTGACAGTGCGGCTATACCATGACGCCGCAGTGGCCGAAGTCATTACTTATCAAAGTCGTGGTCGTTTCAAGGTCGAATACGATTACCCCAATCCCAATATGTTTAATAAACGCGAGAAACGTCGTTTGAACGAGTTTTTGAGTGCTTGGCTCGGCGTGTGTTTGTTGCGGTTATGGAAAGAAAAAGAGCACGACTATTCGTCGTAAAACTGTGCGCTATGGCATGTTTTTTGATGCGCTTACGCTGGATTTTCTTGTATTTTCTCTTAAAGTTGATGTTCAGAAGGTCGCTATATTTAGTGTAGCGTGAGCCACTTTTGTTGCACAACTTGCAACGCTTATTGTGGTCAAAATAACTGGTGGGCCATTTGGTCAAGATAAACATCGGGAGTAGCGTGATGAGATCTGCACCTAAAGAAAAACAACAGAGTGAGTTAGCAATGGATGCTGATCATTCTTTGCTAGAGGAAACAGAGGAAATTAGTCCTGAGCATATCCAAGTCGATGCCTGGGGGAATGAATGGGACGACAGCGGTGATTTTATGGATATGGATTTTCGACTAGTCGAAGACTAATTTTCTTGTTGGGCAGCCGGTAAGCTCAGAGCGATGGCTCTGAGATGACAATATACTGGCGATTATAAGGGATTATTGAGATACTAGGCATCTTGTCAGCTAACTTCAGCAGTAAATGGTGAGTGTTTTGTCATTGAAGACAGCAAGGTAAGAGTAAGTTCTTCCTTGTTAGTGAATGGATAACATGCTAAAAAAATTGCACCCCGATGGCGCGTGGCAACGGGCCTGTCTAGCGTTACTTATCTTTTTTCTTGGCACTACTATTGCTCAGGGAAAGGAGGCTGTCGCCGTATTCCAGCCCGATTTACGTGCCCCCTACGATCAAGTTTTTAGTTCTATTATCGATGGAATTAAAGATCATGCCGACTTCAAAATAAGTATTAGAAAAATTGGTGATGACTATAATCAGTCGAAACTCTCAGCGTGGTTAGATAAAAGAAATATTAAAGCAATTGTTGCGTTTGGCAGCCGAGGGCTTGAGGCGGCTAAAGAAACGGCAAATGGGCGGCCCGTGTTGGCGGCGGCCTCGTTACTGTCTCCCGATATTTTAGAGCTGGGTAATATGGGTGGTATTAGTCTCGCAGCAGATCCAGAGGCGATCATTGCTGAACTCAAGCGATTATATCCTTCAGTGAAGAGGGTTTATGTTGTTTACAGCCCAAAACACAACAACTGGTTAATGCAATATGCCGCCAAGATTGCAAAAGACTATGGGGTAGAGCTTAATGCAGTTCAAGCTACCGATCTTAGGCAGGCAGCTATTCAATATAAATCAGTGCTAAATGAGCTTGAATCTGGGAGTGATGCGCTGTGGTTGCCTTTGGATCCGATTACCGTTGAAAATCGAACAATTTTGCCGCTGATACTCCGTGTGGCATGGGATAGAAATTTAACGCTAATCTCTAGCAATGCGCCGCATGCCAAACGGGGTGCCTTGTTTTCAACTTTTCCTAAAAATATGGCAATGGGACAGAGTATTGGAGCAACGATCAATAAATGGTTAGCGGGTGGTGAACCCTTATTTGAGGTGCTACCCCTTACAGATTTGGGTTTCGCAGTGAACATTCGAACTGCTAAGCATTTAGGTATCAAGCTCGATAAAGAAGACCTCGAGCGTTATGAACTCAAGTTCCCTCGAAATTAAGGTTGTTGATGAGAGCATTACTGAGAATATTGTTACCACCTGGCAGAGGCTTTAAGCATCAAATAATGCTATTGGTGTCTGTGGGTATTCTTTTGTTGGCATTAGTCTCAGCGCTACTCACGGCATGGGTGACAGCTAAAAATTCACGTGATTATCTTGTTGAACAAGGTTTGCAACTGACCGAGAGCTTTGCCGAGCAAAGTGTCTTGGCGCTACTATTTGGCTCCGCAGAAAATGCTGAAGATGTGGTTGCTAGCACCTTATCTTTTCCTAACGTCATGCACGTTGCATTGTTGACGCAAGAGGGAAGAGTATTGCTGCATGAAGGCGACCACTCATTTGATGCGAAAAAAAATCCTGATACCATTAAAGGTAACCGCCGTGGCAATAGTCTACAAGGTTCTAAGCGTGGGACAGTGTTGTTCAGTGAGACGCATGATTATCTTAGTTTTCGTTCGCCGATATTTGAACGAAGGTTGGATGAAAGAATAGGAGTAATCGTTAGCGATAAGCAACCTGAAAACCTGTTAGGTTTCGCCGATGTGTCGATAAGTAAGGCTGCATTAAATAGTCAACGTGTGACCACGGTAGTGCAAAACATCGGCGTTTCTTTTGTGTTGGCGATTTTAATTTTACTTGTTTTAAAGAAAATACTTTCTCGTATTACAACACCGCTGAGTGAGTTATCAAATTTAATGCGTGAGCAAGATGCTGAAACTGAGACATCGCGGGTTGTCGTTAAAGGGCCGATAGAAATTCAGGACATGGCACGGGCTTTCAACGCTATGATGGATGTATTGGATGAGCGTGATTTGCGTTTAAAAAACCAAAATGATGACTTGGAAAATCAAGTGCGCGTACGTACGCTAGAGTTGGTTGGTGCGCGTGATGCCGCCATTCAAGCAAGCAAACATAAATCCGCTTTTCTCGCCAATATGAGTCATGAACTTAGAACGCCCATGAACGCCGTGTTGGGGTATACCGGAATGGTGATTGAAGATGCTCGTGATGGCAGCTTTAATGTTGATAGTTGTATTAGTGATTTAAATCGCGTTGAAAATGCAGGCAAGCATCTGTTATCAATGATTAACAATATTCTTGATCTGGCAAAAATTGAAGCAGGTCGCATGGAGCTAGAATGCGATAGGGTTGATATTAACGAGTTGGCGCGCCAAGTTGAGGATACCGTACTGCCATTGATCAAAAACGGACAAAATAAATTTGAGGCTGATGTGACGTCTGATGGCAGCATTTTATGGATGGACCAGGTTAAGCTTAGACAAATTCTCGTAAACTTATTAAGTAATGCCGCAAAATTTACGGAAGCAGGCACCATAACACTGAAAATCGAGCACAGTGTCGATGCGTTGTTTTGCTCAGTGATCGATACGGGTATTGGCATGGATGAAGAACAACAGCAGCGTATATTTAGAGCTTTCAAGCAAGCGGATATGACGACAACTAAAAACTTTGGTGGTACCGGGTTAGGGTTGACCATTTCACAACGTCTATGCGCCTTGATGGGGGGTAATATTGAAGTACAAAGTGCGCCAGAAAAAGGTTCTGTCCTATACTTTACGCTGCCACTTCCATTACAAGAGCATCAAGAAGCAGCGGATGCGGCGCTAGCCAGTTAGTTAGCTGTATCGTTAAAAGTGTGAGTGCAATGTACTGTTTTAAATACGGTATTCAACACTAACAAAGCCATTAATGCCGGGTAGGGGCAGGTCGTTCGTAATAGCGGTAACCGGAACGCCAATAAAGCTAGGTTCACGAGCATCTTCATTAAATAGGTTTCGTACTATTAGCGATATGTTTAGCGGGATATTTTTAAAACGATGTCGTAGACCTATATCAACTGTGGTGTAGTCATCGATGTCGTCTCGTGTGTCGTTGGCAGCGCGAGATCTATCAGCAATCCAGTTGATCTGGATGTTTAGGTTCCAATCAGGAATAAATTCCCAATCGCTGCGAATATAAAACTGATTCTGAGGTGCGTTGGCAACGTCGCTATTGGTGTCTTCATCAGTAGAGTTTTGGTAGGCATAGTTAGCAAGTAGAGACTGCGTAGGGCTAATTTTCCAGTCGATTTCCCACTCAAGGCCAAACCCGGTTTGGTCCCCCGTATTTTGTGCGACATCCTCACTGCCTGGCCCTGAATCGGGTACAAACCGGATAATATCGCGTAACTCATAGCGAAATAGGTTAAGAGTTGCCGCGACGCTTGGGGATGGGTGGTAAGTAAAAGCCAGTTCAACCGTATCAATAATTTCGGGATCGAGGTTTGGGTTGCCGATGGCTACGGGGTTATTTAAGTTTCTGGTTTCTTGAAACGAGGGTGCTCGAAAAGCGCGCCCATATAGTAATTTAGTGGTAAGGTTGTAAGCAAATTGCCATACTAGCGCAGCACGCGGATTTACTGTTGTGCCAAAGTCAGAATAATTATCCCAGCGTACGCCACCAGTCAGATCCCAATCGCGTGCTAAATGCCATTCGTCTTGAGCGAACAGGTACTAAATGGTGCGACTACCTGGTTGTAGAAAGACTTGGCTTGGATCGTTAGTGGTATTGGTTAGACCTCCTGGAAAGGCAACTGGAAATGTCCCGGTGCCGTCAAAATTTTTGCTTTCACTCACTTTATCAATTTCATCAAAGTTTACGCCAGCGCCAATGCGTATACGATGATCCGTAAATCCATGATAGATAGCTGAGCCGCCTAAGCGAGCATGGCGTTCAAAAATAGCAGGATTGCCAATAACTCCATCAGAAAAAGTCACGCCGTTAGGGAAGGTTGCGCCAGCTGGAAATAATATCAAATCAGATTTTGCGCTGGTGTCTAGATAGCTCAGTTGTCCAGTGAAATCCCATTTTTCTACGGAATGATCGTTTTGATAAGTTAGGTCGGCATTAAAGCGATCGCTGTTGCCAGTGCCGGTAGGGTCAAGTGCTTGGGCGATGCCCGCGCCAGTACCGATATTTTTTCTGCCTTGGTAGCCCAAACGTAGTTGCCAATTATCACGCTTAAGGTCCAGTCCTGCGTCAAATGTTTCAGCTTGCGTATTAACCGGGCCAGGAGCGTTAGAGGCGGTAGTACCTGTCTCCAGGTCTAGTCCTGTTTGCGCATCAAAATCTATAATTTCTCGCTGCCCATCGGTCTTGTGATATTGGAATGAAAACGCAATATCGAGTCCATTGTTCTCTTGTCCGTGCAATAACCATGCGCGTTGGCTGTCGAACGAGCCCGCACCAGTCCCTATTTGTGTACCATTGATTTCGTTTGCTGATTTTGTGACGATGTTTATAGTGCCAGCGAAGGCATCTGCACCATGTAATGCAGAACCTGGGCCGCGAATTATTTCAAGGCGTGAAATATTTTTAACAGGCATGCCTCCCCAAACTTGTCCTCTATCACCGACAAATAGGTTTGTGATTGGGATGCCATTAATAAGAGCTAATACTTGCGGATTATTCTCGGAATGAATTCCGCGAATGCTATAAATAGGACTATAAGAGCGAGGTGAACGCGATACATGTAGCCCCGGAACTGTTTCCAAAACCTCGTCTAGATCTGTGGCGCCTAAGGCTTCGATATCTTTGGCCGTAATAACGCTAGCGACGGCCGGCGCACGGGATACTGGTTGACTTGAGCCGGTGGCGAGGCTAGTCATAATTTCATCGGCGTAGATCATGTCCAAGTCTTCTTGTGCGTGCGCAGCGAGGCTAAACAAAAAGCATGGGTGCATAGTAATAAGTAGCAACAGATTATATCGCTGTATAGTGCTCGTGTTTTTTGAATATTTTAGAGAGAGCGGCATCCTAACTTAACCTGACGGTTGTGGGGTCTCTATGGCTGAATAAGTAAATCAATATTACTGAGGGTTCAGTATTGTTATGTTGAACCAAGAAGTTACTTGCAGGACTTATGTCCCATAATTATTTTATTTGGTTATTGTAGAGATTAAATTGTTATATAGGCACTCACTATTGTCCCGTTCACTAAAATTCGTCATACCGGCGCAGACTGGTATCCAGTCAGTCATGGGTTCCGAATCAGCACAACGCCGCCCAGTATGATAAAACTCTTTTTTAATTTTCATGTCTCCCAAGCTTCTGTTTATCCCTCTGTCTTTTATCCGTATGGCTTCTGGCTGAATTCACCGAAAGTTAACGGGACAGCAGTGATAGGCGCTGTTAAATGCGGTATTCAATACTAACGAAGCCATTGATGCCAGGTAGGGGAAGATCATTAGTGATGGCCGCGCCATTAGGCCCATTTAAACTTGGTTCGCGAGCATCTGCATCAAATAAGTTTCGTACAGTCAATGAGATCTCAAGCGGTATCTTTCTAAGGCTATGACGCAAACTAAGATTGACTGTCGTGTAGTCATCAATGTCATCTCGTGCATCTCCCGCGGCGCGCGACCTATTTCCTATCCAATTAATTTGGGTATTTAGCTTCCAATCTGGAATAAACTCCCAGTCACTGCGTACATAAATTTGGTGCTGGGGGGCATTAGCTACGTCACTGTTGGTGCCTTTGTCAGTAGAATTTTGATAGGCATAGTTAGCAATTAAATCGTGTTTGGAATTGATTTTCCAGTCAATTTCCCATTCCAAGCCGAAGCCTGTTTGGTCGCCAGTGTTTTGTGCGGTAGAGACGCCGCCATTATTTACAAGTCGAATAATATCGCGTAATTGATAACGAAAAATATTGAGTGTTGTTGCAACATCTTGTGATGGATGGTAAACAAACGCAAGTTCAACCGTATCAATAATTTCCGGGTCGAGGTTAGGGTTGCCAAGAAAGACAGGATTATTGATGTTACGTAACTCAGCAAACGAGGGTGCTCGAAAAGCGCGCCCATATAGTAATTTAGTGGTAAGGTTGTAAGCAGATTGCCATACAAGGGCGGCACGTGGGTTTACTGTTGTGCCAAAGTCGGAATAACTATCCCAGCGTACGCCACCAGTCAGATCCCAATCACGTGCTAAATGCCATTCGTCTTGAGCAAACAGATACTGAATGGTGCGACTACCTGGTTGGATAAAGACTTCTGTAGGGTCGTTGCTGACATCGATTACTTCTCCACTGCCTAATGGAGTCGGTAAGCGGTTAGTGTCCAACGAAAAATTTTTAGTTTCTCTAACTCTATCGATCTCGTCGTAATTAACGCCAGCACCTAGGCGAATACGGTGATCACTAATGCCAGAATAGAAAGCAGAGACGTTTCCACGAAAATGGCGTTCAAATAAACTGGGGTTACCGATTACACCATTTGGGAATGTTTGGCCGTTTGGAAATGATGCGCCCGATGGAAAAAGGTTTAAATTGGGCTTTTGATTGGTGCTAAAAAAACTTACTTGACCGGTAAAGTCCCAGTTTTCCGAAAGTTCGGTGTCGTTATACGTGATATCGGCATTAATGCGCTCGCTATCTGCTTGGCCTGTTGGGTCAAGCGCTTGGGCAACACCTGCGCCAGTACCGATATCTTTGCGGCCTTGGTAACCTAGTCGCAATTGCCAATTATCACGCGATAAATCCAGGCGAGTATCAATGGTTTCAGCTTGGGTATTGACGGGGCCAGGTGCGTTGGAAGCCGAGGTATTAAGCAAGGTGTCAAGTCCGGTCTGCGCGTCCGATTCGATGCTCTCGCGTTGACCATCTGTTTTGTGATATTGGAATGAAAATGCAACATCAAGCCCATTTTTCTTCGAGCCATGTAAGAGCCATGCGCGTTGCGTATCGAATGACCCTGAGCCCGCACCGGTTTCGGTGCCATTTATTTCGCTGGCTGTTTTTGTAACGATATTTATCGTTCCTGAAAAGGCATCGGCACCATGCAAGGCGGAGCCGGGGCCGCGAATGATCTCAACACGAGAGATGTTTTTTACTGGCATGCCGCCCCATACCTGACCACGATCTCCAACGTATAGATTGGTAATAGGAATGCCATTGATAAGAATTAATACTTGTGGGTTAGCATCAGATTGGATTCCACGAATAGTATATATAGGATTATAAGAACTTGCGCGTCGTGATACGTGTAGACCAGGCACAGTCTCAAGGATGTGATCTAGATCGGTAGCGCCGATAGCGTCGATATCTTTGGCCGTAATAACGCTAGCAACGGCTGGCGCACGGGATACTGGTTGACTTGAGCCGGTGGCGAGACTAGTCATAATCTCATCGGCGTAAATCATGTCCAAATCTTTTTGTGCGTGCGCCGTCACGCTAAACAAAAAATATGTGTATATAGTAATAAGTAGTAACGAATCATATCGCTGTATATTGTCCATATTTTTGAAAATGGTAAAGAGAGAAGCATTGTAGCTTAACTGATGGTTGTGGGGTCCCTATGGTTTATGGATGAATAAGTAAATTCATATTATTGAGGATTAAGTATTTTTATGTTGAATTAGAAAGTTGCTTGCTGGAGTTATATATCCCCATATTCTTTTATTTAATTATTGTGGAGATTGAATTGTTATATGGGCACTGTTAAATGCGGTATTCAATGCTAACAAAGCCATTAATGCCAGGGAGGGGTAGATCATTTGTAATAGCTGCTGCGGGTACTCCATTAAGACTTGGTTCGCGAGCATCTTCATCAAATAAATTTCGTATGGTTAATGAAACCTCAAGCGGTATTTTTCTAAGGCTATGACGCAAACTAAGATCGACTGTCGTGTAGTCATCAATGTTATCTCGTGCATCTCCCGCGGCGCGCGATCTATCAGCAATCCAGTTGATCTGGGTGTTTAGCTTCCAATCAGGAATAAATTCCCAGTCACTGCGGATATAAATTTGATGCTGGGGCGCATTAGCCACATCACTGTTTGTGTCCTCATCAGTCGAATTCTGATAGGCATAATTAGCAAGTAAATTATGTTTAGAGCTGGTTTGCCAGTCAACTTCCCATTCTAAGCCGAAGCCAGTTTGGTCGCCCGTATTTTGGGCGGTCGATACTCCGCCTGTACCTTGCACAAAACGAATAATATCACTTAACTTGTACCGAAAAATGTTGAGCGTTGTAGCAACGTCTTGTGTTGGGTGATAATTAAATGCAAGTTCAACCGTATCAATAATTTCGGGATCGAGGTTTGGATTGCCTAGTGCTACGGGGTTATTTAAGTTTCTGGTTTCTTGAAATGATGGAGCTCTAAAGGCACGTCCGTATAATAATTTTGTTGTGAGATTGTAAGCCGACTGCCATACCAGCGCGGCGCGGGGGTTAATTGTGGTGC
>NVRQ02000156.1 GCA_002400905.2 Gammaproteobacteria bacterium | reverse complement strand
ACTAATGGATTATCGCTAAACCGAGGGGCAACCGTCGCACCGGGAATCTCAAATATCTCATCTTGCAAAATAGCATGTGAGAAAAATACCCTATTACGCGGTATTTCACCTACGGCTAAGCCATAATGCGATGTAAACCATTGACGCTCTTCATCGATTAACGATACTCATATAATGAGGACATCAGGAATGCTGGCAACAAGCACCGTAAGCTTATCAAAGGCTGCCTGAGGCGCCACATCCAACACATGGTCTGTAAAGAGCACTTTACGTCGCTTAGCTTCATTGATTGAGCATAGCGCTTCTGCCATAATTTTTGTCTTTCACGACGCCTATTGCAGTTATATAGAGGTGTAAATCTAGCAATCTAGATATCAGCCTAAACGGGTTATTATTGAGAGGGGTCGCTGAACCAACGCGCAAGCGAATTTTTTGCCATTTCGGTATGGCTGTCTTTGATATGTTGAGCAACCGTCCAAGCTGCGGCGGCTAACGCACCGAGGTCATCAATATACCCGCCAGGTATCAGGTCAGGCACCGCGTCAACAGGTAGTATGAAATACGCCAACGCGCCAAGAATAACCGTCTTCGCCCATGCGGGGGTATCACTATCTTTCATGGCGTAGTAAAGCGTTAGTGCCATTTCTATCACCTCTTTACCAGCGGTTGAGGCATAAGTTTTTGCTTTTTGCCAAAAAGACTCGTCGCTGTAAACGGTGTCTTGAAGTTCTTTTAAACTCATAGTTAGTCCCTCTTCGCTTACCAAAGTAGTTGAAAGTGTATTGCTTTAATAACTTTTAAAAAGTTTTCTAAAACATTGAATTATTTGATCTTTTTTAGATTCACACAGAAAATAGTAATCTATTTATTGGCCAGTTCATATGGGGATAAGTAGATTGATAGCCAGGTTTAGATCGTGTTCATAAATTTATGCTAGTCTGTGCCCGAAAGCTATTATGATACGTCAAGTTTTAATTGAGGATCTACTATGAATCGCGCTCTATCCGCGTTAACGGTGTCGCTGTGCTTGTTGCCAACATTGGCTCTGCAGGCGTCAGATATCGAATTAAAAATGGAAAAAGACAAGCTAAGTTATGCCATTGGCTTGATAACAGCTCAGCAATGGAAGCAGCAGAATATCGCCGTAAACCCTGATGTCATTGCTGCAGTAATTGATGATATTCAATCTGGCAAAGACCCTCAGCTTAGTGAGGAAGAAGTCAGAACCGTGCTTGATAATTTCCAAAACCAACAACAGGAGAAAGCTAAATTGGCTTCCGATGACAACAAAGCCGAAGGCATTGCATTTTTGGCGAAAAATAAAGACAACGATGGCGTTACCGAGACTGAAAGCGGTTTGCAATATCAAATTATTGAGCCAGGCGAAGGGGCTAATCCATTAGCGACTGATAGCGTAACGGTTCACTATAAGGGTACCTTACTTGATGGTACGGAGTTCGATAGCTCACATAAACGTGGCCAACCTGCCACCTTCCCTCTCAATGGAGTCATTGCCGGTTGGACCGAAGGCCTTCAATTAGTTAAGCCAGGTGGCACTATTAAGCTTTTTATTCCATCCGATTTGGCTTATGGCGATCGTGGTTCACCACCAACAATTGGCCCAGGCGCGGCACTCATATTTGATGTGGAATTAATTAGCATCAACTAATCGCACATAGGGTGATGCACGGCCTTCGAGCTTATCACGACTGTGATAGTATCTGACGTTGTGCATCCACCGTATTGTTACTCATCAAACCTGTCACCACGCCTCTCGCGTTATTTTGCTTCACCCTTCTTTCTCGCGTTAATCATTCTTGCAGCGCCATGCAACGTCGCGATAGGCGCTAGTAATGTCGGCATTATTGATTTAAGCCAACTGGAACCCATCAAGGTAAAACCAAAACTTGTTGGCGTCATGAACCAGCTTCATATAAATGAATCATCAGGCTTAGCCGCATCAGCGATCCACGACGGTATTATTTGGACCTTAAACGACAGTGGCAATGGTCCTAAGATTTTTCCTGTTACGCTCGATGGCGCATCGCTCAAATCCGAATCTGTAAGCGGATTTACTATTGAAGGCGCCGAAAACTTCGATTGGGAAGCGATGGCAAGTGATCATAAGGGAACACTTTATATCGCAGATAGTGGTCAAAATTTTTATTTTGCTCGCACACCAATAATTTACCAAGTTGATGAGCCTGTTGACCTTCACAAGAAAACAAGCCTACCTCTATTACGCAAGATCCCTTACAACTATGAAGATCAATCAGGCTTTTTCATGCCCCGCAACGAATTCGATGTTGAAGCTATGTTTTATGCAGATAACAGTCTTAACTTTATTACCAAAGGCTGGGGAAATAGCGGTTCTAAATGGTACCGCCTACAAGAAAGTGATGAATTCGGTCATGCAGCACGCTTAGTCACACGTATTAATTTTGGTAAAGCATTAATTACAGGTGCCGAAGTCGATCAATCTGGCCTACGCTTAGCCGTACTGGCCAAACGATCCATCTGGTTATTTACGCGTAAGGCCCTGGGACAAAATTGGTTTACAGGTGATATAGACCATTTACGTAGCCGTGATATCGGTGTGACAGAAGCCATTACATTTTACGGTAACCGCCTTTTTATAACAAACGAAGGCGGCGAGCTATACGTCATATCATTGAATGATATAGATCGAATTTAAAGTATATTTTTAGCTACTTACGTTCACTGCTGTCCCGTTAACTCTCGGTGAATTCAGCTAGAAGCCATACTGATACAAGACAGAGGGATATACAGAGGCTTGGGAGAGATGAAAATCAAAAAAGAGTGTTGTCATCCCAGACGACGTTTTTCCGACCCGGAATCCATGTCTTTCAATGGCTGACTGGATACCGGCCTGCGCCGGTATGACGAATTTTAGTTAACGGGACAGTAGTGACTTACATCATAAAAAGCGACAAGGAAATTTAGGAGAAATATATAGAGTCAGGTCGTTGATTCATGGAAAATAAAGAAAACGGTGATAGATTATAGAAATAATCATTCGCATTTTTCACCGCCTCCTTTTATTTACGGGGCATACGGGGCAACATTGCACCACCCCATTACGAATTACTTCGCTGGCTTTACAAACTTAAGCGTAAAACGATCACTCTCGCCAATGGCCAAATATTTGGTTTTGTCTTGTTTTTCTAATTTCAGGCGTGGTGGCAATGTCCATACACCTTTAGGATGATTTTTATCATCTTTTGCATTCGCATTAACTTCAGAGGTTTCAACTAATTTAAAACCTGCTTTTTCTGCCTGTGCGATGGCGACGTCTTGATTGACATAACCCGAACCTGCTTTAGGGTCTTGTGGTGTATTGGGGTTACCGCGGTGTTCTACTACGCCCAAAATACCGCCTGGCTTTAAGGCTTTATACATTGCTGCATAAACATCGTCGGTTGTGCCGGCATCCATCCAGTTATGAATATTGCGAAACGTTAACACTCTATCTGCTGAACCCGCTGGTGCTATTTCGGTTTTTTGCGGTGGAGCGAACGGTACAATTTTTACATTGCTGTATACGTTATTCGATTGCATTTTAGTTTTAAATTTTTTCGCTGCTCCTTGAAAATACGGAATACTCGATTTTGGATCTGCACCGGCCGCATAAAACTGGCCTTTGTCTTTTAAGAATGGCGCTAACACTTCGGTATACCACCCACCACCAGGAGAGATTTCAACCACGGTCATATCGGGCTTTATCCCCAAAAAAGTCAAGGTTTCTAATGGGTGACGATATTGGTCGCGTGCTTTATTCGCATCTGAGCGATGGTCGCCTGCGAGCACTTCTTTTAATAGTGATAGTGTCTTATCTTCGGCGAATGTTGGTGTTGCGAACATCATCAACCCACACGCCAAGATCGCTGTCTTACTTAAAACCTGCCTATCAAGCATTATTTCATCTCACTTTGTTAAACATTGAATAACCTATTTCCATTTTGCACGTTAAGTATCAACGGTATTATCCCGTTATACAATGACTATTGCAGGTCAGAGAGCACTATTATTTTACGATATAGATTGCGGCCAACCTGACGCAATGCCCTCTTATCGACGGGTGTTTTGCGTGTGATAACTGAAGTAGGACAATTGCTTTTTGAGAAAAAAGAAGGGAAACGGCAACGACTGCGTATACAACAAAAGCCTGATTTCTTAGGTAACTTCTCTTTGCAATGTATTGAACAGAGAAGTTACCTAAAAAATAGGCATAAAATCAGTGCTGCCCCGTTAACTTGAAATATATCGCTGTTCAACGGGCGAAATGCTTAGCGATTAGATTATTTTGAAGTGCTAGAGACATGAAAACCAATAACACTCCTTTGTCATTCCGGTGCAGACCGGAACCCAGTGGTTTCAACGACATTCTGGATTCCGGCCTTCGCCGGAATGACGGGAAAAAGTTAACGGGACAGCAATGGCATAAAATAAGACATTTTTGTTACAGTGCTCTTAGCCGTCATTAGGCCAAGAGCATTGTAACTAGGCTAGTAAGACACTATTCACACCAGCTTGTACAAACCTGATTACCGCTTATTAATAACTAGTCCGGCCAACAGCGCGACGTCATAACAAGCGATAAGCCTGTTGCTTCTTCAGTACTACGTGTGCGCGCTTTTGCCGTCACACGTGGTTTCGCTACCGTTTCTTTGACAGGAATAACCGCTGTATCTTCACTAGTTTGTTGGCTTTTGGCGCGGCGTAGACTTTGCGATAATTTTGAGCCTGTTTGTGATGTCGTCATATAACCTCCTCGATAATCTCATCAATTTCTTGTGCTGCTGACTCACCGCGCTTGCCCATGCAATAAACACTGGCGCCTTCTATCGCTGCGTTGCGATAAATTGCTCTGCGTCGTATACCATTTTTCAGTGCGGGGATCTCAAATTCTTCTAGTGCTTGCTGCATTGCATTGGATAATGCACTGCGTGGCTCTAGTTGGTTTACTACAATATAGGCCTTTAAACTTCGATTACGTAATTTAGCCTGTTCAATCACATCAACCAGTCGGATGCTCGCCCATAAATCAATCGGTGAAGGTAATACTGGAATAATTACTGTGTCTGCAGCGGACATTGCTAACGCCATCGTATCGGTTTCTAGCGTTGGCGGGCAGTCCAACACGAGAAAATCATAGTCTTGGGCAAAGCGTTGCGTCTCGCGTGCCAAATTACCGCCAATAGCAATGACTGATACGGGAAAAGGCCGGTCGTCTGCCGCTAAACTGCTCCACTGCCCTGCTGAACCTTGTGGGTCGGCGTCAATAACTAGCACTCTACCGCGCTTAGCTAAGCCGGCAGCAAAATTCATAGTGAGTGTGGTTTTACCGGTGCCACCTTTTTGATTTGCTATTGAAAAAACACGCGCTGACATGCAGGTTTCCTAACTTTATTGACATTTAAGTTTAGCATGTCGTGTTCATTGACACTTATAAAGTTAATCAGAAAAACTGCATTACCTATTCTGCATTTACTATTGATGTGGCATTCATTATTACCTATGTTCAATATAGATTATTGGAATACCCATTGCCGCGCATTATCGGGTAACCTGATGACTCTAGTAGTCGTAAATTACACTATTATGCATCGGCAAAAAGTCCTCAAATTACTCGATACCTATAAGACTGCGTATATGGAGGAAGCAGCCATGGTTCAACGTGCGCTTCACTTTGCCTTGCTGCATCCTGATTGCTTTGAACGCAGCCTAGAAGAAGGTCATTTCACCGGCTCTGCATGGGTACTTAACCCTGCCCACACGCATACTTTGATGTTACATCACCGCAAGCTAGATCTTTGGCTACAACCTGGTGGCCACGCCGACGGCGACCCTGATATCACTCGCGTGGTGTTGAAAGAGGTGTCTGAAGAATCCGGTGTTGATCTTACCCATATAAAATTGATTAACGAAGAAATTTTCGATGTTGATATCCATATTATCCATGCCAATGAGTTTGACCCTCGGCATGAACATTTTGATATTCGTTTCTTAATTGAGCTTGATGACACTTTGGATTTACCTGGCAATGAGGAATCACACCAGATTGGCTGGGTACCTTTAGATGAAGTACCACAATTTAATAATGCACGTTCTTTCTATCGTATGTTGCAAAAAACTAGAAAAATACGCTTTTAATTTTTTATTCTAAAAATAGATATAAACTAGTGAATATTGAGTAGAGACAAGGCGGGAATTATGAAAAAACTGCAGGCGACTACGCATACGGTGAGGATTTTTTCATAGTGACCAATGTAGGCGTAAGCCAATACGCCGCCGCGTATGTCGCCTAATCAATGTACTCCTTAGTAACTTCCTGTTTCTTCTCTCTCGCCACGAGCATCAAAATGACACTTTTTAAAGCTGGCTTATTTACGTAAACCAGCATTTTTTTATTGCTTTAAGAGACCTCAGCATAACTTCCAGTTGGCCTGATATTTTGTTAAAATCAGACATGCAAAAGTCGTTTACCACTCAGACAAATCTGATTGTCTCACCCGCTGATCTTGATCATCCCATTCTTCATAGCCTT
>NVRQ02000155.1 GCA_002400905.2 Gammaproteobacteria bacterium | reverse complement strand
TCTTCAGACATGGCGGCGAGCTGATCGGCTTGGTGTTCTTTGATTAATTCATCGATGATCATATCGGCGTTGCCTTGCATCATGTCTTCGAGTTTATATAACGTTAGGTTGATGCGATGATCGGTGACGCGGCCCTGCGGAAAGTTATAGGTGCGTATGCGTCCTGAGCGATCACCGGTGCCAACCAGTTGGCGACGGGTATCGGATTCGGTTTTGGCTTGCTTTTCTTCTTCTGCTGCAAGCAAGCGTGCTTTCAGTACGGACATCGCACGCGCGCGGTTTTTATGTTGTGAGCGCTCATCCTGGCATTCGACTACGACCCCCGTGGGTAAGTGGGTTAGGCGCACGGCTGAATCCGTTTTATTAACGTGTTGGCCGCCAGCGCCGGATGCGCGAAAAGTGTCGACTTTAAGGTCAGCAGGATTGATTTCGATTGCGGCTATTTCATCGGCTTCTGGCATAACGACAACGGTGCACGCGGAGGTATGAATGCGGCCTTGTGATTCGGTTTCGGGTACGCGCTGAACACGGTGCGCGCCCGATTCAAATTTTAAGCGTGAATAAGCGCCTTGACCAATTAAACGCACGATAATTTCTTTAAAGCCGCCATGTTCACCCGCGTTGCTATTGATCAGTTCAATTTGCCAGCCTTTGTTTTCAGCATAGCGTGAATACATGCGAAATAAGTCGCCGGCAAAAATTGCCGCTTCGTCACCACCTGTGCCGGCACGCACTTCTAAAAAGATATTGCTGTCATCGTGCGGATCAGTCGGCAGTAATAATACTTGCAGCGCTTGTTCGAGCTGTTCTTTACGTTTTTCGCTTTCGTTGAATTCGTCTTTCGCCATTTCACGCACATCAAGGTCGCTGTCTTTCAACATTTCTTTGGCGCTATCAATGTCTTCAAGTGTCTTTGTGTAGTGATTAAAGCACGCAACAAGAGGGTCAAGCTTGGAATATTCTTGTGACAGGCTGCGAAAGCGGTTTTGGTCGCTCATGATGCCAGGATCAGCAAGTAAGGCGCTGAGTTCTTCTAGGCGCTCGCTGATGTTTTCGAGCTTGGCAATAATGCTGGCTTTCACTGATCTCTTCCGTTGGAATTTTGTAGGATTTTATTTATTGTCAATTATCTTGGTCTTTAATGCCAAGTAATTCGCGTGCCGCATCGATGATGTTATTGCGTCCTTCGTAACTCGCTTTTTTCATTTGTGAGCTAGGTTGATGAATGAGTTTGTTCGTCAGATTGTAAGCAAAGCGTTTTAACACTTCGTCTGCATTAACACCGCGCGCTATTAACTGTCGCGCTTTCTCTAGTTCATTGTCTCGCAGTTGTTCAGCGTTTTGGCGGTAGGTGCCAATAGTCAGTCCTGCGTCGAGCGATTGTAGCCAGCCATTAAAGTGGATGACTTGCACGTTAATAATTTCTTCGGCTTGTTCTGCGGCTTGTTGGCGTGAGCGTAGGCCTTCGTTAATAATTTCTTGTAGATCGTCAACGCTGTAGAGATAAATATCATCGAGTTGATTCACTTCGGGCTCGATATCGCGTGGCACAGCAATATCAATCATCAATATAGGCTTGTGTTTGCGCTGTTTTAACGCGCGCTCAACGGCACCTTTGCCTAAAATAGGTAATTGGCTGGCTGTGGACGATATGACAATGTCGGCATATTGCAGATAGTCAGGCATGTCGGCTAGCGCAACTGCTTTACCGTTTAATTCATTGGCCAGTTTTTGTGCGCGCTCAACGGTACGGTTAGCAATAATAATATTACCCATGCCGGCTTCGCGCAGGTGTTTGGCTGTGAGTTCAATGGTCGTGCCAGCACCGATTAGCAAGGCGGTATGTTTCTCAAAATTGCTAAAGAGTTGCTTGGCAAGACTCACCGCAGCATAGGCAATGGAAACGGGGTTTGAGCCAATGGCGGTATCGGTGCGGACTTGTTTGGCGACAGAAAACACATGCTGATAGACGCCGTTGAGCATGCGACCAGCTGTACCCGCTTCTTTGGCGCTACTGTAGGCGTCTTTCACTTGACCTAGAATCTGCGGTTCGCCTAAGACCATCGAATCAAGACCGCTGGCGACGCGCATTAGATGGCGTACGGCGCCTTGTTCTGGAAAGACATAGAGATAAGGTTCGATTTCAGCTCGTGTGAGGCCGTGATAACTATGAAACCAGTCAACAAGATGCTCGCAGTCATTGGGTTCGACTGAGCATAATAATTCTGTTCGATTGCAGGTTGATAATATGCTGGCTTCGCTAGCCGGGGTGTTGCCAATAATTTCACGTAGCGCATCGAGCATACGCTCGGGCGCGAACGCTACGCGCTCACGAACCTCAAGCGGTGCGGTCTTGTGATTGATTCCGATGGCAACTAATGGTGTCAAGGTTATTACCGGGCAGGAGGGAGCTAGTATGTCAATTTAATGCAATATAGCGAGTGATTATAGCAAATGGAAGGTGTTGCAAGCGATGGCTTTTCCCGCTTGGCGAACCAACTGTCTTTAGCGCGGTCAATTTCAGTGTGTAGCTTGGCAGTGGCCTGGCCAGATGCGCAGATTGAAAATGAATAAATCACTATTCTAGGCGCATTAATGCGTGTGATTTACGGAGTGTTCGCGCGAGTTTTGGTAAGGTTTGCAGGCGTTTTTGTCCCTTCTCTTGTTGGGCCTATGGCAACGATATGGCGCCACCACAGCACATTCTTCTATCGAAGCGGCCATGTTGGTGAGTATGGCTTGTCAGAACGGTGAGTGCCCGCCGCGGCGCGTGTGGATGGGGCGGCGGTCTTGATAAAGGGGCCGCTAAATTTGCTATACCAAGATGACTTGAAAGTCAATTTCATGTCGAGGAAGGAAAAAGTGTGCCGTTTTGTTGGCAAAAAAGGCGATTTTAAGGCTGCGCACGATAAGACAAGCGAGTTATTTCGAGTCTGCGCTGCAAAAATTAACTGCCGGTGATCCGGAGCATATGGGCAGCTTGTTAGCATTAGGCGTCTGATTAGGAGGGGAATTACCTGGCAGCGAGGGGAGAAGATATCTCGAACCGTTGTTGGAAAGGTGATCTGAGGGTGGCAACGGTAGCCGGGTGCCATGGTGAAGTGCTGTGACATGAAGGTGAAAAAGCGGTAGCAGAGCAAGTTTAGGCACAAGGTTTGCTAGTTAACTCTCAGAGCGAGTTGATGCATGCGATGACGGACCGTTATCCCTTTGAATGAGTAGAGGAAAGAGTAGGTCAGCGCGAGGATAAGTGGATGCCGGCATGATCGGTACACGGAGGCTGAATGCCAGAGCTGAGACGATTACGATTAATGGTGCTGGGAATAGCGGTTATGCTAATGTTAGTTAGCGTTGTTGCAGTGCCAGCTTGGTCGGCAGAACCGAATAGTCCAGAGCTTGCTCCACACAATACGGCTTACGATGTGCTGGTTGGCTTTCTAGCTTTTGACGCCGGTCAGTTTGATGTTGCAGCCCGACATTTTCTGCGCGCCGTGCAGGTCTATCCCGATGTTAAAATTTCAGAGTACGCAATGCGCTCTGCATTGTTGGCAGACGACCGTGAAACCGCTCTTGCTGCGGGTAAGCTATGGTCGCGATTAGATCCTGATAAGCTGGTGGCCATTGAGTTTCGTATCCGTGCGTATTCGAGTCTTGCAGCAATAGAACTTGCTGTTGATGAATTAGATCACTTGCGTAGTTTGAGTCTCGATGATGGTTATAATGGTTATTTACCTTTATTACCGTTGTTGTTTCGTGATCCGGGCAATCTTGTTGCGATTAAAATAATGCAAGGTCTGGTGCAAAGGCATCAGCATGATGTGTATGCCCACTTTGCTCTGGCTGATCTTGCCACACGCTTTCGTTTGCATGATTTAGCGTTGAGTGAGAGTCGATGGGCGCTTGATATACAAGCTAATTTTAGTCCGGCGGTGGTGCAATACGCTTCGTCGTTGCAAATGCTTAATAAGAGTGATGAGGCGGTTGAGCATCTGTTTAGTTTTTTACGATCGTCGCCTGAAGATCTGCAGGTGCGAACATACTATGCCCGTTTACTTGCACGCTTAGAGCAGCAAGCAGAAAGCTACGCCCAGTATTTGATATTGGCAGAATATGATAAAGCTAACGAAGACCATATTTACTCTTTAGCAACAATGGCTTATGAGCTTGAAGATTATGATGCTGCTTGGCGTTATTTCTTGGAGCTGGTTGTGCGCGGAGAGCGAAGCGAGGAAGCCAAGTTCATGCTTGGTAAAATTGAGGAAAAACACAGTAAAATTGAAGCAGCAATTTCGTGGTATCGCGCGGTAGGGTCTGGGCAGTTCTATTTTGATGGCCAAGTGCGTGCAGCAGAACTGTTTGTTGATCAAGGTCTTTATGATGCGGCGCTTTCGGCGATACGCGAGTTGCGTGACGCAAACCCGGTAGGTCACTTGGCCGAAGTGTTGTTGTTAGAAGGCAATACGCTGATTGTGTCAGGCGATGTTGACAGTGCATATAAGCTTTATACCCGTAATTTTGATGGGCCACCAAAACAGCATGCCGAGTTACTCCATGCGCGTGCGTTGCTGTCGCGTGATCAGGGGGATTATGCCGCGTTTCGTCAAGACATGATGGCAGCACTAGACATTAACGAAGACCATCATTCGAGTTTGCTCGAATTGGGGCTGGCGATGGTGGCCGACAAGCAGTATGAGCAGGCAGCAGTCTATTTGCAGCGAGCCTTAACGCTTGAGCCTGCTGATCCAGCCACCTTGACTAGCTATGGTTGGTTGCAGCTGAGTAGAGGGCAACATATCTCTGCAGTGACTTATCTAGAGCATGCGGCTCGGCTTGATGATGATCCGCTTATCTCGGCATATCTTGGTGAGGCTTTACGGCAAACCGGCAGCCTGGACCGTGCGCGTATGACATGGCATCAAGGTTTGGCGAATTCGCCAGATGACAAACTGTTAAATACATTAATACAAGGACATCGGCTGCCGTAATAGTTGTCGTAATGCCACGGATTATTGGCCCGATCACCCACCCCATTGCCGAATGGGGTATGCTTATAAAAGTGCATTTAAGGCGCTGTGCAAATTGACAAATTAAATTTTCTGGGCCAGAACTTATTACCCTGGTGATTATCTTTATATTATGCGAATAGAAAGCAGTAAATCTGTGCACCCCAAGGGCACGTTACCCCCCAGGGGCGCGTGGCAATCTTGTTTATTCATGGCTATTACAATAGTAACGTTTGCCGGTTTAGTCTCGTGTGCTAGCACTAATAAACAAACAAAGTCGACAGCCTTGATTGCCCCACAACAATCAACTGGTGAATCATCGCTTGATAAAGAGGATCTTTATGACTACCTCGTTGCTGATATCTCAACGCAGCGGCAACAACACAATGTTGCCGCCGCTAATTACCTCGCATTAGCACGACGCAATGCGGATACCTCGCTTGCGGAGCTGGCTGCGCGTTCTGCGATGCAGGCGGGTGACAGTAAACAAGCCCTAGAGGCGTTGGAGCTGTGGCTTGATATCAAGCCTAATGACGAGCGTGCGCTTGCATCAGTGACACGTTTATATCTTAGTGAGCAGCGCGTCGATGATGCGTATGCTCGGCTTGAACAGATTCGTGTTAGCCGCGCAGAAGAGGAAGGCAAAGGCTTTTTATATGTGGCACGTTTGCTCGCGGCAGCACGTCAGCGCGACGCTGCCGCTGGGCTAATGGATAGGTTGACGGCGGAGCATAGCGACGATATTGATGCAGCTTATGCTACAAGTTATCTGGCATTGCAGTTTGGTCAATATGAACGCGCTAACCGTGAACTCGAACCTGTTTTACAGCAACGCGGTGAACAACAGCAGGTTATTTTGCAAAAGACGCTGATACTGCGCCGTATGCAAAAAAATGACGAGGCTGCCGAGTTTTTAGCGGCAGCGGTAGCAAGACAAGCCAATAACTTTGATTTACGTTCGGCTTATGCAGGTTTGTTGGTTGATGCGGGCCGTTACGAAGAGGCCTTAGACCAGTATCAACGGTTATCTGAATTGGCGCCTGACAATGACGAAGTAACTTTTGCTCGTGGTTTGTTGTCGTTGCAGTTACAGCAAATCGATGCTGCTGAAATGCAGTTTAAGGCCTTGTCTCAACGCGGCTCTTCTAACCCCGGTGTGCCGTATAACTTGGCACGTATCGCCGAAGTAAGAGAAGACATTGATAGCGCCTTGCGTTTTTATTCGCAAGTGACAGGTGGACAAAACTATACTGAGGCGCAGCTGCGCATTGCAGTGCTTACTGCGATACAGGGTGATATCCCAACCGCACGCGCGCAGCTTGGCGTATTGCGAACTAATATTCCGGCCATGGCAGTGCAGGCGAGTCTTACTGAGGGCGGTTTATTGCAAGACGCTAATCTTTTTGATGAGGCTATTGCGGTGTATACCGAGGCGTTAACCACCAAGCCTGGTAATACTCAGCTACTGTATGCGCGCAGCTTGGCTTACGCACAAACCGATCGCTTTGAGTTGTTTGAGCAAGATGTGCAAGTTATTCTTGCTCGTGATGCAAACAATACCGATGCACTCAATGCTTTGGGCTACTATCTAGCAGATAGCACCACACGCTACGATGAAGCCGAAAAATACATTAAGCGCGCACTTGAGCTTAAAGGCGAAAGCCATTTTATTCTTGATAGCTATGGTTGGCTACAATTTCGATTAGGTCGCTATGACGAAGCACTAAGCTATATTCGTCGGGCTTTAGACATTCAGTCTGATACCGAAATTTCTGCTCATCTAGGCGAAATTCTTTGGGTAAAGGGCGAGCGCGAAGAAGCGCGTCGCGTCTTACGCAAAGCATCGAAGGAAGACCCTGAGAACAAAGTGTTGCAAGAAGTCATTCAGCGTTTGGGCCTGTAGGCCGTAGACGCTAAAACTTGTTCTGTTTCGTGTTGAAATCTCGCCTTGATTTTTGTGATCGTCTTGTTGTCGCAGGACTGCTGCTGATTCTTGCAGCGTGCAGTACAGTGCCTAAATCTACCGATGTTGATGCGTCGAATAATACCAACGCCCTATGGTTGCAGCATCGACAGCAAATTGAAAATATTTCGCAATGGCGCATAAAGGGGCGCGCTGCATTGCGTAGCGACAGCGATAGCTGGAGCGCGGCCTTAACTTGGCAGCAAAATGATGAGACCTATCAGGTTCGGTTGGCTGGGCCATTTGGTCAGGGCGCGATAACCATTGAGGGTGACGGCGATAGCGTCAGCGTGCACATTGCTGGTCAGCCAGCGGTAGTGGCGAGCGATGCTGAGTTGTTATTGTCGCAGCAGCTGGGTTGGACAGTGCCAGTGTCGTTATTACCGTATTGGCTGCGTGGTGTGCCCGCACCGGGTCAGGTTGATGCCATGGCCTTGAATGAATCGTCAGGTGTGCTTGATCAGCTTATTCAGAATGGCTGGCAAGTGGATTATTCTGCTTATCGCACATTAGGTGGCGTTAACTTACCGCGTAAAATTCAAATTGAAAACGACAGCTTACGTTTGAAATTGGTGCTTGACCGCTGGAACCTAGGTAAAGAACAATGAATAACGGCGCTTGCTTAGCTCAATGCACTCCTTAGTAAGTTTGTATGACTGAGCTAACAACTTGGCCTGCACCAGCCAAACTCAATTTATTTTTGCATATTACCGGCCGTCGTGATGATGGTTATCATATGCTGCAAACAGTGTTTCAGCTGCTCGATGTTGGCGACCAGCTACGTTTTGATATCACTGATGATGGCAACATTACTCGTAACAATGAGATTGTCGGTGTGCTTGCCGAAGATGATTTAGTTGTGCGTGCTGCGAATCTGTTACAGTCGCACACCCAATGTCAGCAAGGCGTGCGAATCAGCCTTGATAAACAGCTACCGATGGGTGGTGGTCTTGGCGGTGGTAGCTCCGATGCAGCGACGACCCTGGTTGCGTTAAACCAGCTTTGGCAGTTGCAGTTGAGTGAGCAAGAATTACTGAGCTTGGCAGTTAAGTTGGGCGCAGATGTGCCTGTATTCGTTAAGGGGCACTCGGCTTGGGCAGAAGGTATTGGCGAGCAATTAGAGCCAATTGAGCTGATTGAGCATTGGGGTGAGCGCTATTATTTGGTGATTACCCCGCCCTGTCATATCAATACCAGTGAAATATTTTTGCTACCAGAATTGACAAGGAATTGTCCGCCCATCACAATGGCCGGATTTTTTCGTGGTATTGGCGTCAATGTCTTTGAATCCGTGGTCGCACAGCACTACCCTGCGGTCCTTGAAGCCTTGGCATGGTTGTCCGATTACGGTAAACCGCGGATGACAGGAACCGGCGCGTCAGTTTTCGCCGGTTTTGATAATGTGGCAGCGGCGCAGCAAGTCTTGGCTAAGATGCCAAACAAGTGGCGCGGCTTTGTCGCAAAAGGTGTGGATGTATCTCCGTTGGTCGAGCGTAGTCGCTCGTTAGCGTCGTTTTAGAAGAAGTGGATGGGGTGTAGCCAAGCGGTAAGGCATCGGGTTTTGATCCCGTGATCCCAGGTTCGAATCCTGGCACCCCAGCCAATATTGGTATTTTTAGCCTATGGCCCCAGTGAATTCCAGGGTGGTAGGAATCACATAGAGTAATGTGCCCTTGCGGCGCGACGCGGATTGACACAATGTTTGACAAGAACATGATGGTGTTTTCAGGCAATGCCAATCGGCCACTGGCCACAGAAATTGCGCGTCATTTGAATATACCGCTGGGTAAAGCCTTCGTCAGTAGTTTTAGCGATGGTGAAATCCAGGTTGAGCTTGCCGAGCACGTGCGTGGTCGTGATGTGTTTATTATTCAGCCGACCTGTAAGCCAACTAACGACCATATTATGGAGTTATTGGTCATGGTCGACGCTTTGAAGCGTTCGGCAGCGAGTCGTATTACGGCAGTGATCCCGTATTTTGGTTATTCGCGCCAGGATCGACGCCCGCGTTCTGCACGGGTGCCGATTAGCGCCAAGGTGGTGGCCGACATGATTGCCAGTGTCGGCACAGATCGCGTGCTGACAGTTGATTTGCATTCGGATCAGATACAAGGTTTTTTTAATATCGGTGTTGATAACGTTTATGCCTCACCGGTACTGCTAGGCGATATTTGGCGTCGTGTTGGTGCTAACCCTATGGTGGTATCGCCTGATGTCGGTGGTGTAGTCAGAGCGCGCGCCATGGCGAAGCGATTGGATGATGCTGATTTGGCGATTATCGATAAACGTCGGCCGCAAGCCAATATGTCCAAAGTGATGAACATTATTGGTGATGTCGAGGGTCGCAACTGCGTGTTGGTTGATGACTTGGTTGACACCGCAGGCACCCTATGTGAGGCAGCGCGCGCGCTCAAAGAAAAAGGCGCAGCAGGGGTGGTAGCCTATTGCACTCACCCAGTGTTATCAGGATCGGCAATAAAAAATATTGAAAGCTCACAGCTTGATGAATTGGTGGTCACTGACACCATTCCGCTGACTGATGAGGCCAAAGCATGCAGCCGAATACGACAGCTGAGTGTTGCTGAATTATTAGCTGAGACAATGCGCCGAATTAATGCAGAAGAGTCCGTTAGCTCTTTATTTATAGATTAGGGTTTAGGGCGCGTCTACTCTATTTATTAGGCGTTGCCTTTATTGACAGTAAAAAGATACGAAAGTATTCCCACTGGTCGCAAGTGAGGATTTTTTGGTTCTGGACGTTTATATCTAGAATCTTTGGTTAAGCCCACGTTATTGGGTGATTTGGAGAACAACATGAGCTTTGAATTTAAATTAAGCCTGGAAACACGCGCCGACAAGGGGAAGGGTGCGAGCCGCCGCCTACGTCATAGCGATATGGTGCCAGGTATTGTCTATGGTGATGGTAAAGACCCCATATCGGTGTCAATGGCACATAAAGATCTTGCGTACCAACTGAATAACGAAGCCTTTTACTCGCACATTCTTGATGTCACCATCGATGGTGGTAAAGCTGAGAATGTCGTATTAAAAGATTTACAGCGTCATCCAAGCAAACCACGCTTACTGCATTTTGATCTGATGCGTGTTAACGCTAAAGAGAAAATCACCATGCATGTGCCGATTCACGTTACCGGTGAAGATGTGGCGCCAGGTGTTAAGACGCAAGGTGGTAGTGTTTCTCATAATACGATTGATATTGAAATTAGTTGTCTGCCAAAAGACTTGCCAGAGTTCTTAACGGTTGATATTTCAACGCTGAATGTTGGCGAAGCAGCGCATCTGTCTGACGTTAAGGTGCCCGAGGGTGTAACCGTTGTGGCGCTAACACATGGTGCCGAACATGATCAGCCGGTAGTCTCTATCCATCTGCCTCGTGGTGCGAAAGAAGAAGATGATGCTGGTGCAACAGACGGTGTAGCAAGCGAAGGCGATACGGCAGCCGAATAAGGCTAGCTTTGCTACCCTTATTGTAGCGCTCACCGCATGGCAACACTCTGCTCTAAGGGCACGTTGAAATGTATCGTCGGCCTCGGTAATCCGGGGTCGCGTTACGCTGATACCCGGCACAATGTTGGGTTTTGGTTGGTCGATGCCATCGCTAATCGCTACCAGGCGCGTTTCAAAGCAGAAGCCAAATATAAAGGTGAGCTCGCTGTGGCCAACACGCCATCGGGCGAAGTTCGATTGCTAAAACCGCAAACCTTTATGAATCTCAGTGGCAGTGCAGTGGCACCGCTATTGAATTTCTATAAAATAGAGCCTGCACAAACACTGATTGTTTATGACGAGCTTGATTTGCCGCCCGGTACAGTACGCCTGAAAAAAGCAGGGGGGCATGGTGGTCATAACGGCTTACGCGATATTGTTCAGCAAACAGGTAGCAAAGAATTTTTACGGTTGCGGATAGGTATTGGTCATCCCGGTCATTCCGACCAAGTCTCTTCGTATGTTTTAGGTAAGCCGCCATCCGATGAGCGACGCGTGCTAGAAGATGTTATCGATATCTCGTTAGCTGAGATTGATGCGATTATCGATGGCGATATAGAGCCAGTGATGAAGCGCCTGCATACCAAAATTAAGGAATAAGCATGGGATTTAAATGTGGAATTGTTGGTTTGCCGAATGTCGGTAAGTCGACCTTGTTTAATGCGTTGACCCAATCGGGCATTGCGGCAGAAAACTATCCCTTTTGCACCATAGAGCCAAATGTAGGCATGGTGCCAATGCCAGATAAGCGTTTGGATGCCATTACAGCGTTTGTTAAACCAAAAAAAACCATTGCCACCACCATGCAGTTTGTTGATATCGCCGGTCTTGTTGAAGGCGCATCAAAAGGTGAAGGTCTTGGCAACCAGTTTCTTGGTCATATCGCTGAAGTCGATGCCATAGCGCATGTTGTTCGTTGCTTTGAAGATGAAGACATTACCCATGTCGCCGGTAAAATCGACCCACTCGCCGATATCGACGTGATTCATACCGAATTGGCGTTGGCTGATTTAGAGAAAGTGGAAAAGTCCCTCACGCGTGCAACCAAACTCGCAAAGTCTGACCCAAAAGGCGCTAAGGCCAAGCTAGACCTCTTAACACAAGTTCATAGTGTTCTCGACTCGGGTCAACCCGTGCGTTCTATGGATTTAGATGAAGACAAACTCGCAATGCTAGAAGAGATGCATTTGCTGACCTTAAAGCCGACCATGTATATTGCTAATGTCGACGAGTCTGGTTTTGAAAATAATCCATTTCTTGCGGCGGTAGAACAACATGCTCGCGATGAAGGCGCCAGAGTTGTCGCCATCTGTGCGTCAGTCGAATCAGAGATTGCCGAATTAGAGGACGCCGATAAAGGCGATTTTCTCGCCGATCTCGGTCTTGATGAGCCAGGCCTTAATCGCGTGATACGCGCCGGTTATGATCTGCTAGGTTTAGAAACCTATTTCACCGCCGGTGAAAAAGAAGTGCGAGCATGGACTATTAGCGCAGGTTCCACCGCACCACAAGGCGCAGGCTGTATTCACACCGATTTTGAAAAAGGCTTTATTCGCGCAGAAGTTATTGGTTACGATGATTTTATCGCTTGCGGAGGCGAATCAGGTGCCAAAGAAGCCGGTAAATGGCGCTTAGAAGGCAAGGAATACATCATGTGCGATGGTGATGTCGTGCATTTTCGTTTTAACGTTTAATTATTGGTTTACCCGTATTTGTTGTGCAAAACTCCGCTTGGCGCAGCGCCAGCGAGTACGATAGAATACTCACCCCTTTCGGTACGGCTATGTAGCTCAGTTGGTTAGAGCACAGCATTCATAATGCTGGGGTCGGTGGTTCAAGTCCACCCATAGCCACCATCCTCTTTGGTTTTCTTTTTTTACGTCACCCCTGTGCAGACAGGCATCAATCACTCCGTCATTCCGTGAATCAATCGCTCGGTCACTCGGTTAGAGGAGAGAGTCAATCGCTCCGTCATTCGGTTGGAGGAGCGAATCAATCGCTCCGTCGTTCCCTTGAAGAAGGGAATCCATGTATATGGGTGTTTTCTTGCATTACTTTTCGAGGAACCATTTCGGACAAGTGTGTTTGCGATCAAAAGCACCCGAAAACCCGACTTCTACACCTCCCTAAAGGATTCCCTTCGGTCACACCCGCTGCCCCAGCGTAAGCTCAATATTCGATTGAATAGGTGGAGCTGCGGAACTCGCCGATGCGATCGGCTCAGACAGTCCTCACTTTCTTCGCGCATTCAATCGAATATCGAGGCTGATGAAAACGTCGCGAACCCCCTAAAGCATTTCGTGCAACAATTGAAAGGCGTTGCGCTGAATCGCGATAAGGTTTAGTTTTGAACGAAATGCTAACAATGGGATAGAACATGGAAGTCATAAAAACAATGATTGCAGGGAGTAAAGGGACACGTAAATATCAGCGTGAGTGGGGAGATCATTTGGTTACCGTGCGTTATTGTAGGGACACGGCCTCTCAAGTTTGCTGACAACCGTCGAAAGAGTCGTTGGCCGTCGCGCAGAACTTGGCGACACGGCTGAAAACTTTAGCAGGGATAAACTTGTAGCATTGCGGATAGGCTATACCGAAACTGATCTGCATCTCAAGGTCAAAAATACTGGAGCGAGTTGGAGTCAGCAATTCAAACTCTGGATTGCAACATAGATTGTCGCACAAAAATTAGGGTTGCTAAAAAGAGGGGTTAAGGGCGCTGCCGACAAATGTAATGATGTCGATACAATCTACGAACTATGAGTGTCTACATATAGTGAAAGAGTCTATATGTGGGCATTCCGCAAAACAACCTGTTAGGTGTCTCAGGCGCTAGCGCTACCACTAAAAGGAAAAATAATGAGCAAGTCTGAAAGACTTAAGCTACGAAGGAATTAATTTTGAAGAGAGTTCTAGTCAACAGTTTGCAACTGTTTTATTTGACAGGGGTGAAGATGATGAAAAAACTTTAATTACAGTTATTAAGGGTGGGAAAATAAATCAACTTGATGGGGATAATAAATACAACCCATCTGCTAGAAGGCGTTCTTCCTGCGTGTATGTAAAAGAAGAATGGAGTGATGGTAAAACTATTAAAATATGCACCATTTAACATAAAGGTATAACTCTAATTGAAATTCACAGCGTTTCTGATGATGAAATTAATTATCTTTTTAAAAATACTTAACAAAATAAATTCAGCGGATGCAGAAAACATGGCACGCCATTTTGCTGCCGAAAAATCCGCGTCACGTTCGCTGCGCCGCTGATTTACGACGTTATGCATAAAAAGGATATCCAGTGAAGTTCGAGGCTGCAGTGGCAATGGTGCTTGCTCTTCAATTTGCCGCTTTTGGGTGGCGGATTAATAGAGAAATATCTGTCGGTGATGAAGGCAGGCAAACATGGCTGCCAATTTCTGATTATACAAATATAGTCATGTTCCTCGTAACGGTATTCATATGTATTGTTGTTCCACTAGCAACTGGAGAATTTAGTAATCTATCTAAAGCAGTATTAGGGAGTGCGGTAGTATTTATAGCATTTCACCCTATGTGTACCGCAGCACACTATTGCCTGTTAACAGGAAAAGGTAGAAAACACTATATAGGGAAGGCGGGGGGTTACCCATATATTACATATGAAGAAGCGGTAGTGTATTCTATAGGGATTTCCCTGGCGGTGATGTCTGGCTATTGTGTATACGCCAATGCATAACAAGCGCATAAACATTGACCGTAAATACGCTGCTTCGCTCTGTATTTACGTTAAGTTATGCAAACGTTATGTTTTAAAAAATATCGGTAGTCACTAGGTTATGAGCAATTTACAACTTGACGAGATGCAAGAAGAACTCGCAGATATGCAGCTAGCTTCTACTCTTGGAATATCCTTAGATGATTTATATCAGCTAGGCTGGAATATAGATGCGAATGAAAGTAGTGATGGCCTAATTTACGAATTCATAATTGAATTCAGTGAGGGCTGCCCTAAGGATGTTCTTGATAAAATTGAGGGTTTTGAAGAAGGATTGACAATTCGTGTTCCGCCTTGGGAGTTTCATGAGGAATCCTATGACAGTGAGATTGAATGGGAAATAGCTTCCTCGGAACAGTTGAAAATTATTGGCTCTCACCTGGATAGCGTAGAAAAACTTATTTGTTTCAATCTGGATGAAAAAACACAGTTTAGTCTTTTAGTTATGCTACATGCTCATGTTGTTGCAGCAATTGAGTCATTTCTTTCATCTGTATTTATCCATGAAGTAACAAACTCAGATAAATTGACCAGAAAATTGATTGAAACAACTCTAGAGTTTGGTAAGAGAAAATTCACATTAAAAGAAATATATGAAGAAAACGAAAAATTGAAAATAACTGTTGCCAGATATCTAAAATCATTAATTTTTCACAAAATTAAAAATATAAAGCCTATGTATAAATGTGTGTTCGAATTTGATTTTGGAGATATTTCATGGCTTATGGAGGCTATAGAGTGTAGGCATGATTGTGTTCATAGAGCAGGTTACAACAAAAGCGATGAGAAGGTTAATGTAACCGTTGAAAGTGTAAGGAAACTTATGAATAAGTGTAGAGTGCTGAGTGTTGAAATAAGTTCTCACGTAATAGGGAATAGGCTAATATTGGAGTAATGAAACGAGACCTCAGTATAACCGAGTGATTTGCAGGGAAAATGACTTAGCATTTATTGTATTGCCATCAGGCGAATAGAATGTAAGGAATTAGGCTTTGTCGAAGCGAGACTGTAAATAAATCTGTGTAACTGTTTATCATATACTCCAGACTGGAGAGGATAAGCAGATGAAAAAAGAAGACTTACTCGCAATAGCTCAAGAAGCCGCAAAAAATATTAGAAGTGAGCACGATT
>NVRQ02000154.1 GCA_002400905.2 Gammaproteobacteria bacterium | reverse complement strand
TATTGCTGGCGTTAGGCATTAAAAACTTGACATATCATATATGATATACATACTATATTTAGTATGTGGAAAATATATGAGCACAAAGGTGCATTAAAAGGACTGAAATCACTACCCCTCGATATCCTTAAACGATATGAGAAATGGAAAGATATCGTGGCAATATCAGGCCCTGCGGGACTAAAACAAATTAAGGGCTTTAATGATGAAGCATTACGTGGTGAGTGGAAAGGTTATCGCTCATCTCGTCTTAATATTCAATATCGCATTATTTACAAAATTGAAAATAAACAGTTTTTTGTGAAAATAATCAAAGTAACAGCACATGATTACCGGAGAAAATAACATGAAAAATTATAAAGAAGCACAAAAAAGAACAGATATTTCTATTGGCGAGTCAGTAAAAATTATTCGTGAATTACAAGAATTAAGTCAAAACGAATTATCCGCAATAACCGGTATACCTCAATCAACACTTTCAGCAATTGAGCACAATAAAATTAACTTAGGTGTGGAAAGAGCTAAAGTATTAGCTAGAGCACTAAAATGCCATCCAGCAGTTTTAGTCTTTCCTAGTTGGGACGTTAACCACGAAATTGCTGCATAATGAGCCAATTAACGGCGACCGAAAAAACGTGTCGCGTTATTTAAAACGTTATGTGCAGTAAATATAAAAAGATAAATTAATTTAATGGCAATAAGTGAATTTGAAATAAAAAGATGCGAAAAATTAGTTGGTGCCTATGTTGAAAAACATAGGCCGCCTCCACATGTTCGCGATCAGGTAGACTTGGGTTTTCGCGTTAAAAACCAAAGCATTGAAATATTTGAGCTACGACCACTTTGGAATAATCCAGATAAAATCACCGAAGAGATGCAAGCAAAAACAACATATATAAAAAAGACAAAAACATGGAAGGTTTATTGGCAGCGTGCCGATTTAAAATGGCATAGTTATCAACCAATGCCTGAAGTTGATGCATTGGAAGACTTTTTAACCTTGGTAAGTAAGGATGAACATTGTTGCTTCAAAGGCTAACGCATATAACAAATCACTGTAGCTGATCAGAAATTAAAGGGGTTGGTGATAAAGGCTAAGAACAATCATTCTGGTTTGTCACCGACAAACCTTTTAAGGACCCCTTTCTTTTTCTTAGGTTCGCTTACAGGGAAAACTAAATGTTTTTAAATCAAACAAAAAGCTGTCTTTTAAATTCATGAGTTGGACGCCTCAATTACCCCAACTATTGGTTCGCTACGTTAGTCGCTAGAGTGCTCAATTTACAACATGAGAGTGGCTTTATTAGCTGCAAAAGGAAGGTGGCTTTTTGACGTGTCTCTGAAAATAGAGATACCTTGTTGTTCAGCATTATTGCTGAAAAATACGCCTATACTTATTTGCCGTAATGACACATACTTTTTACACAAATCGGTAACTTGTTTCACCGCAAGAAAAATTAATCTGGATATGGATATATAATTTTAGAATGGAGGCGAGAGCTATGCGTAATTTTATTTTAGGTGCTACCTGTTTTCTTTTTATTGGTGGGATGACTTCTCTCGCATCAGCTCGAGAGCTAACGGACCAAAGCTCTGCTATTGCTGAAGTTAGCGACGCGGCTAGTGTCGCGGATGCGGTAACGTTAATCACCTCTAGGCTTGAGCAACAGGGATTCGGCATTGCGTTAGTTGTTGATCATGCGGCGGGAGCAACGAGCGTTGGGCTGGAGTTGGCGCCTACGCAAGTCATTTTGGCACGGCCCCCGAGGTTTCTTGAGAGACGTTTGTTGAGACGAAACGCAACTGTTGGTCTCGATTTGCCCTTAAAGATATTGGTTTTTGAGAGAGATGGCGAGATCCAGGTGCGATTCAACTCTATAGGCTATTTGGTGGAGCGCCATGACATCGCTTTGAGAGATTTCTTGCTTAACTCTCTGGGTTCCGTGCTTGAGCAGTTTGGCGGCAGGGTAAGTGGTCTGGTCACTATCGCGAGCTTGCTTTCTGCGGAAGAAACCCTTGAAAGTTTACGGGCTGCAATTTCCTCAAACCCCGCTTTTCGTATTCCCTTGGTGCTCGATTTTAATGTCAGGCGCCGCAACAGAAATCGCCCGTTCCCAGTGTTGGTCGTATTTGGTAATCCTAATGCAGGTACACTGCTAATGCAGGTTGATCAACGCATTGGAATTGATTTGCCGCAGAAGTTTTTGGTCTGGGAAGATCGGCAAGGGGGTGTCAATATTAGCTATAACGACCCGAATTTTCTCGCTGATCGCTATAACATAGAAGGGCAGGATGAGCGGCTTGGTGCGATCGCTAATGCATTGCGCCGCTTTGCACTTATCGGGGCGGGTCAGGACCCTGATGCCCAAGCATCTAATTAGTGTCACCTAATAGGCAGGCTGCATAAGGCGCAGTAATACTGTTAGGGTTTGTGTCCTAAAAATATTGTCGCGCCCTAAGTTGTTATTTGTCTATGTATTTGGGATCAGAGTGGAAGCTATTAATAAAAATATTGTTCCAACGAGAAATGAAGAGATGGGTGGCACGTGCAGAGTATGGTCGTAAATCAAGAAAATAGAGAAATCTGCTCTCCCTTATTTAGTATTTAAATATTTTAAGTGTGTTGGTCGTCTTTCTGAAAAACAGGGTAACGACTGTTATTGCTACTGTGGTCATAGCAGATGATGGTGTGTTCGGTAATCAATTAATGGATGGTGATGAATGATTCGAGTTATAAGGCCAAATATAAATTATACGATTAGAGGGGCTGCCCCTTTAATTGTACTTGCTGAAATGTGAGGTTTATATCTAGAGCTTATTGATTATGGCTATTTTTTATAAAAATTTTAAGCGATGTTCCAAGCCCTTTTTTGGGTGCGCATTGTTTGTTTTTTTGTCGGCGTGTTCTCCAGAATAGGAAAGATCACTTAATACTGATAAACCGGGTTTTATTGAACGCTTTAAGGCGCCTCTAGATGAAAACAACATCAAACATTCTATGGATGATCGCAACTTTATTTATTATTCGGAAAAAGATCATTTGGTAGTAAAAAAACTGTTTGACCAAATTGATTTTTACTTAAAGAGAGAAATTGGATCATCATTTGACTATGATGCATATATAGAATATTTTCGTGGTCTATTAATGGCGAATAATATTCTATATAGAACGGTATTGGTGGATGGCAATGACTGGACATATTGGGTGCCGGAAAGCCACGAGCAGGAAAGGGAGCTTCAATTGATGACACTAACACATGAGGCACATCTGAAAAGTGGGAGTTTACCCTTACAGTAAAACATGAAACATATATCCTTATTTATAGTAATGATCATTTCCTCCACACCTGTCTTTGCGATTGAGTGTTGTTCGGTTGCGCCGTTGTCTGAGAATAGGCAGTTTAGTGAACTTGAGGTGCCTGAGCTTACTAAGACCGAAGCCAAAAAGTTAAACAAGTTTTTATCTCGGTTTAGAAAGCGGTTCCATGGTGAGCGTGTTGTTGAGACGTGTACGGGACGGCGCGGTATCTTTACACGTGAGAAACAAATTTTTACTGAAGGGTTGGATGTTAATGAAGGCTTGAATGATCATTATCGTTTTTATAGCAAGCTGGTTGAGCGTAAAGGTGGTTTGGTTCGAGCGCCAATTTATTTTTTGGGGGTAAACGATGAGCTTGAGTATGGTGAGATAGATTCGTCGAGTTTCTATGCGCCAGTAAAAATT
>NVRQ02000153.1 GCA_002400905.2 Gammaproteobacteria bacterium | reverse complement strand
TGCGAATATGGTGAGCAGATTCAATGCCGGTCCAGGAGAATTGAACGACCTGGCCCCGCTCACGGATATTAGGGGGCTGCGCTTGTTTTTTGAGGAAGTGGACTGGTTGCCACGGGGTATTCCAACAATCGATGCCCCAAGCCCTGGGTCGCAGAACAGCCCGGCTTTACCCAGCTCTACTGAGAATAAACTTCAGGACGTAACCTATAGCGGATTTGATCCTTGGCGGAATTTGCCCAGAGACCTTACACTGCCCTATAATAAGAATCACATAACCTTCGATTTTGCAGGTATTAGCCTCAAAATTCCAGAAAAGGTTCGATACCAATATATGCTTAAAGGGCTCGACGAGGACTGGTCGCCCCCTGTTAAAGAGAATTTTGCTACATATCCCAAATTGCCTCCGGGTGAATATACTTTTATGGTTAAGGCAGATAGGCAACGCTGATTTATTTTTTCGTAATTGTGAGCGATAGCGAGTGATGGAGAAGAAAATAAATCAGCACTAGTTGCCGTAGAGCCACTGAGGTAGTGCTGCGGAGCCAGCGACGAGCGTGCGATGTTGTGGCGTAGCAGCACGAACGCAGGGCGGTCGGTGCTACGTGCCCTTGGGGTGCAAAATCTATCACGAGATAGTGACACAATCGTATTAATCGTTATTCGTCTCCTTTTCACAATTAGAACATAAGGAGAACATTCAAAATAATTTTTTACATTTTATCAGTGCTGTCCCGTTAACTTGAAATATATCGCTGTTCAACGGGAGAAATGCTTAGCGATTAGATTATTTTGAGGTGCTAGAGACATGAAAACCAATAATACTCCTTTATCATTCCGGTGCAGGCCGAAATCCAGTGGTTTCAACGACATTCTGGATTCCGGCCTTCGCCGGAATGACGGGAAAAAGTTAACGGGACAGCAATGACATTTTATCTATCTAAAATTGGTTTGTTCTCACCATTTTTTTGATTGGCTTAAACATGGCACCCGTCGTCAGAATGGTGGGCGCGCAGGTGGGTGCGGTTCCGATTACCGTTCTTGTTGATGTTGCTGGCCCTGTTGTTTCGTTTGTTGTTTAAAATTTTCAACGCGGTCATAGCTCTTGTTTAATAGACTGGCCAAACTTACTTGACCACTACACCCTACGTCTCTACCAAATGTATATAGCTCACAAAATGTTGCGATGGCACTTACTCTATGAACTCAGGCACCGACTTAACGAGATCGCAGTAGTATTTGGATTGGCGCATTATGGTGGAGTGTCTAATGCGATATTCCTGATCAAGCAGGAGATTGGAGAGAATGCTGTGTTGAGGCGAGAGATAAATATCATTATCAATAGACTGGCCTCCTAGACTCTAGGACTCTAGATTATCCCTTTAGTTGTCCTATAACGGTGTGATTTTAGTCTAAAAATAGTTGGCGTGATGAAATTGCTACTGTCAAAAGAGTAATTACGGATAATTGCTCTGAACTTATTCCGCTATACTTATCTCGAACAGTGAAAGAAGATGCAAAGTCATAAGGTTACTGTCAGCAATTTCTGTGAGGAACAGGCTATGTTACAAAAAACACCTAAAAATTTGTCATTTGCGCTGATTGTACTATCAACGCTAGCCTTTCATGCTCATGCAGAGGAAAGCCAATACCCCGTCGTTCTGATCGTGGATGAAGGTCGCTTCATTTACAAAGATGGCTATTATGAATACGTCAGCACCAGCGATAAACATTTAGCAGTCGATTCCGCCAAAAAAGTTAATGCTCCGGGCGAGAAGGGACTCGTTAATAAAAAGTATCGATACAGCAAGGGTGTTTTTGATAAACATGCTTTCAAATTTAAAAAACAGTTAAGCCATAATAAAGTTGTTCAGCCATTATTTAGAGATAAAAAATTTATTACACAAAATGGTTTTTCTAAGAAAAAACACTTTGTTCATAACAAACCATTTATACAGCAGAAATTTAAACGTGATTTTCATGCCAAGAGTAAGTTTTCTAGTCGCTTAAGCAAAAAACATATCGTTTCACATAGCAAGTTTGGCAGAAGCTCGCGTTTTGGTTCTGGCAGGTTTAATAAAAGACACAATAAAGGATTTAATAAAGGGTTTGTTGGCAAGGGTTTCAATAAGGGATTTAACAATCGCTCACGCAGTTTGAATCGTGGGTTTAGTAGGGGATTCAGATCAAAAGGTTTTCGATCTAAGGGGTTTAATAGGGGGTTTAGTCGAAACGCTAGAGGTTTTCGTTAAGAACCATTCAAAATAATTAGGGTGGATTGAGCCTGAATGTCTACATATGACAACCTGGAGAGGCTGCATACGGCGAAGGGTGATCAGTCACCCGTTAACCATAAAAATCTTTATATAAAGTGTCCGCTTGGGCTTGACCAGTACATTACGGCGCGCTGGCGCGCTCACCATTTTTTTCGTAATACCTCGCGGGTCACCTTTTGTTCTAGCAACGACTCGGCCAACAGCTTCTTGAGGCGGACGTTCTCCGTCTCCAGCGCCTTCAACCGCTTGGCGTCCGACACGTCCATACCTGAACTTGCTGCGCCAAAGATAATAGCTCGGCTCCGAGAGGCCATGCCGTCGGCACAGGTCTTTCACCGACATTTTTGCGTCTGCTTCGCGAAAAAAAAATTTGATGATTTGTTCTTCCGAATATCGTTTCTTCATGTCCAATCTCCTCATTCAAGTGCTACTCAAGATGGGGGACGTCGGCGCATCATCAACATATCTGCTGCTGATCTAGCCGTAACCTTTAGCACACAATGTTCAAGCAGCCTCAGTTGCAGTTGGATCTGATTTATATATTATTTCCAAAAAAAAGACCCGCATCGCGGGCCTTTTTAGTTTCCTTGGCTATCTAGTCGACAGCATTTAGGACTATTTACTTCGATGCGGCGACCGCTTTTTTAGCCGGTTTTTTAGTGCGCGTCTTTTTATTGGTTTTGAGAGTGTAAGCTTTGTCCCATTTTTTCGTAAATGCTAAAACTGCTTTCGTTTTCGCTTCTTCTTTATTCTTAATTACAGCAATTTCACGCAAAGCTGCTTTAGTGTTAGTGGTTGCTTCGGCTACAGCAGTTTTGGCTGCTTTGATTTCAGCCATTGCGCTAGATTTTGCCGCTTTTGCTTTTGTTGTGGCGTCTTTTGTGGCAGCAGTTTTCTTATTTTTGGCATTTATTGTTGCTTTTTTGAAGCGCTCATCAGCGTTGACTCTTTTTGCATTGGCTTTGGTAAGCAAGGCATTTGCACGTGCTTCTGCTTTTATTGCACGCGTTGCTGCAGTAATTGCTGTTTTATGCGCGTTATTTATTGGGGTCTCAGCTAAGATTTTTTCAGGTGAGAGAGATACTTTGCGAGTTTTTTTTGCGGTAGTTTTCTTTTTTACTGTTTTTTTAATCAATTTGATTATCCTCTTGCATTATTTAATCGGAAGTGTTGCGCATTCTAATGCATATTCAACCTATAAAGGGAATAATTTGTAAAGGAAATAATTGAAATAAGATGTTTTTTTTATTTTTGGAAAAAATAAGTGAAATAAGGGCAGATGAGATTTTATGATTACTGTAACGATGTGAATGAATTCTCTTTTATTCGGTGGTATCTCAACTGACTGTCTTTACTTCCACGTCGATTGAAAGCAGTGGAGGTTGTTGGTTGTTTTTCATGTTCTGATTGGCAGTTAATACATAAATACACACCAGGTATAGCTATACGTCGTGCATCTGGAATGGCGGCTTTGCATTTTTCGCAATGCGTTAAACCTTCGCCATTGGGTGGATGACTGCGAGCGAGCTTTATAGCATCGTTGACACTGGCATCGATTTGATCTTGAACGGCTCCATCACGGCTCCAGCCGCCAGCCATACGTCTCTCCTGCAATGATTGTTTAAGAGACTGAGATAAAAACTATTATAGATTAACGGCTACTCGTAGACTATTTGGCGGCGGGTGACCTTCTCAAGGTAATCGTTTTATAGATATTTATGTATTGAGTCTGGCTCACAATACGCTGCAAACAGCTTCTTTGCTCGGTTTGCTCTTGTTCCTTAGGCTATAACCCCTTATCATCCGCCGCCTTAACTATGTTCTTTAATGTAAATATTTTAGTGAGTTGTTTGTGTCAATAGCGTCTTTTGTGCCTGGTCAGCGCTGGGTGAGTAACACTGAATCTGAGTTGGGTTTGGGTATTGTGGTGGATGCCGGTAATCGCCGGGTTGAGATTAGTTTTCCTGCTGTCGATGAGCGGCGTACCTATGCGGTTGATAATGCCCCGATCAGTCGTGTCTATTATGCGGCGGGTGAAGAGCTGGAAACGGAGGCTCAACAGTTGCTTAAGGTTACCGAAGTTATGGAAAACAACGGTTGCCTGATTTATCAATGTGTTGATGCTGAGGCTAATCTTGTGGTGGTGTCTGAGCTTGAATTAAATAGTTTTATTCAATTTAGCAAGCCTCAGGATCGTTTGTTTGCAGGACAAATTGATAAGATGAAAGCGTTTGAATTACGCTGCCAAACTCTCGAACATATCCGACGCCAACAACAATCGCCTGTGCGCGGTTTATTAGGTCCGCGCGTACAACTATTGCCTCATCAGTTATACATCGCTAGTGAAGCGGCTAGCCGCCATGCGCCGCGCATATTGCTTGCTGATGAGGTGGGTTTAGGGAAAACCATCGAAGCAGGTTTGATATTACATCAGCAGTTAATTAGTGGTCGTTCCAATCGGGTGTTAATAGTCGTTCCTGATAGCCTGTTACATCAATGGCTGGTGGAAATGCTGCGGAAGTTTAATTTATTTTTTACCATTCTTGATGAAGATCGCTGTCAGGGCTTGGAGGAAGGGGATGAAGACGGTTCTTGCCGTGATGAGGAGACTGATTTAGACGCAGTTTCAGAATTACAGTCTCAACACACTGACAGTATTAATCCTTTTGAAAGTGCTCAATTGGTATTATGTACTTTATCGTTTTTAACGGATAACCCGCAGCGTCATGCGCAGGCTATGGCTGCTGAGTGGGATTTGTTGATTGTTGATGAAGCCCACCATTTACAATGGAGTGAGACGGAGACTAGTCCTGCCTATCAATGTATTGAAGGGTTAGCAAAACAGGCGCGAGGGTTATTATTGCTCACCGCTACGCCTGAACAACTAGGGGTGGCTAGTCACTTTGCACGATTACGTTTGCTTGACCCTGATCGCTATTACAGTCTTGCCACGTTCATTGAGGAAGAGAAAAAACATCAACCGGTTAATGCCTTAGTGCAAGAATTATTGGCTGATGATGTGTTTGATCGTCTAACGCATCAGCCATCACTGATTAAACAGTTACGTAGTTATTTAGGTGACGATGTCGCTGAACAGATTGCCGAGACAATACAACCTTCTTTAGAAAAAGAAGGCGAAAGCCCTAGTGAAAGAATTAAAGCGTTTGATCAATTGATGAGCCGTGCCATTAGTGATTTGCTCGATCGCCATGGTACCGGCCGTGTATTATTTCGTAATACCCGTTCTTCTGTCGCGGGATTTCCGCAACGGTTATTACATCAATACCCATTAGCGGCGCCTGAGCGCTATAAAAGTGCGGTAGCGAGCAGCGATATAACGAATGATAGTGCAATACTGCTTGCACCAGAATTAGTATTGGGCAGTCGCTGGATAGCTGAAGACAGTCGTGTTGAGTGGTTGGCCGAGTGGTTAAAACAACATCGCGGCGACAAGGTCTTGGTTATTTGCGCTCGCGCTGATACGGCTTTAGATTTAGAAGCATTTTTACGTTTGCGTGGCGGTGTTCAATCTGCTGTATTTCACGAAGGCTTATCGTTGATTGCTAGAGATAGGGCGGCAGCCTACTTTGCCGATGACGAAGACGGCGCACAGGTATTAATTTGTTCTGAGATTGGCAGCGAAGGACGAAACTTTCAATTTTCCCATCACTTAGTCTTATTTGATCTTCCGCTTAATCCGGATTTGCTTGAGCAACGGATAGGGCGTTTAGACCGTATCGGTCAGCGTAATACCATTAATATTCATGTGCCGTTTTATCAGGGCTACGCTCAGGAAGTGTTATTGCGCTGGTATCACCAAGGTATTAATGCGTTTGAACGCACTTGCCCGGCAGGGTTAGCGCTGTATCAGGCTTTTGAGCAGACATTAAAAGACTGTATGCAACAGTTTGACAATGAGCAAGCGCTAGAAAAGTTATTGGCGGATACGCAAACAAAAACAGCGGCCACCCTTGAGGCCTTACAGCAAGGCAGAGATCGTTTGTTAGAATTAAATTCTTGTAACCATCAGCAAGCGGATGAGATTGTTGGTTGCATGGTAGAAGAGGAGCGACGTAACGAACTTTCTGATTATATGGAGAGTGTGTTTGATCAATTTGGTGTAGACCAGGAACATCACAGTGCAGCGAGTGTCGTGCTGCATCCTACTGACCATATGCTGCACCACAGTTTTCCCGGTTTGACGGATGAGGGTTTAACCGTGACGTTTTCTCGTGAAGTTGCTTTATCTCGCGAAGATATTCACTTTTTAAGTTGGGAACATCCCATGGTTACTGGCGCTATGGATATGGTATTAAGTGGTGACTTTGGTAATACCGCGCTTTGTACCTTAAAGTTGCCATCGTTAAAAACCGGCACACTAATGTTAGAAGCAATCTTTGTCGTGCATTGCGCCGCGCCTAAATATTTGCAGATTGAACGTTATTTGCCATTAAGTACGGTAAGGATTGTGGTTAACAATGATCATACCGATTTGAGTCGGGTGTTGACTCCGGAACATCTCAATAAGCTTGGACAAAAAGTGCATAAGCGTAACGCGCAGGATTTAGTGAATCATGCCAGATCACAAATTAGTGGCATGGTGGAGCGAGCTGAAGCGCTGGCGAGTATTGATATGACTCGTTTGGTTGATCAGGCTACTCAGGCTATGCAAGAAGAACAACATTCAATTTTGCAACGCTTGCAGGCGTTAGCACAGGTCAATGCAAATATTCGTAGTGAAGAGATTGAGCACGCAAAGCAGTCGCGGCAGGCATTGGAAAAATACCTACAAGGCGCACAGCTGAAATTAGATGCGGTTAGAGTGGCATTAGTGACAGAATAAGCGGTTGGATGCTGAACTGTTTTTTATCGCACGCGGTTAATTTCTTTAAATAGGGTGATTCGCATCGGTGTATATTCATATATTAAAATCATATAATGGAATATGCATCCATAGTGTATTATTATAAGAGCTCAGGCATACAATACGTTGCCAGTGAAGTAATTTGGGCCCCATCTCATGACATCAGGATCATTACAGCAACCAACGAATATGAACAGTGAAGAGCGTATAAATGATCTCAATTTACGTTATCACGCTCTAACACCAGAAGAGCGAGTAGTACAACTCTACGAAGATTTTTCTGCAGAAGAGGTCATGCTTACTTCCTCATTTGCTACCAACTCAGCCTTTTTGTTGCATCTGTTTTCGTTGCATGCGCCACATCAACTGATTCACTTCATTGATACGGACTTTCACTTTCCCGAGACCTTGGCCTATAAAAAGCAGCTTACCGAGCTTTATCATCTAAAAGTCGAGGATGTGCACCCGGATAAACATCAGCATGAATATTCGATTAAAGAAGCGCTTTGGAATAAGGATCCTGACTTTTGCTGCTCTATTAACAAAGTAGAACCACTGCACGATATCAAGACAAACTATACGGTTTGGGTGTCGGGCCTTATCCGCTGGCAGACAGAACATCGTGCTAATCTTGATGTATTTGAATTTCGTGGAGGGATGATTAAATTTTATCCCTTAGTGGATGTCTCTAAAGAACAACGCGATGCTTATATCCGTGATCACAAGTTGCCATTTCATCCGCTAGTTGCCGAAGGCTATTCGTCTGTAGGCTGTACTCACTGTACCAAACTGGGTGATGATCGCTGTGGTCGTTGGGTTGATACCGAGAAATCAGAGTGTGGCTTGCATCTCTAGTTAACACTCTCGCTTTATTGAGTTGTGGCACTACAAAATGAGATGTTTAGGCCGATAGTATTAGTCGTAAGTCGAATTATTGAATAATAAACACCAATGGGCCCACGATAGTTAGGAACAGTCATTCTATTTTTTTCTTAAATCTCCTGAAATTTTTATAATTACTCTGGCCGATGAGTTTCGTTATGAGTTATATAATGCGTAGGTTAATCACCGCTGCAATGTCATTGTTATTGGCATTTTCTGTCCATGCAGAGATATACAAATGGACCGATAGCAATGGAAGAGCTCATTTTGGCAGTCAACCTCCTGCAACGGAAGATGCTAAGGTACTCAATGTTATTGTCACCCCACCGTCCGCCTCATCGAAGCAGGTGCCTAAAAGTGAAGTTGCTGATACCTCAGTAGGTAATAAGACTAAGCCAACGGTTAAAGCGAAGGTAAAGAAAAAGGTGGTTATGTATAGCACTTCTTGGTGTTCATATTGTAAAAAGGCACGCAATCATTTCAAAAATGAAGGTATTCGGTTTGTTGAATATGATGTTGAGAAATCGGCAAGTCGAATGCGACAATTTAAAAAGTTAGGTGGGGCAGGGTATCCGTTGATATTGATTGGTAAGAATCAGCAGATGCAGGGTTTTAGCACCTCAGGTTTTGATCAACGTTATAGCCAATAGCTAGAAAACAAAATAAAAATTTATTGCTTACTAGGCTAGCGGATCATTTTTATTCGCTAGTCTAGAAATAGTTTATTGGTTACAGACTGCCAGAGAAAAACTGTGCACTTTAGTGCAAGGAGGGGCATCACTAAGAGAATATGCCATGCCTTCAATTACCCACCCAGGAGCAAGCCATATCGACAAGGCACCGAAACTCTCGGATTGCCACTGATGGATTAGCTCAGTGTTTTATGTAATAAGATTTCTAATCTCTGGGGGGAGACTACTACCCCGAAAATGGCTACCGAATTTTCTGCCGATTTAGAAAATCCAAACTTTTACTCAGTTTTATCCGTTTACTTTCCTCGCACGTATTGCGTTGAACGGGCACCGGTACCTGTGCCAGACCCACCGGGACATGCGCACATCAACAATTTCCCCCTGACAGGCAACATAACCGGCTTTATTCAACTGCTTCGATAATTCAGTCAATAATTTATCAACCAGTTTAAGTTTTGATAAGCAATTTCGACATGTCTAGAATGTTTTTGCATCGGGTGAACACTGGGGGTTATTTAACCCCAGAAATCGTTGGAAACCACGTCTATCTTCTCTTTGATATTCCAGCTGATCATCACTTAAGCCACAACAGGTCTGTATCACCAACCCTTTGAACATCATCACGGCCTCTTTAGGTTTGGCGCCCGTCTGGCCTTTATTGTATTTCTTGTTGACTCGATTCAGCGTGTTATGAAATCTATCCCAGTCAAGGGTTTCATCCAATGCAAGTCATGGATTTCCAAGTTTATCAAGTCGATTATCCTGAAGATCAAATAGTGAGCCAAATAGATCGTTTGTCATCGTGAATTTATTGTTCTTTGTTGGAAGGGTGATTATACTCAATGCTTGTCAATTAATAGAGATTCCCTTAAAAAAATTTGAGTGGTCTCGACGGTTGAATATTATTTGTCGGATTAAAGAGGGTTCTAATCCATTTTTTTATGGTGTGGTGTGGCTTGGTGGTTTTATCAAACTAGAACTTCCTTGTTATATTCTTGGTGTTGAACTTTCTTAATCTGGGCAAGTCATAATTAATCCTAATGGAAGCTATGCTATGTCGATTTTCTCTCATTTATTTAAAGCAATTATAGTCACGGGTTTCGGCGCTGCGTTGGTCGGCTGCTCCGTGCCCAATATAAACCTTGATGCCAATGACCCAGATGTGAATACCTATTTAGGTGCGAACTATAAAACTACGATTCCTCAGGAGTTTAAGTACATCCTCTATTCGCGTCACGGTACGTTTGATGCTTCGCTACGTTTTACCAATACAGGTACTTTAGTGTTTGGTGAAGAAGGTTTGAGTTATGCAAATAATTCTGGTGAAATCACCATTGATTATGATGATATCGTCAGTGTGAAGCGTTTAACGGTACCCGTTCCTCGAGGCTTATCTGCCCAACGTCGTGATACCTGGTTGGCGATTCGTTTTCAAGATGGCGATAAAGTAAGGCGAGTTGGTTTTCGTGGCGACTTGGCGCGTTCTCATCGTTTGACTGGGGATCGCTTGGTAGGCTTATTGCGTAATACTTTGGCAGAACGAAAGGTCACTAGCGCTAATTAAAAACCTTCCTATTGAATACTAATTCTCCTTATTATAGCTGTTTCTGATTTAATAATAGTAAGGAGAGCGTCATGGCTGTTGCACGTATTACGGAAATTGTTGCTGGTTCAAGTAAAAGCTTTGAAGATGCCTGTAAGCAGGGTGTCAAGCGCGCAAGTAAGACCTTAGAAAACATTACGGGCGCTTGGGTGCAAGATCAAAAAGTTATCGTTGAGGACGGAAAAATCACTGAATACCGTGTAACCATGAAAGTGACTTTTATTCTGAAAGATTAATACTTTTCTGGTGCCCACCACACGCTCCTGCGCAGTGTGATGCCTGCGTGTGGGTACCCTTATCTAAAGCAGCGGTTGCTACTCGTCTGTATGGTTTGCTAACGGGTGACGATGACGCGCGCGTTTGCAAAGATAGTCCCGATTCAGCGTATAACGATCAACCGCGAAACCACTTGCTTCATTTACTCAGTCACATTGTTACAAAGGTAGGCGATGAGACTGCGAATGCACGTCGACGCGGTGAGCGTAACGTGGGTCATTGTATTATTGCTCACTACTGTCCCGTTAACTAAACTTCGTCATACCGGCGCAGGCCGGTATCCAGTAAGCTATTAAAAGGCATGGATTCCGGGTTGGCAAAATGCCGTTTGGGATGACAACACTCTTTTTTGATGTTCATGTCTCCCAAGCTTCTGTTTATCCCTCTGTCTTTTATCAATATGC
>NVRQ02000152.1 GCA_002400905.2 Gammaproteobacteria bacterium | reverse complement strand
GGCTTTGATTTGCGTAGATGAAGGAACTCTTCACCGATCACTAAGATGTAGGCTAAAACAAAAATGCCAATCGCAATAAAACCGATAGTGCTATCAGTGAAATCTTGTAAAGCGATTTCGCCGTTACCGATGGAAGCAATTGCCGGGGCAGCAAATAAAATTAATGTAGAGAATAAAGCTAAAGCAAGTGCGCGGGCCGAGTTCATGGATGGTTTCTTTTTTTAGCGGAAAGAGGAAAGTTAAACTGTGCTCGATTATAGCTAAAACTTGCTAAGCATATTGACTATTATTTAATAACCTAGTTTAATCAGTGCTGGTTAAACTAGTTTAAGCAAGCGACGTCCGTCGCTGCTTGATCACAGCAGCAAATAACTTGATTTGTTTCAACATGGCAGATAGTCCATTTGAGCGAGTAGGTGATAAATGTTCATGCATGCCTATTTGGCTGATAAAATCAGGCTCAGTAGCGATAATAGTGTCAGCGGTTTGAGCCGAATAGACGCGAACTAACAGCGCCGCTAAACCTTTTACAATGGCGGCATCACTGTTAACACGATAAGCAATTTTGCCTTGTTCTTCACTGGCCATGAGCCAGACTTGAGATTGACAGCCTTTAACCAGGTTTTTCTCAATCATTTCGTCGGCGCTGAGTTCAGGCAGGTCGCGACCAAGATCGATGATGTATTTGTAGCGCTCTGTCCAGTCTTCAAATAAGGCAAATTCGTCAATAATGTCTTGCTGTACGGCGTGTATATCGTGTGTAGATTCAGACATGGGGAATAAAATAGTTCGTTGTCGTAGTGTTGGGCGGCCATTATACCCCAGAGGCACGTAGTATCGTCTGATTGAGTGCCCAGCCTAAAATTAGTATTTGTGGCAGCGTTACCAGGGGTAAGGACAAGGCAATTTTTCAAGGCTTCATCGTGTCCCGTATTGACATGATTTCAGTGTGGCCAGTAGAAATTCCAGCTATCAAAAAGGTGAAGCTATTGCAGCAATAAGCGTCAGGCCAAGGCCAGCTAAAGTAAGCCCAAACCAGGTTTGAACGCTATCAACAAAAGTATGTATTAAGGCGGCCAATACCGCGCCGAATAATAACCAGCGCATGACCATTCGCGAGTCACGTAAGCCATTAATGATTAATTGCCCAATAAACCCAGGCGTAAACGTTATTCTTGAATTACGCTTTGGCTTGCGGCCAAAATTGAAAGTTATCCTCCACTTAAAATTTATTTGGATTGTCCGGCAATCGCTGCATTTTCACTAATAAATCAAATGTTCGACCTGAGATTAATGCAAGGGTAATTGAAAGCCAATTAAGCTCACCATAATGATAGTCAGTGACAAAGAATTTCATGGGCTAGCGATAAGAAACGCCATAACTTGTCCGAGGCTGGCACCACGTTGATACCGCTGCATATTGACCATTAATATGCTATGACTGCATAAATCTAATAAAATACCAGCGCCCGTTGCACGCGCCAAGCCGCTAATTTATTTTCTATTTTCTCGGAGCACAGCAAGACGCTTTGCTTTTATTATCAGATGGAGCTGGGTCAGGCGCAGGGCAGCAACCGTTCATGATATCTTTATAGCGAAATACTGAAGTAGAATGTAAGGGAAATAGTCAATTACGCCTCGTTTAGTCAGGCCTTGATCGTAAAATCATTGAAATAGCCCGCATCTTTGTGTTATTTCATTGTATTGGATTTCGTCAGCATATATTGAATAAATCATGAATAAGAGAACATCGCCCGACCGTAAAAGAGGCGGAGAATTTCAGCGCGTGCGTGAAAATGAGCAGCGCACAAAAAACTGGAAACGCTGGGGTACCTACTTGCCAGAACGGCAATGGGGTACCGTGCGCGAGGACTATTCTGAAGACGGGGAAGTTTGGGCGAACTTCCCCTTTGAGCATGCGGATAAACGCACCTATCGTTGGGGTGAGGATGGTCTCTTAGGTTTTTGTGATCGCCGCGGCCGTTTATGTTTTTCTACGGCGTTATGGAACGGTAAAGACGAACGCATAAAAGATCGGCTCTATGGACTCAATGGTGATCAAGGCAATCACGGAGAAGATTGCAAAGAACTTTATTATTATTTAGATGCCACGCCGACGCATTCATACAGTAAGGCACTCTATAAGTATCCACACGCAGCATACCCCTACGAGCAGCTTAAGCATGAAAATGCTGTTCGCGGCAAAGACTTACCTGAGTACGAATTACTCGATACAGGCGTGTTCAATGAAGACCGCTATTTCGACGTGCAAATTGAGTATGCGAAAGGCACACCAAACGATCTATTGATACGGCTGACTGTTAGTAATCGTGGCCCCGAAGCAGCAGAAATTCATGTGTTGCCAAAAGTGTGGTTTCGTAATACCTGGATATGGGGTTGTGAGCACGAAGGGTGTACACCTAAGCCGAAAATAGAAAAAGTGGCTTCGGGTAAGGTTGCATTGCAGCACGATACCCTGGGAGATTATATTCTAAAAGCCAACAAAGCGAGCGATGGAACCACGCCAGAATTTTTGTTTTGTGAAAATGAAACCAATACCCAAGCGCTATATGGTAAAGAGCAATACACGCCTTACGTAAAAGATAGCATAAACCGTTATCTTGTCGACTCAGATAAAGAGGCGGTTAACCCTGGAAAACATGGGACGGTCTGCGCGGCGCACTATGAATTGATGCTTGCAGCAGGCGAAAGCAAAACCATTGAATTGCGTCTCTATGCAAAAGAAGAGAAGCCACGTTATTCCTTTGGCAAGCGATTTGATTATATCTTTGCTAAGCGCATTCTCGAAGCCGATGCTTATTATGAAAAAATTTGCACTAACAAGAACAATGCGGCGCGAACAGCAGTGCAGCGCCAAGCTTATGCGGGGCTTATTTGGACAAAGCAGTTTTACCATTACTCGGTAAGGGACTGGCTAAAGGGTGATGACACAGTAGCACCAGCACCTCAATCACGGTTAAAGGGACGTAATAGTGATTGGACGCATCTCTTTAATAAAGAAGTGATTTCGATGCCGGATAAATGGGAGTACCCCTGGTACGCGGCATGGGATCTTGCGTTTCATATGGTGCCGTTTGCCGATGTTGACCCAGATTTTGCCAAACGTCAGCTGATATTGTTTTTGCGTGAATGGTATATGCATCCCAACGGACAAATGCCAGCTTATGAGTGGGCGTTAGGAGATGTCAATCCGCCTGTTCATGCCTGGGCCTGTATGCAGGTTTATAAAAAGGGGAAGGCAAAAGGGAAGCCTGATATTGGTTTTCTTGAGCGAGTCTTTCATAAGTTAATGCTAAATTTCACCTGGTGGGTGAATCGCAAAGACCCAGATGGGAATAACTTGTTTGCTGGCGGTTTTTTAGGTTTAGATAATATTGGTTTGTTTGATCGTTCAAAGCCCATGCCTGGCGGTGGCGGGCTTATGCAGGCCGATGGTACAGCATGGATGGCATTCTACTGTTCAAATATGCTCGCCATGGCTTTAGAGCTAGCAAAAAATAACTCTAATTATGAAGATGTTGCATCCAAGTTTTTTGAGCACTTTGTCAATATTGCCGATGCTATGAACCACTTTGGTGGCACCGGCCTCTGGGATGAAGAAGATGGATTTTATTATGACAAATTGCGTAACGAAGAAGACCACTCGGCATCAACTGCGTTAAAAATACGTAGCATGGTAGGTTTATTGCCACTCTGTGCGGTTGGTGTATTAGAAGAAAACACTATTAATAATTTACCCGATTTTCGTAAGCGCATGGATTGGTATATCGCTAATCGCAAAGACATTACCCAGCAAATCAGTTGTATGCACTGTGATCGAGGGAATCACCGATATTTATTGGCGATACCCTCTAAAGAAAAATTGATAAGTTTGTTGACGTACTTGTTTGACGACGACGAGTTTTTTTCAGATTTCGGTATACGTTCGCTATCCCGTCATCATGAAGAGAACCCTTATCATATGCATCTAGACGGTACCGACTATCAAGTTCAATACAACCCGGGTGATTCAGACTCATGGTTGTTTGGTGG
>NVRQ02000151.1 GCA_002400905.2 Gammaproteobacteria bacterium | reverse complement strand
TGTGTTTTAATTTTTTTCAAACCATTTTTAAGGAGCCTCCGGATGAATGATAAGTTGGTTATGTTGGCAGCCGTTACTATGGTTTCCGTATCTAGCGTGATGGCGAATGCGGCATCACGTGACTATATTGAAATTGTTGGTTCTTCAACTGTTTACCCTTTTGCGGCAGTGGTTGCTGAGGCATTTGGTAAAAGCACTGAATATAAAACACCAAAAATCGAATCGACGGGTTCAGGGGGTGGTTTTAAGTTGTTCTGTCAGGGTGTCGGTCAAAATCATCCGGATATCACTAATTCTTCACGTCGTATTAAGCAGTCTGAAGTTGATCTGTGTGCGACAAACGGTGTTAAAGATATCGTTGAAGTTAAAGTGGGTTACGACGGTATTGTTTTCGCGAACTCTAAGAAAGCGGATGTTCTCTCTATTACTCTTAAAGACATGTTCTTAGCGCTAGCTAAGGAAGTGCCTAATCCGAGCGGTTCTGAAACGCTGATTGCGAACCCTTATACGACCTGGAGTGAAGTTAATCCTGATTTACCTAAAATTAAAATTGAAGTGCTAGGCCCCCCTCCCACTTCTGGTACTCGTGACGCATTTGTCGAGCTGGCTATGGAAGGTGGTTGTAAGACGTTTGATTGGATTGCAGCAATCAAAGGAGTTGACAAAAATCAGTATAAGTCAATTTGCCATAGTATTCGTGAAGACGGCGCCTATGTTGAAGCAGGTGAAAATGACAACTTGATCGTGCGAAAGCTTGAAGCCAACCCTAAAGCATTTGGCATCTTTGGTTACAGCTTCTTAGATCAAAATTCTGATAAAGTTCAGGGTGCTAAAGTTGAAGGCGTAGAACCTGAGTTTGATGCAATCGCAGAGGGTGATTACCCAATTTCTCGGTCACTTTACTTCTATGTTAAGAAGGCCCATGTGGGTGTTACTCCGGGTTTGCAAGAGTTTGCTGCTGAGTTCTTGAGCGAAAAAGCCTCAGGTGAGGAAGGCTATTTATCAGATCGTGGCTTGATTCCAATGCTTGAAGAGGAGCACGCTAAGTTCAAAGGTGACATTGTTGAGCTGAATACGCTGCCCGAGAAAATTCAAGACTAAAATTCAGTCAAGCGCTAAAGTAGTTAAAAATATAACAAAAACATAGCAAGTTCACGGTAAACTAGGCGGCCAAGGCAGGATGCTGACTTGGCCGTTTTTGTCTGGGGATAGCATGCAACCAACAACACTATTATTGGTGCTCATTGTGATGGCGTTTATTGCCTACCAGCTTGGTATGCGACGTTCCCTGGCAGTGGTTGGTGGTAAGGCTACCCAGCTGCATTCTTTGCCTTCTTATCATGGGTCTTTTGTTGCGTTAGTGGCTTTTATACCGGCATTTCTTGTTTTTGCTGTATGGCAGGGCTTCGAGGAAACTGTCGTTACTCATATCGTCATTAGTGACTTGCCAGCTGAGATTGTCGCTCAAGAGCAAGGTAGTATTAGCCTGGTTGTTAGCAACATAAAGAATATTGTCAGTGGAGCTGTTTCGGCCAGTGACTTAAGTCCTGTGCTTCAGCAGGCATCTGATCAGTACTTGGCCTTATTGGCTAAAAGTAAGGCTTGGTTGACCGCAGTTGTCTTGATGCTTTCTTTGGCCGGTCTATTTGCTGCTTGGCGTGCAGTAAATAAAGATGCGCGCACACGCAACTGGGTAGAAAAAGTTATATTAGTTTTTTTGATTGCCAGTTCTAGTATTGCTGTTTTGACGACATTGGGTATTATCTTATCGGTTTTATTTGAGTCGGTTCGTTTTTTTGGTCAAGTACCGTTTGCTGATTTTATGTTTGGTACCACTTGGAGTCCACAAACTGCGTTACGCTCAGATCAAGTCGGCTCGTCGGGTAGTTTTGGCGCTATTCCGTTATTTGTGGGTACATTACTGATCTCGTTCATTGCCATGGTAGTTGCTGTGCCAATTGGTTTGATGTCAGCGATTTATTTATCAGAATATGCGACACCTAGAGTGCGTTCTATTGTTAAGCCATTACTTGAAATTCTTGCCGGCATCCCTACTGTTGTGTATGGTTTTTTTGCCGCATTAACAGTTGCCCCACTGATCAGGGGGGTTGGCGCCAATATTGGCTTAGATGTCGCATCTGAGAGTGCTTTAGCCGCCGGCCTGGTTATGGGCATTATGATAATCCCCTTTATTTCGTCGCTGTCAGACGATGTGATAAACGCTGTGCCACAGGCTATGCGTGATGGTGCTTATGCTTTGGGTGCCACGCAATCTGAAACGTTACGAAAAGTCGTGTTACCTGCGGCCCTGCCTGGGGTTATTGCCGGCATCTTGCTTGGTGTGTCGCGTGCGATTGGTGAGACGATGATTGTAGTTATGGCAGCAGGCTTGGCTGCGAACCTTACGCTGAATCCATTGGATGCGGTGACTACTGTTACTGTGCAAATTGTCACCTTGCTTACCGGTGACCAAGAGTTTGATAGCGCTAAGACATTGGCTGCGTTTGCTTTGGGTTTGATGTTGTTTGTTTCGACGCTCATTTTGAATATTATTGCGTTGTATGTAGTGCGTAAGTACCGCGAAGAGATATCGGTGTAGATTATGGGTGCTGAAACAAACTCAACGCGACCACGGACTATTGATATTGTTAATGCCGGTATGGCCAAGCGTCATGCAGCAGAATGGCGATTTAGGCTCTATGGAAAGTTAGCCATTGCGGCGGCAATGCTGTTTTTAATATTCATGTTCAGCAGTATTATCTATAAAGGCCATAGTGCGTTTGTTCAGACGTTTATTGGGCTTGATATAACGCTGAACCCGGAAAAGCTAGGCTTGGGTAATCATCCAGATAAGAAAGCGCTGGCCGCTGCTAATTACTCTGGTTTAGTGAAATCGACCTTGCGTGATATGTTTCCTGATGTGACTAAGCGTAAAGATAAGCGTAAGCTCTATAAGATAGTTAGCACGGGTGCTTCTTATCAATTAGCTGACCTTGTCAAAAGTAATCCTGATTTAATTGGCACACAAATAAAAATTTGGGTGCCGGCAGATGATGAAATCGATATGTTAATGAAGGGCTATATCGATAGAGACCTGCCAGAAAGTGATAGACGTGTTAATGATCAACAGATTGCCTGGATTGACGAACTAGCATCGCAGAATCGTCTTGAAAACCGCTTTAATGTTGGCTTTTTTACCAATGGTGATTCGCGAGATGCAGAGCTGGCCGGTATTTTGGCCGCCTTGTCGGGATCATTTTTTACTCTGATAGTGACCTTGTTATTGGCATTTCCATTGGCGGTCGCAACCGCGATATATCTTGAAGAGTTTGCACCAAAGAATCGATGGACCGACTTAATCGAGGTCAATATTAATAACCTCGCTGCGGTGCCGTCTATTGTGTTTGGTCTGCTTGGCTTGGCTTTGTTTATTAACTGGTTTCAGTTTCCGCGATCAGCGCCGCTAGTCGGTGGCTTGGTGTTAACGTTGATGACCTTGCCGACGATTATTATTTCTAGCCGCGCGGCGTTAAAAATGGTGCCTAATGCTATTCGTGATGCAGCCTTAGCTATTGGCGCTTCAAAGATTCAAATGATTCGCCATCATGTGCTACCGTTGGCACTACCAGGCATGCTGACTGGTACTATAATAGGCATGGCGCAGGCGCTGGGGGAGAGTGCGCCATTGCTGATGATCGGCATGGTCGCCTTTATTGTTGATGTGCCAACGAGTGTGGTCGACCCATCGACAGTGTTACCTGTACAGATATTTTTGTGGGCCGATAGTCCAGAGCGCGCCTTTGTTGAGAAGACATCGGGTGCGATTATGGTTCTTTTGATGTTCCTCGTGGCGATGAATACGATAGCGGTCATTGTGCGTAAGAAGCTGGAGCGTCGTTGGTGATAACAATGTCTGATGGTGGGCTATTAAACAATGTTGGTGAACGATATTAGTGTCGATAGAATTGATGGGGATGACCAAAGTAGTATTAATGCTGAATCGGTAACCCCAAAGCATGTGCTGGATAGAGAGAACCGTGATACGGTTGGCACGGTGACCGTTGCCGATCCGCGTATTACTTGCCGTAACGTCGATGTTTATTATGGCGATAAACATGCTATTCACGATGTTAGCGTTGACCTTGGTCGCAATGAAGTGTTAGCGATGATTGGCCCTTCAGGTTGTGGTAAATCGACCTTTTTGCGTTGCCTTAATCGAATGAACGACACCATTGATATTTGTCGTGTCACAGGTCAAATTGAACTTGATGGGCAAGATATTTACGACAAAAGTATTGACGTAGTGCCGCTGCGTTCACAGGTAGGTATGGTTTTTCAAAAGCCTAACCCGTTCCCTAAATCGATTTATGAAAATGTTGCCTGGGGGCCACGTGTTCACGGCTTGGCTAGAAGCAAGGCGGATCTTAATGAAATTGTTGAAACCTCACTGTTAAAAGCGGGTTTATGGAATGAAGTTAAAGATCGGTTAGATAAGCCAGGAACGAGTTTGTCCGGTGGTCAACAACAACGTTTGTGTATTGCGCGTACTATCGCGGTAAGCCCGGAAGTTATTTTGATGGATGAACCCTGTTCAGCGCTTGATCCTATTGCTACAGCGAAAATCGAAGACTTGATTGATGAGTTGCGCCAGCAATACAGTATTGCCATCGTCACGCACTCTATGCAACAAGCAGCGCGTGTTTCACAACGAACTGCTTATTTCCATATGGGTGATTTAATCGAGGTTGGTGAGACGGCAGCAATCTTTACCAACCCGAAACATCCCTTGACTGAAGACTACATTACAGGACGTTTTGGCTAGCTTTATTTGCTTATCGTTAATATCAAGGTAGAAAAATAAATTATGATTAGGAGTGACTAACAAAGTGAATAGCTATAGACCAGGTCGACATATCTCGCACCAGTTCGACAATGAACTGGAAGATGTTCGCAATCGCGTATTGGTGATGGGTGGCATGGTCGAAGATCTATTGCAAAAGGCTGTTGTACCTTTGCTTGATAGCAACGAAGAAGCTGAGAAGCTTGTCGTGCACGATGAAAAGATTAATCAAACTGAAGTGGAGATTGATGAGTTTTGCGGGCAAATTCTCGCTAGACGTCAGCCGACTGCACGTGATCTAAGGCTAGTTATCGCAGTGGGTAAAGCAATTTCTGATCTTGAGCGTATTGGTGATGAAGCCAAGATGATCGCGCGTAAATCGACTGAGTCCAAGGTGAAAGAATCGCGGCCTTATTACGGTCAGTTACGCTTGTTGGTGCAAAGAGTACAGGGGATGTTAAACCAGGCATTAGATGCATTTGCGCGTATGGATGCAGAATCAGCAGTTGCAGTGGCGCGTCAAGATAAGAATATTGATGATAGCTATGGTGAGTTATTGCAGTCACTTATCGATGATATGGAAGATAGCCCGAAAAAAGTTCGGCGCTCTGTTGAGCTGATGTGGGTGACGCGCTCGTTAGAACGTATTGGTGATCATGCTGCCAATATCTGTGAACACGTCGTTTATGTTGTTAAAGGTAAAAATGTGAGTCATTTGAGCCTTGACGAGATGGATGATGAAGTGAATAAATTTTGATTGCTCCGACACAGGTTAAATAACGCCAAGGTAATGCTAAAATGCGCTGATGACTACTATCAGCGTTGCTAAGCTCAATGCACTCACCCAGCGTATGGCTGAGTTAGAGATCGATGAAGATCAGCTTAGCGAGCGCTTTATTAAAGGCTCAGGCAGTGGCGGTCAAAAAATCAATAAGACTGCCTCTTGCGTTTATCTACGGCATAAACCCAGTGGTACTGAAATAAAGTGTCAGCGCTCGCGTTCACAAAGTGCCAACCGTTTTTTTGCCAGGCGTGAACTCTGCGACCGTATAGAACAATCGCAATTGGGTGATGCTTCACCACAGCAAAAAGCTATCGATAAAATTCGCAAGCAAAAGCAACGACGACGCCGTCGTTCAACCACCGAATCATGATATTGACAATATCGGTCGAAACTCTAGTTAACTGGATAAAGAGATAAACGGATGGAACAATTAAACTCACAATATGGTTTAGACGGCGAGCTGTCTTTTCAGTTAGGTGAAGGGGGTTTAACTAAGGCAGTTATCTCAAATGCACATGCTGGCGCTGAAGTTTATTTGCACGGAGGCCAGCTCACTCATTTTCAGCCTAAAAATGCTCAGCCAGTTATTTGGATGAGTAAACACGCTGTTTTCTCACACGATAAAGCGATTCGTGGTGGCGTGCCGATTTGTTGGCCTTGGTTTGGTCCGCATACGACAGATAGTGGTTTGCCGCAGCATGGTTTTGCACGCAGCTCAGAGTGGTCGGTCATCGCAAGTGAGTCATTGCCAGATGGCGGTACACGATTGTGTTTGGGTTTAGACAGTGATGGCACACATCCGTATTGGTCTCAGCCTTTTGAATTGGTGTTTGTTATAACCGTCAGGGAAACGCTTCAATTATCTTTAACTGCAATGAATATCGGTTCAGAACCTATGGAGTTAGGCGCAGCATTTCATACTTATTTTACGGTTGGCGATAGCAGTCAAATACGTATCAGTGGTCTTGATGGTTGCGAGTATCTCGATAAGCCTGATGGTTACGCGAAAAAAAGCCAACAGGGTGACATTACGCTAGCGGGTGAGGTCGACCGTGTTTATCTTGGAACATTAGATGATTGCGTTATCGATGATCCTGTTTTGAAACGTAAAATTATTGTTTGTAAAGAAGGCAGCGAATCAACCATCGTTTGGAACCCGTGGATTGATAATGCTAAAGCCATGGCAGATTTTAATGATGAGGGTTATCAAACCATGGTCTGCATCGAGTCTGCCAATGCAGCGAATGATGTAAGAACGATAGAGCTTGGTGAGGCACATACCTTGGTGCAGACTATTCGTGTAGAGAGCAACGACTGATTAACATTTTGCCGAGGTAATCGACACTACTCTCGGCAAAGCGTGGCCACTGGTGGTATTACGGTGGTGCTGGTTCAGCCTGCTAGGCTTGGGTAATCGGTATACCCTTTGGCATCACCACCATAAAATGTATCGGGGTCTGCGTCATTCAATTGCGCACCTAAGTGCAGGCGCTTAGGTAAATCTGGATTCGCAATATACAAGGTACCAAAAGCAACAAAGTCACTTTTGTCGTTGGCGAGACTTTGCTCGGCAAGTTCACCGGTATAACCACCGTTTGCCATGTAAGCGCCGTTAAACTTTTTACGTAGGGCAGTAAAATCAAAATCATTGCTGGTTGAACCAGCAAAACTTTCAACGACATGAAGGTAAGCAAGGTTAAATGGATTGAGTTGTTCGATTAAATAGTGGTATAACGATTGCGGGTGACTCTCAGACATGGTATTAAAAGTCCCGGTAGGTGAGATGCGAATACCAACACGGTCACCGCCCCATACGTCAGTGACTACCTTAGTGACCTCAAGCGTCAAGCGAACTCTATTTTCAATGCTGCCACCATAAATATCTGTTCTATGATTAGTTCCGTCCTTTAGAAATTGCTCAAGCAAATAGCCGTTAGCGGCGTGAATTTCAACACCGTCAAATCCAGCTTGTTTGGCATTAACGGCGGCTTGGCGATATTGCTCAACGATGTCGGGTATTTCATTCGTTTCGAGCGCGCGCGGTGTTTCAAAATCGAGCATACCTTCATACGTAAACGCTTGGCCTTCGGGTGCAATGGCAGAGGGGGCCACGGGCAAACCATTGTCTGGCTGCAGGCTCGAGTGTGATACGCGACCGACATGCCACAGCTGTAAAAATATTAGAGAGTCCTGTGCATGTACTGCCTCAATCACTTTTTTCCAGCCTTCAATTTGCTCTTTCGAGTGAATGCCAGGAGTGAAGGCATAGCCTTTGCCTTGAGGAGATATTTGCGTGGCTTCGCTGATGATGAGCGCCGCCGAGGCGCGTTGTCCATAGTATTCAGCGTTGAGGTCGTTGGGAACGTCGCCTGGCTGGGAGGAGCGTGACCGGGTTAGCGGAGCCATGATGATGCGGTGTGGCAAATCTAAATCGCCTAGTTTTCCTTCACTAAATAAATGCGTAAAGCTCATAGTCTTATCCTCTGTGCTTATTTATATGCGCCAGTATGGTTTGTATGGTTAGTATTTTTTATATACTATGGGGTGTCAGTGCAATTTCCACAAGTACGCACAGTCTTGATATTTAGTTACCAATAAGTGCCTGAGTGGAAAATTTCAAATTTCGAGATATAACCTGAGCACAAACACATGCCTGCAAAGAGTATGAAAGAAGTTGTAGCGTGCGATCTTAGCGACTGCCCGGTTTCCATCGCGGTTGATGTGATAGGTGGTAAATGGAAAGTGATTATTCTTTATCACCTCCGCGGGCAGACACTACGATTTGGTGAGCTAAAACGTAGTATTCCTAAGGTGACGCAAAAAATGTTGACACAACAGTTACGCGAACTAGAGAAAGATAAATTGGTTAAGCGGCATGTCTACGCAGAGGTGCCACCTAAAGTTGAATATACCTCGACAGAATTAGCGGAGAAATTGAGCCCAGCGCTCGACTTGCTTTGTGCTTGGGGCAGCGAATATGAAAAAGCACATCAGTCGTGAAAGTCTTAGTTAAGCCGTGTTAAAAATTTCACCAACCCTCATCATTCCTGATGAAGAGATGGAGTTTTCAGCCATACGAGCGCAGGGTTCGGGTGGCCAAAATGTTAATAAAGTGTCTTCAGCGATACATCTACGTTTTGATGTCAAGCAATCATCGTTACCCGAACTTTATAAGCAACGCCTATTGGCTTTAAGTGATCAGCGCATTAATAAAGAGGGTGTGATTGTTATCAAAGCACAAACGTATCGCACGCAGGAAAAAAACCGCGATGATGCTTTGGAGCGCTTAAGAAAAATAATTAGTGTGGCAACGGCCGTACAAAAAACGCGACGACCGACGAAGCCGAGTAAAAGCTCGCAAAGAAAACGACTAGACAGCAAGACCAAGCACAGTAAAACAAAGATGCTGCGCGGCAAAGTGTCAGATTAACGTTAACACCTAAATTTAGATAAAGGATATATTTGTGGCACTAAAACCAACCATTTTTAAAATAAAAATAGCCTTGTCCGATCTCAATCGACACTACTATGACACATTACACTTAACGCTGGCGCAACACCCGTCTGAGACAATAGAGCGAATGATGGTGCGCGTGTTGGCGTACTGTATTAATGCTGATGAACAGTTGGCATTTACAAGAGGGCTAAATGAAGCCGATGATCCAGATATTTGGTTGCGAACACTCGATGATCAATTGACGCTATGGATTGATGTTGGCGAACCCGCTGTCGAAAGAATAAAGAAAGCCAGAGGTCTTGCGCTCGCAGTAAAAGTGTATAGCTTCAATACTAAGTCAGACGTGTGGTGGGAGCAGTCAAAGGATAAATTTAGTAGGCTGTCTGTTTCGGTATTTCGTTTTGAATGGCCAGCGATACAAGCTCTAGCAAAAATGGTTGAGCGCACCATGGATATATCTGTCACCATTTCAGACAACTCAGCGCATATTGCCACCGGGCTTGGAGAATGTGAAGTGAATTGGGAAGCACTACAAGATGTCTAAAGAGAAAACAGCAACCAGAGAAGTGGAAATAACAAAAGAGCCTGTCGAGCTTTACAAGATACTTAAATTTGAAGGGTTGGTGTCGAGCGGTGGCGAAGCAAAGCTGGTGATTGATGAAGGCATGGTGACTGTTAATGGCAAAGTAGAAACCCAGAAGCGTAAAAAAATAATTTCAGGCGATATCATTGAGTTTGGTGAAGAAAGATTATTGATTGGTTTGGCTAAACATTAGCCTGTTTTGAGTTTGGCTGTTTCACGTATATCAAATTTTATGCGATTTAAAAATGCGACTAACGAGAGCATGACGGCTACTTCAACTAATACGCTCACCACCCGAATGTAAACCAAATAGTGATATGGCAACGGTTACAGCTAATTCAAAGAAGTTAGAGGTGATGATAAGGTCAAGCGGGAGCAGCAATATTATGCGGTAGCTTAATCACTTTTGCTGCTATATAAGTGATAATAAATACGCCATAGGTTTGTATCAGTAAGGGTATGGAAAATTGAAAAATAGTGAGGTTATAAAAAATGCGCACAGTAAATTGGGTATAAGCTAAGCATATAAAGCGCACAAAGGATTATTATGCAAAACAAGAAATTCAATCAAGGATTGTGTGAGCGAGGTGAAATAATCGCAATTGCTGAATAATTTCACCTTAAAGACATAGAGAGCTATTATCTTGCTCAATATTCAACCACAATAGTTCATAAGTGTTCGATAACCCTGAGGGATAACCGAGTGGAAGATGAAAAGATTACTGTTGTAGCAACTGACAGCGAGTTGACTATGGAAGTCGTCGTGTTGAGTAAGAGTGTTCATGCCATTAAGGTTTTGGTCGGTGAGGGAGTCCACAGTGTCACTTGTGATTTAATACCCACTAGCACTGGACGCGCCTACGCTGGCAGCGTAATGGGTAGAGAGCTTGTCTACGCAAAAACACGTGACGAAATGCAAGCCGAGCTAGGCTCGCTAGCACCAAAGGGAAAGGGAGGCAGAAATTTCATTAATTAGAATTTTCAGCGCGTCTATTTGTTCTTATCTTCCATTTTCTGAGCATCTTAGATTGCTGAAAATGTGACGAAAAAAATACTGATGGGTTTGCTTGTCGTGAATGGTTTGGAGTTGATGTTCATCTTGAACTCATTTGCCTCGAGCCACTATAATTCCCCATTGCTGTTCCGTTAACTTTTTGCCGTCATTCCGGCGTAGGCCGGAATCCGGAATGACAGAGGAGTATTATTGGTTTTCATGTCTTTAGTACCTCAAAACAATCTAATCGCTAAGCATTTCGCCCGTTGAACAGCGATATATTTCAAGTTAACGGGACAGCACTGATAATTCCCTATATAAAGTTAATGCTGCACATTGCAGTATCATTGTCATT
>NVRQ02000150.1 GCA_002400905.2 Gammaproteobacteria bacterium | reverse complement strand
GAAATTGGTGGGCCGTGAAGGACTCGAACCTTCGACCAAGGGATTATGAGTCCCCTGCTCTAACCAACTGAGCTAACGGCCCGAAACGGGTCGGCGTTAAGGCAGGGCTCTATTTAAGAAGCGCCACCTGGTGGATTGCCGTCACTGTCGAGGAAGCTACGTAATCGCTCTGAACGCGTAGGGTGGCGCAGTTTGCGTAGGGCTTTAGCTTCGATTTGACGAATACGTTCGCGTGTCACATCGAACTGTTTGCCGACTTCTTCTAATGTGTGGTCAGTGTTCATGCCTATACCAAAACGCATGCGTAATACTTTTGCTTCACGTGCGGTGAGACTTTCTAAGACATTTTGCGTTTGTTCGCGTAAACCTTCAAACGTTGCTGACTCGGGTGGAGACATGACGTTAGAGTCTTCAATAAAGTCACCGAGGTGTGAGTCTTCATCATCACCAATAGGGGTTTCCACTGAAATAGGCTCTTTGGCAATCTTAAGTACTTTACGTATCTTGTCTTCTGGCATTTCCATGCGTTCAGCGAGTTCTTCAGGCGTCGCTTCACGGCCCATCTCTTGTAGCATTTGACGTGAAATACGATTGAGTTTGTTGATCGTTTCAATCATGTGTACGGGGATGCGAATTGTGCGTGCTTGATCAGCGATTGAGCGCGTAATCGCCTGACGAATCCACCAGGTGGCGTAGGTTGAGAATTTGTAACCACGACGGTATTCAAATTTATCGACGGCTTTCATTAAGCCAACGTTACCTTCTTGAATCAAATCGAGGAACTGTAGGCCGCGATTGGTGTATTTTTTGGCAATAGAGATAACAAGACGTAAGTTGGCCTCAATCATTTCTTTTTTCGCGCGACGTGCTTTGGCTTCACCAATCGACATTTTGCGATTGATTTCTTTGATCTCATTGATGCTGAAATTCCATTTCTTTTCGAGATCAGCAAGTTTCGCTTGTTCGGTAATAATAACGTCTTTATGTTCTTTTAGTGCGTCTGAATATTTGCTGCCAGAGTCGATCTCACGCTCTACCCACTTAAGGTCGGTTTCGTTTTCAGGGAAACTGGTAATGAATGCTTTACGTGGCATGTGTGCTTCGACGACGCATAAATTAATGATGCTGCGCTCATGTTGGCGAATGATGTCAACCACTTCACGTAGGGCAACAATCAGGCGCTCAGAGAACTTTGGTATGAACTTGAAACGCCTAAAAACATCATTAAGCTCGGCAGCTGCAGTGATAGTTGTATCGTGGTCTTTGCCATTTTTGGCGTGTGATTTTTGTACTTTATCAAACAATTTGGCTAGTTTTGTAAAATATTCTTTAACCAGCTCTGGATCAGGACCGGCGTCTTTTTCTTCCAGGTCTTCTTCTTTTTCTTCAGCGGTACGAGCTGCTGCAGGTTTTGGAATGGTGGTAGTGTCTAAGTCTTCGTCAGTGAGAAAGCTAACGATGATATCTGATAAGCGTTTTTCGCCGTTGGTATAGAGCGCATAATCATCGAGGATGGTTTGGATGGTCGCTGGAAAGGTCGCGAGTGCTGACATCATTTGTGACAGACCGGCCTCAATACGTTTGGCGATGCGGATTTCGCCTTCGCGCGTGAGCAATTCGACGGTACCCATTTCACGCATATACATACGGACTGGATCGGTGGTGCGACCAAACTCGCTATCGACAATAGATAAGGCGGCGGCTGCGGCATCAGCGCTGTCTTCATCGACGGCATCTTTCATAATGAGGCTGTCTGCATCAGGCGCAACTTCGTGCACCTCAATGCCCAGCTCATTAATCATGTTGACGATGTCTTCGATCTGCTCTGGGTCGACAATGGTGTCGGGGAGGTGATCGTTGACTTCGCGATAGGTCAGGTAACCTTGTTCCTTTCCTTTTGCAATCAATAACTTAAGTTGAGATTGCTGTTGTTGGGCATCCATCGAAGTGCGTAACCTTGTTTGGTAAGTTTAAAAAATAGAACCGTCAATTATACCTGATACTTTGTTCGCCTGGCTAGCTTAGTCTTTGTGTTGACCTAGCCTCTGGTAGCGCCGCTTGAGTTCGGCTTTTTCTTCCACGCTGGCGATTCCTAGCCGATCACGCTCTTCAAGCCTTTCAAGCTGTGCTTCCTTGGCCGCGTTACTGAGTCGGTTTAAGGCATCCTCCCATTCAGCGGCTAAGGCCTCGCTCTCTAGTAGAGCGGGTTGGGCCGCGAGCTTGGATAGATGCTTACCGTGTTCTATATCGCGCCAATGTTCCAAAATACCAGCGGTACTAAGGTGGGGGTGCTGCCGTAAGAGTTCAAGCAGGTCGAGCAATAAAACTATGCCGGCTTGGTCAATATCTTTTAGCCAATCGGTATTGTCGGTGGTTGCAGCAAGGTCAGGCCGATTCAATAAGACGGTAATGGCTTTACGTACTAGTGACGGGCCGCGCTGCGTGGTGGTGGGTTTGTGGCGACGGTTAGTTTGTGCTGATTTCACCGTATCGCCACAAATGTCGATGCTGAGTAGGTTAACGTCAATGCGAGTGCGTTGGGCTAATTCGGCAATCATCATCTGTTGAAAGGTGCCGTTGGGCAATTTTTTGAGTAAGGGTTTGGCGGCTTCGGCTAGCCGTGCGCGGCCATCAATAGTGCTGGCATCAACATCGCTACCCAAGTGATCGAATAAGTATTGTGAGAGTGTATGGGCGTGAGCAATGCGCTGCTCAAAGTGTTCGTAACCTTCTTTGCGCACGAGTGTGTCTGGGTCTTCGCCATCGGGTAGAAATAGAAAGCGAATTTGGCGACCGTCATGCAGTGCTGGCAACGCATTTTCTAACGCGCGCCATGCGGCATCACGACCCGCACGGTCACCGTCAAAGCAAAATATGATGTCTTCGACTTTGCGAAATAAACGCTCAATGTGTTCAACGCTGGTAGCCGTACCTAATGTCGCGACCGCATAGCTAATGTTGTGTTGAGCCAGTGCGACCACATCCATATAGCCTTCAACCACGAGTATTCGATTGAGTTTACGGTTGTTTTGGCAGGCTTCGTAAAAACCATAGAGTTCTTTACCCTTATGAAACAAAGGCGTTTCGGGTGAGTTTAAATATTTAGGTTGGGCAGCTCCCGGCGTCTTGCCTCCCGCTGCCTTCACACTTCCCTGTGTGTCATCACCGAGTATGCGCCCACCAAAACCGATAATGCGGCCACGCAGATCACGAATCGGGAACATAATGCGGTGGCGAAAGCGGTCATAATAGTCATTGGTGTTTTTTTTAATGAGCAGGCCGACTTCGACGAGCTGTTCGCGTGTGCGTTCGTCTTTACCTAGGGCTGTGTGAATGGCGCGCCATTCATCGGCACAAAACCCGAGTGCAAACCGTTTGGCAATCTGGCCGCTGAGGCCGCGGCCTTTTAAATAATCGACGGCTTCTTGTTGTTGCGCATGCTCACGTAGTTGCTTTTGATAAAAATCGTTGGCTTGCTCAGTTAAGGCAAACAAGGCTTTGGTATCCGTTGACGGTCGCTGCATGGTGCCGCCGTCTTCGCGTGGCACTTCAAGGCTAAGGCTATCAGCCAGTTCCTGTATGGCTTCGACAAAATCGAGGTTGTCGTATTCCATGAGAAAACCAATTGCTGTGCCATGCGCGCCACAGCCAAAACAATGATAGAACTGTTTGCTTTGGCTTACTGTAAAAGAGGGGGTTTTTTCATTATGAAAGGGGCAACAGGCGTGAAAGTCTTTGCCGGCTTTTTTTAGGGTGACGCGGGCGTCTATGAGTTCGACGATGTCCGAGCGAGCAAGGATGTCATCAATAAACTGTTGTGGAATTTTACCCGCCATATGCAGATTCTACCTTGCTCAGTATCAGGTCGGCTAAGATTTGTAAGGCAGAGAAGCTTGGGGATAAGG
>NVRQ02000015.1 GCA_002400905.2 Gammaproteobacteria bacterium | reverse complement strand
CCCTAACCTTTTCAATTCAGCTTCATTAGAAATGCCAATTCCATGTAGTCGAGTAGACACAGTTTTACCAATATTCCTTAATTCACACATAGGTTTGCTAACCATGGCTTAATGCTGGATGAAACATAACGCTTTACATAAGGGGCGCGTGCTTTTTGCGCGTCCCAGTGAGCAATAGCGAACGATCTTGATGTTCTTGTTATGTTTTTTTGTATTACTTCGCCAAGCCTTCTGAAAATATTGGTTTGGCTTTTTCTGCTCCCAATTTCTTCAATTTAGCTTCGTTAGTATGCCAATCTCATCTAGTCGAATAAATACAGTCTTACCAATATCTCTTGATTCTTGATTCGCAAACAGATTCCCTACCCATGGCTTAATGCTTGATGAAACATAACGATTGAATTGAGAGGCGCGCGCTGTTTGCGCGTCCTGCCCGCGTTTTTTGCGGGCGAACTCGAATGACTTGTTATGTGTTTTTAGTTGTAATTCCATTTTTATTTATACGGCAACACCATTTTGCTGCTGAACTCCATTGCCCATTTAATTTTGGGTTATTTAATTCCGCTATACCATCGGCCAGTAAGTATTCTTTTGTACCATCTTTGTAATCGTTGAACTCATAAATAAATATGTTTTTCCCTTCTGATAATATTAGTTTGTTTTCATCTGAGTCGGTGACTTCATCGGTTTTAGATAATAGTACAAGATCATCTTGCACTAATTCATTAAAATCTACTCGTATTCTTGCTCTGTCCATTTTCTTAGTACACATAACGTCTCGCATAACTGGCCGTTTTATACAGAGCAGAGCGAAGCGTCGCGGCGTATAAAACGGTCAAGTTGATGCACTTGTTAGCTGCTGATTTTTGCACCGCGCTCTAAAACCCAACATCTGTCATTTTTAGTAAAACCAATATGCTTATAATATGAATCAGCATCTGGTGCAGCAATAAGTATTAATTTGCATTTTGAGTTCAATTGTTCTTGAGTTAATGATTGTAACTTTTTACCTACGTTACGTTTTTGATATTTTTTATCAACAGCCAAATCTGAAAGATAACAAGCGTAGTGAAAATCTGTAATAGAGCGCGCAACACCTATTAGTTTATTGCCATCCCATGCTGTAACCAATAAATTGCTGTTTTTAATCATGCCTTCAATACACGCATAGTCATCTACTGGTCTACGTTCAGCTAGAGTAGATGAATGTAATAATGCAATGAATTCATCTGGGGTTATTGCATGGTTTACTTTGTATGTAATTTCCATATTTTTTACGCAGCTAACAGTTTATTCTACAGCAGCTGTGTATCACACTTTTGCTTTTTATCATTCTTTGTAGGATTTCATGATATAGCTGTATTTTCTTCGATATCAACGATTTATCTCCTTTTTTACCATTAATCACGTTAGTGATACACAGCATCTTTGTATCACCTTATTGCTGTTGTCGCAATAAATATCTCTTTCCTGGTTTCGAGCTAAGACTATGATTTTTAACCAGTATATTCGTGCGCCGGTGAATTACAAAAATCGTGATACACGGCAGCTGTTGTTTTATATTCAAGAGCATGTATAAATATACAGTAATAATGATAAAGTCGTGTTCAAGGAGGAGCCGCTATGCATTCTATTCCCATTTTTATAAAACCGAAGTCTGGTCGATTTTTAAATAATCTTCGTGCTTGTATTCGTCTTAATGGTTTGGCGTACTCGACAGAGAAAACATATGTCTATTGGGTGCGTTTTTTTATTCGTTTTCACAATAAGCGTCACCCTGAAGAAATGGGAGAAGCGGAAGTGTCGGCATTTTTGTCATACATGGCGCTAGAACGTAACGTGTCACCCGCTACGCAGCGTACCGCTTTGAATAGTTTGGTGTTTTTATATCGCAAATTTTTCGGACGCAAAGAATTCAATTTAGAGTTCCGTTATGCCAAGCCGAGCAAACGATTGCCAACGGTATTTAGTCATAATGAGGCATTACAGGTTATTGATAGGCTTAGTGGTAAATATCAGTTAATGGCAAGGCTATTGTATGGCAGTGGTTTGCGTGTGATGGAATGTTGTCGGCTCAGAGTTCAAGATATTGATTTTGAGCAGAAGCAGTTAATTATCAGGGAAAGTAAGGGTGTAAAGTATCGACAAACATTGCTGCCTGAGAGTTTGGTCGAACCTTTGCAGCGTATGCTCAAAAAAACCAAAGCAATACATGAACAAGATTTGGCGCAGGGCTATGGCAAGGTTTATTTGCCTTATGCATTAGAACGAAAATATCCGAGTGCCCATACACTCTTTGCTTGGCAATATGTGTTTCCTGCTAGTCAGGTGTCTGTTGATCCGCGAGGCGACGAAATAAGACGGCATCATCTTCACGAAACGACTATTCAGAGGAAAGTCCGAGTGGCGATCAGGCAAACTGAAATTAATAAACATGCAAGTACGCATACCTTCCGTCATAGTTTTGCTACGCGCTTACTTGAAAACGGCTACGATATTCGGACTATCCAAACATTGTTGGGTCATGCCGATGTCAAAACCACGCAAATTTATCCGCATGCAGTAAAGCGGGGCGGTTTAGGTGTGATCAGTCCTATAGACGGCTCTTTATCCGGGTAACGGTAGTTGAGCTCAGAAAAAACTTGCATTTCCCAATAAACTGTATAAATATACATGTACATGTATAAAACTACAGTACTGGATGATTATGCAGGAATTAACTGACATACAGCGCCAAGTTCTCGACTACGTTCGAGAGTCACTGCAAGAACGGCAAATGCCGCCGACCATGCGCGAGATCGCCGAATATATGGGTTATCGCTCTGATAACGCCGCCTATCAGCACCTTAGTGCGTTAAAGCGTAAGGGTTATATCGAGATGGGTGGCCATTCCCGTGGCATAACTCTGCTCGAAGAATCGGGCATTCCTATAGTAGGCAAAGTGGCAGCAGGCGCACCTTTATTGGCGACAGAAAATATCGAAACGTATGTCGATATCGCTCACACCGTATTCCACCCACAAGCGCATTATCTTTTGCGTGTTGAAGGTATGAGTATGTGTGATGTTGGAATTCTTGATGGTGATTTGTTAGCGGTACATAAGACCAGCGTAGCCGAAACCAATCAAATTGTGGTTGCGCGCATAGATGAGGAAGTAACCGTAAAACGTTTTCGTCAGCGCGGCAATATTGTCACATTATTACCGGAAAATGCTGATTTTGAACCGATTCGCGTAGATCTGCGCGAAGAATTCTTTGCAATAGAAGGCCTCATGGTTGGCCTAATTAGACAATGACATTAAGGCAGGCAGGTGACGTTATGATGACGAGTGAATTAGAAAGTTTATTGAATACAACGCCATCACTGTGGCGTGGACAACATTATAGTGGCCACGCCCGGAGTATGAGCACAGGGTTTGATGAGCTTGACGAGGCTTTGCCAACGGGTGGTTGGCCGCCAGGTGCAGTAGTGGAATTGATGATTCCAGGTATGGATGTTGGCGAATTAAAAATTTGGTTGCCAGTAATCAAGCGTATGACGCAAGAGCAACGCTACGTTATTATCGCGAACCCACCGTATATGCCTTATGCGCCGGCTTTAGCGAATGCCGGTGTTGATTTGGAATACGTGCGTTGGTTATCGCTGGATGATGAGCAAGATACACAATGGGCGCTAGAAAAAGCATTGCGTAATCGTGAATGCGGTATGGCATTGTGGTGGCCAGGCACTCAGCGTGGCGGTTTGAGTGATAGTGCAGTGCGGCGCTTGCAAGTCGCGGCAAGAGAAGGTGAGTCATTATTGGGTTTGTACCGCACAACTACAGATGATTGTGCGATACGAAAAAGCACCTGGGCAGCACTGCGCTTGCAGTTGCGCATAAGGCAAGAGGGTGGCCTTGATATAGACATTCTCAAAGCACGAGGCAGCCATCATTATCAGAGTGTTTCTATCGGTAGGAATATGAGTCAAAGCCCAGAGTTGATTCAGGACATAGCGCAGTGATATGGATTCACGCTTGCTCGGTAGTACGGCACCATTGCGGCTAGTACGCAGGCGTGTTTGCCAAGGCAACTTACAGCTATTGCCGTCTGCAAGCCAACAGCGGCAAGAGTCAGCAACACTTTGGTTATGTCTCTATTTCCCTGCTTGAGCCTGAATTGAAAGATGCAAAGGCGGCAGTTTGATTGATATTTGAAAGCGCTGGTTTACTCAATCAATGCGATGTGTTGGCAGTCAATTGCTGCCAACACATCGTGCGCTGCAT
>NVRQ02000149.1 GCA_002400905.2 Gammaproteobacteria bacterium | reverse complement strand
TTTGGCTGGAATAGTAAAACTATTCGTCGGCCATTGTTCCAGGACACACATTGATAGTCGTAACGAATGCCGATGGTGGTTCTATAGGTGTTTTGGAGGATGACGGTAGATTAAGTCTCGGTCCTGACAGCGACACAAGAGAAAATTCAGCGGTGACTTAATAGAGCCAGATCTAATTGGTATGAGGTGAGGGCGTACTTTCTTTTGAATAAAGCGGTGATAAATGAGCCCTTCGTTATACGTTCATCCCGGCCACATACCCTGAAGACCATGCCCATTGAAAGTTGAATCCACCCAGGTGGCCGGTGACATCAACCACCTCACCAATAAAATATAAGCCCTTGTGGATTGTTGATTCCATGGTTTGTGATGAGAGGTGATCGGTGTTAACGCCGCCAATGGTGACCTCGGCGGTTCGGTAGCCTTCGGTTCCTGCTGGGCGCAAGGCCCAGTTGTTCAATTTTCTGGCGATGTCTTTTAGTTCTTTATTATTCCATTCGGCGAGTGGCCGTTCTGCGCTTTTTGGCCACCATAGTGTTTCTAGTTGTTGTGTTAGCGCTTTAGGTAGGTGGTGAGAGAGTTGTGTGCGTAATAGACTTTTTGCTTGGTTATGTTTGAGTTTAATGAGCAGTTCTTCTGCGTTGTCATTGGGCAATAGATTGATAGCGATATCTTCGCCGCTTTGCCAATAGCTTGATGCTTGCAATATTGCTGGGCCGCTGAGGCCGCGATGGGTAAACAGTAAGGCTTCGCGAAAGCTGATGTTGTTGATGGTGGTGACGTCGGTATTAACGGATAGCCCTGAGAGTTCGGCGAAGAGGGGTTTGTGATGGTCACTAAAGGTGAAGGGCACTAAGGCGGCGCGTGTTTCATAACAGGGGTGTTCAAATTGTTTTGCCAATTGGTAGCCATAGCCTGACCCTCCGAGTGAAGGAATGCTCAGTCCGCCACTGGCAACAACAAGGCTGGCACTTATATATTGATTGGTTTCAGTTATAACGTGATAGCGGTTATCACGATACGTTGTTCCGGTGATGGTTGTGTTTGTTTCTATGGTGACGCCAGCCTCTTTACATTCTGCGAGAAACATATTGAGTATGTCTTTTGATGAGTCATCGCAAAATAATTGCCCGAGTGTTTTTTCGTGATAAGCAATGTTGTGCTTTTCGACTAGAGCAATAAAATCCCATTGTGTGTATTGGCTTAAGGCTGATTTGCAAAAGTGGGGGTTTTGGCAAAGAAAGTTTTCAGGTTGCATGAAAAGATTAGTGAAGTTGCAGCGACCGCCGCCTGACATAAGGATTTTTTTGCCGATTTTGTTTGAGCGTTCAAGCAGTAGTATTTTTTTTCCGCGTTGTGCTGCGGTGATGGCGCACATTAGCCCAGCGGCGCCGGCGCCGATGATGATCGAGTCATAACGAGACATAGGTAATTTCTGTGTTGTTGCTTAGTTTGGTTGTTCTAAAGGAATGAAATCATCGCCAATTTTTATTTGGCCGCCGACGAGTATTTTGGCGCAAAGTCCGCCATGGCCGAGCATGGCGGCGCAGCCACCTTTGCCGAGCGCTGCATCCATGCGTGAGCAGGGATGACACTGCGCGGTAGCTTCGAACTCTGCTTCACCTATGCGAAAGCGTTGATGGCGTAAGGCATGGAGATTAAGCCCTGAAATGACGAGGTTGCGACGGAGTAAGGCTGGGTCAATGTTGTCGCGTTTTAGTAGGCTGGCAACGAGTGTAATGTGTTCTGCGCTGATCAAGGTGATTTGTCGTGCTGAACCGGGTGTGGCATTACAGCGGCGGTCGCCTTCTAGCCCTAAGTTGGGTATGGCATTGGCTTGTGTAACTTGTTGCATGGGTTCATTTCGCGCGGGGCGTAGCCCAATCCATTCGAGCTTGCCCGTTGGTAAGTCTTGAATGTAGCGACCGAATAATCGTGCTTGGCTGGTCATCTATAGTTTGCTGAAAGGTGGTGTAAGCATGCGGGTTATTTAGCGTGTGTCACGACATTTAGTCAAGTTGAATGACATGGTTTGTTGCTCTGACGTGGTGTTTCGGCGCTTAGTGATAATACCGCAGCACTAATCTGAGAGGGTTATTTGGGTGTTGCTAGGCGATCGGTAATACGTTGGCAATAGAGTTGTAGCTCGGCCTCGTCTTGTACGCTAAGTCCGATGCGGCGGCGGATATTTATGGGTACGTCAGATGCGCTGCGTTCTAGCGCTCGACCCTCGCGGGTGAGGCAAATGACTCTAACGCGTTCGTCATCGCGGCGACGTGATCGTGTGATGAGGTCTTTGGCTTCAAGGCGCTTGAGCAGTGGCGTTAGTGTGCTGGAATCGAGCAGTGTCTGATGGCTGAGTTCTTTGACACTGACTGAGTCAGCGTGCCATAAGGCCAGGAGTACAAGATACTGCGGGTAGGTGATATCGAACTGATCGAGAGTCGAGCGATAAGCGCGCGTTATTGCATTGCACGCTGAATGTAAAGACAGCGATAGCTGATTATGTTTATTTCGCGCTTTATCTAGCACTGCCTCTCCTAATGCTCCCTATCCCTAGGTGGCATTATGCCTTCATTAGAAAAAATTGTGTAATATTATTGTGCGATATTAATATTTTAATTAAAATATTTGTGTGCAAATTAATATTATTGTGTGGCGGGCACTTTTGAAGGCTCATTGCCTTGAGTTCGCAAGGCTGGTAGCCGTTGGAGCCGGACCCTGACACTTAGCGTAATAGAGGCTTGCATGCTATGATTCTTTTGCACCAAATTTGCCCGGCCGGCACTAATTTGGTGAACTAATAATGAGCACATCAGGGCATATCTGCTGCCCAAAATAAGCGTAAAAACGCGTATACGGGGGATTTATGGAAGCGCTTCAATCGGGTAGTGACGTAATTTTTGTATTGCTGGGCGCCATTATGGTGTTGGCGATGCATGCTGGTTTTGCATTCCTTGAAGTCGGAACAGTTCGTAAAAAGAATCAGGTTAATGCCCTAGTTAAGATCATTAGTGATTTTGCGATATCGACTATCGCTTACTTTTTTATCGGTTACAGTTTTGTTGCTTATGGCTTCGATTTTTTCAGAGGTGCTGACGCGCTGGTTGAAATGAATGGCTTTGAGCTCGTTAAGTTCTTCTTTTTATTGACTTTTGCTGCAGCGATTCCCGCAATTATTTCGGGTGGTATCGCTGAACGTGCACGTTTTTATCCGCAATTGCTGGCATCATTTTTAATCGTTGCTTTTCTTTACCCTTTCTTTGAAGGCATTGTCTGGAACGGCAATATGGGGGTTCAGGACATGATTGAGAGCACTTTTGGTGAGCCTTTCCATGATTTTGCTGGCTCAATAGTGGTTCATGCTATGGGCGGTTGGATTGCATTAGCTGCTGTGTTGCTGCTTGGGGCACGTCATGGTCGTTATCGTGCTGATGGGGGTATGGCTGCGCATCCGCCTTCAAGTATCCCGTTTCTTGCCTTGGGTGCTTGGATACTAACTGTCGGTTGGTTTGGCTTCAACGTGATGTCAGCGCAAAGTGTTGAAGGCGTTAGCGGTTTGGTTGCGATTAATTCCCTTATGGCGATGGTTGGCGGTGTGCTTGGCGCGTTATTTGTCGGCAAGAATGATCCGGGTTTTGTCCATAACGGCCCGTTAGCGGGTTTGGTGGCGATTTGCGCAGGGTCTGATATTGTTCACCCGATTGGTGGCTTGGTGATTGGTTTAATCGCTGGCGCGCTGTTTGTTTGGACCTTCACACTAGCTCAAAATAAATGGAAAATCGATGATGTGCTGGGCGTATGGCCTTTGCATGGTCTTTGCGGCGTTTGGGGTGGTATTGCCTGCGGTATCTTTGGTGCTAAATCATTAGGTGGTTTGGGTGGCGTGACTATTGGTGCGCAAATCGCGGGTACAGTATTAGGTGTGGCGATTGCTTTTGTTGGTGGCTTCATTATTTATGGCATAGTCAAAAAAGTCATCGGTATTCGTCTTTCTGAGTCGGATGAAATTCAGGGTGCTGACCTGAGCATTCATAAAATTAGCTCGACTCCCGACTACGATTAATCTACGCGCCAATGCTGGCGACTTGGCATATCGAGCCGCCAGCATTTTCAGTTGCTATAAATTTAGGTGCTGGAAATCTCGCGTCAAAACGTGTAATTTAGTGAGTCATTTTTCTCCCCCTCGACTTTCATGAATCCCAAGCTATATATTCAAACGCACGGTTGCCAGATGAACGAATACGACTCCTCGCGTATGGTGGAGCTGTTGAATGAATCGCACGGACTGGAGTTGACATCTGCGCCTGAAGACGCGGATGTGTTGTTGCTCAATACCTGCTCTATTCGTGAAAAAGCACAAGAGAAGGTGTTTTCTGCGCTGGGTCGTTGGCGCGAGCTTAAGAAAGTGCGACCCGATATGATAATTGGTGTGGGGGGTTGTGTCGCCAGCCAAGAAGGAGAGGGCATTCGCGAGCGCGCACCCTATGTCGATATGGTGTTTGGGCCGCAGACGCTGCATCGTTTGCCGGCGATGATTGATGCAGTGCGTAAGACGCGCAAGCCGGTTGTTGATATTAGTTTTCCTGAAATTGAAAAATTTGATCACCTGCCAGCACCAAGAGCCGATGGCCCCAGTGCCTTAGTTTCTGTGATGGAAGGCTGCAGTAAATATTGCACGTTTTGTGTTGTGCCTTACACTCGCGGTGAAGAAGTGAGCCGGCCTTTTGAAGAGGTGCTTGCCGAAGTGACCTTGCTTGCTGAGCAGGGCGTGCGTGAGATTAATTTGCTTGGCCAAAATGTTAATGCGTATCGTGGCCCGATGGCTGATGGCGATGAAGGTGATTTAGCTTTATTAATTACCTATATTGCGGACCTTGAAGGTATAGAACGTATTCGTTTTACTACATCGCATCCTGTTGAGTTCTCCGATAGCCTGATTCAGGCTTTTGCTGAGGTGCCAAAATTGGTGAGTCATTTGCATTTACCCGTGCAAAGTGGCGCGGATAGAATTCTGTCGATGATGAAGCGTGGTCATACTGCTTTAGAGTACAAATCAAAGATTCGTCGAATTCGCGAAGCACGCCCTGACCTTAGCTTGTCGTCAGATTTTATTATTGGCTTTCCTGGCGAGAGCGAGGCTGATTTTGAACAGACAATGAAGTTGATTGAAGATATTGGCTTCGATCACTCGTTCAGCTTTATTTACAGTGCTCGCCCTGGCACGCCTGCATCGAATCTTCCTGATGATGTCAGTAGGGAAGTGAAGCAGCAGCGCCTATCGCGTTTGCAGCAGCGTATACGTGAAATGGCCGAGGCAATTAGTCAGTCTATGGTGGGTAGTCGTCAACGTGTGTTGGTTGATCGCCCCTCTAAGCGTGACGCGAATATTTTAGCTGGTCGCACTGAGAATAATCGCGTGGTCAATTTTGCCGGGCCTGCAAGTTTGATTGGCCATTTTGCAGAGGTTGATATCACCGAGGCGCTGCCCAATTCTTTGCGCGGACGCTTGGTATTAAATACTAGCCACACTTCCGTAGCATATTGCGCGTAGCCTGAGTGTAGTGAATACCGCAATAAAGCCTTCTGAGCTTGTTTTAGAGCCCCAAGATAACGAGCGTCTTGCCAATCTTTGCGGTCAGTTTGACGAGCATTTGCGTCAAGTTGAACAATCTTTAGGTGTTCAGATTAAAAATCGGGGTAACAGTTTTTGGTTGCATGGTAATGCGCGGTCAACTGAATTGGCACGTGTTGTGCTCCAGGATTTATATGGCAATGCAGAAAACGCTAGCATTGACTCAGCCGAGGTGCATATTGCCTTACAAAAAGCAGGGATTGAAGCAACGATGAGTCATCAGGTGAAAGCCACTGAGGGCAAGGTTTTACCGATTAAAACGCGCGGCGGAGTGATTAAGCCGGTGGGTGCCAATCAACACCGCTATCTGGCCGCCATTGCTGAGCATGATATTAGTTTTGGTATTGGGCCAGCGGGAACAGGCAAGACCTATCTTGCTGTGGCGTGTGCGGTGGATGCGCTGGATAAGCAGCAGGTGCAACGCATCTTGTTGGTGCGGCCAGCGGTTGAAGCAGGCGAGAGATTGGGTTTTTTGCCAGGTGATTTGGCGCAGAAAATCGATCCGTATTTACGGCCGTTATATGATGCGCTGCACGAAATGTTGGGTGTTGAGCGCGTAGTAAAGTTAATGGAGCGTAAGGTCATTGAAGTCGCCCCGCTTGCGTATATGCGAGGCCGTACTTTGAGTGAAGCATTCGTGATTCTTGATGAAGCGCAAAACACGACGATGGAACAAATGCGTATGTTTTTAACGCGTATTGGCTTTGGCTCTAAAGTGGTGGTTAATGGTGATATTAGTCAAGTCGATTTGCCGCGTGGGCAACGTTCTGGATTGCGTCACGCAGCAAAAATATTGCGCGATGTTGAGGGCGTTAGTTTTATTCAGTTTGAATCCGGCGATGTGGTGAGACATCCGCTAGTGCAGCGCATAGTGAATGCTTATGAATCGTACGACAGCGCGGAAGCAGTAAAGTATGAGGATGTGGACGACTAAATAATGTGCTCCTTAGTATGTTAATCGAAATACAGTTGAGTGATCGCTTAGCGGAAAATGTGTATGTGCCTAGCGAAGAATTGTTGCAAGCATGGGCGCTAACGGTTTTTCAACAACAATCTGTCGACGACGTTGAGTTGTTTATTCGGGTTGTTGATAAAGCTGAAAGCCAAGGTTTAAATAAAGATTATCGTAATAAGGATGCGCCAACGAATGTGTTGTCGTTCCCAATTGATGCGCCAGAATATGTGGTGCCGCGGGTGTTGGGTGATTTGGTGATTTGCGCTGAAGTGGTTGATGCCGAATCGCAGGCGCAAGACAAGTCACGTGATGCGCACTGGGCACATATGGTCGTACATGGTATTTTACATTTATTGGGTTTTGATCACGAAGATGACGATCAGGCGCAGCAGATGGAAGACCTGGAAATTGAAATTATACAGGGGCTTGGTTTTGCCAAGCCTTATGAATAGTATTTTGCTAGCACGCTAGCGCAATAGGTAAATAGACGCATCATGCCGGACGGACAATCTAGCAACGGTTCAAGTTCTCGATCTTGGTTTGAGAAGTTGAGCCAGGCCCTGAGTGGCGAGCCAAAGGACCGACATGAATTGTTGGAGTTGTTGCAAGAAGCTGAGCAACGTAATGTCATGGGGCCGGATGCCCTAACGATGATGGAAGGCGTCTTGCAGGTTGCTGATATGCAAGTGCGCGATATTATGGTTCCGCGTACGCAGATGATTGTGGTCGAGCGTGATCAGGAGTTGGAAGCTATGCTGCCGATCATTACGCAATCTGCACATTCACGCTTCCCCGTTATTGGCGATACCCGTGATGATGTTGTTGGCATATTGCTCGCGAAAGACTTGTTACCCTTTTTCCATAGTGACGAAAATAGCTTTACTCTGCGTGATCTCTTGCGGCCAGCTATATTTGTGCCAGAGAGCAAGCGTTTAAACGTATTGTTGGCAGAGTTTCGTGCTAGCCGTAATCATATGGCTATTGTTGTAGACGAATATGGTGGCGTTGCGGGTTTAGTCACGATTGAAGATGTGATTGAGCAGATTGTTGGTGAAATTAGCGACGAGCATGATATCGATGATGATAGCTACTTCAAAAAACACAGTGATACCGAGTTTATTGTTAAAGCGCTAACGCCCATCGATGAGTT
>NVRQ02000148.1 GCA_002400905.2 Gammaproteobacteria bacterium | reverse complement strand
TTCAGCTAGAAGGCATATTGATAAAAGACAGAGGGATAAACAGAAGCTTGGGAGACATGAACATCAAAAAAGAGTGTTGTCATCCCAAACGGCGTTTTGCCAATCCGGAATCCATGCCTTTCAATAGCTTACTGGATACCGGCCTGCGCCGGTATGACGAAGTTTAGTTAACGGGACAATAGTGATGTAAATACTCTATTCATATGGTCTTTATCTCGACGAACCAGTAAACAAGCCCGGATGAAGTGCAGCGAAATCCAGGAACCTTCAAATAAACCATCTATCTTCCCGTATTTCACTGCGTGACCAAAAGAAACCCTTTAGAGCTACTTACCTGTCACATAAACGCATCCAATTACTGCAACTTTGGCGCAAAGGCTGAAACAACCGTATTGCCAACGCTGGCACCGAAATTCCCTAACAGCTTTTCTAAATACGGCTCTTGTTGAGTGTAATCAACAATGTTATCAACGCCTAGTATTTCGCGTGCAACATAGCTACTGCTCCCTAGCCCATCGACTAGGCCAAGCTCTAGCCCTTGTTCTCCTGTCCAGAGTAAGCCGCTAAATAATTTTGGGTCGTCTTTTAAGCGATCACCACGCCCTGCTTTTACGACACTAATAAATTGATTATGCATTGAACTTAGCAGTGTGCGGACATGCGCAGTTTCGTCTTCTTTTAGCGGTGAAAATGGATCGAGGAAGCCTTTGTTTGAACCGGCCGTTAATAAACGTCGTTCAACCCCCAAGTCTTTCATCGCTTCGACAAAACCAAAGCCGTTCATTACTACACCAATTGAGCCAACTAGTGTTGCTTTGTCGGCATAGATCTCGTCGGCGTTGACGGCGATGTAATAACCTCCTGACGCGCAAATATCAGAGAGTACGGCATAAACCGGAATATCTGGATGCAGTCCGCGTAGTCGATTAATTTCATCGGCGATATAACCGGACTGCACTGGGCTACCGCCAGGACTATTGATACGTAAAATGACGCCTACGGTTTGTTTGTTTTTAAAGGCTTTGCGTAAACCCGACACGACACTGTCGGCATTGGCTTCGGTACTTGCACTGATGACGCCGTTAATTTCAATCAAGGCGGCATGCTTGCCGGACGAGCCGATGGCAGAATCAATGCCGCCGCTATTTTTACCGAGGACAATAAACAAAATGATAAACAAATAAGCAAACATCAGCATCTTAAAAAAGATACTCCAACGACGGCCACGACGTTGCTCTTGAATACCGGCTAAAGCAACCTTTTCAAGTACATCACGTTCCCAGCCAGGTTTCGTTTGAGCGCTGCTAACTTGTGCTACTGGCTCCGCTGAGCCTGTCCAGTTATCGTTATTGTCATTCATAATGCTATCTTAATTTCCGTTAGTTTTAATTGCTATTGATTAAAGGTTTAGATGGAAGCTGATTGAACCAATGGTGAAGCTGCTCAATAGAATCCAGGCATGCAACGGCTTGATTCTCTAACAACCGTTGCCGCTCATGCACGCCGTAACTGACTCCTACAGCATCGACACCGGCATTTTTTGCCATCACCATGTCAAATTCAGTATCACCGACCATGAGTGTTTGTTCTGCTGAGACACTTAATTCTTGCATTAATTCATCCAGCATTCTTGGGTGAGGTTTTGATTCTGTCTCATCAGCGCAGCGTGTCGCATCAAATAAGTGATGGCAATCAATATCTTGAAAAACACGATCAAGACCACGTCGTGCTTTGCCGGTAGCAACACCGAGTAAATAACCGCGCTGCTTTAGTGATTTCAGCATATCTGTAGCATAGGGAAACATAGGCATTGGGATTTCACTGGCATCGACAAAGTGGTGGCGATATCGGTCACTAATTTGTTCGAGCTTTGCATCATCAGTGTTGGGAGCTAAACGGTTTATGACTGTGCTAAGACTAAGCCCAATATTTTCGCTCACATCGTCAGTGGCCGGGCAATCTAATCCGACATCAACAAAAGCGCGCTGCATCGATGTAACAATGCGCTCGATTGAGTCCATCAAGGTGCCATCCCAATCGAAAACGATCAAGCAATAGTCATTCATCATATTATTCAAGTCGTTCTAATAGTTTATTAAGTTCATTTGGTAATGGCGCACGAATTTGTAGTTTTTCATTGGTATGGGGATGAATCAGCTCAAGCTCACACGCATGCAAAAACAATCGTTTTAAGCCTAATTTTTTCAACTCCGCATCAAATTTAGCATCGCCGTATTTATTATCCCCTGCCAGCGGGTGACCATGGTGCGCTGCATGCACACGAATTTGATGGGTGCGTCCGGTTATTACATCGACCTGCATCAAGGTCGCTTTAGCAAAACGTTTGCGTGGCACAAATAAGCTAATGGCGTCTTTACCATCGTCGGCGACACGCACTAGGCGCTCACCTGAACTTAAGGTGTTTTTACGTAGTGGGTAAGTAATTCGTTTATCCGCAGCAGGCCAATCCCCTTTTACTAAAGCGAGATAGCGTTTTGTAATCTCCGATGCACGCATTTGTTCATGCAGAGATCGTAACGCGCTGCGACGTTTGGCCAACATTAAACAGCCACTGGTATCTCGATCTATGCGATGAACCAGCTCAATATAATGGCGCTTTATATTGCTGGCGCGTAATGCCTCAATAACCCCCCAGCTCAAGCCACTGCCACCGTGTACGGCAACACCACTAGGTTTATTAAGAATAAGCAGGCGGTCATCTTCATACAATATGGCCGCTTCGAGCTCATTGATCAATCGACTAGGCACTACCGGTTCAGCGCGCTCGGCAACTCTGACGGGGGGAATACGTATGCTGTCTCCCGCAGCGATGCGATAACTGACCTTAATTCGACCTTTATTAACACGCACCTCACCTTTGCGAACCATGCTGTAAATTCGGCTGCGGGGTAGACCTTTTAGCTGAGCAAGTAAGAAGTTATCAATACGCTGTCCCGCATATTCTTCTTCTATGACTACCCAGCGCACCATATTGGTGCTGGATTTTTCTGGATTTGGCATTTTTCTAATAATAACAGTAACTAAGGGTCAATAATGACGTTGCTGCGAGCGCTAAAGATTGTTATATTGCATATGAGCATGTTTACCGGACACAGTGTCCGCTCATCAGATTTGAATGAACGTTTGTTAAGCAAACAGCAAAATAAAGAGTTTGTCGAAAGTAGTAACCAACCACCTAATTTTAAACTCGCTAGAAATAAAAATTGGCTGGAAATTTTCACCACTGCTTCGTCAAAATGCATTAACAAACACTAAAGGGTTTTATTCGCTCGACCCATTTTAGAGCGATATTTAAAAATTTAGGCACAACGTAAAGACAAGAAGTCTACACCAAAGCGCGCGGGTAAATGGAATAATCACCGCCCATTGGTGTTAACGCAATGTCAGGAGTTTCTGACTACTAGTGCGTGGTGCCACTGAGACAATATAATGAAAAGAATGTTGATTATCGCAACTCAACCTGAAGAGTTGCGCGTAGCAGTCGTTGATGGACAGCACTTGGTTGATCTGGATATTGACGCCCCCCACCGCCAAAGACAAAAATCCAATATATATAAAGGTAAAATTACTCGTATTGAACCGAGTTTAGAAGCAGCCTTTGTTGATTTCGGGTCTCAACGTCACGGTTTCTTGCCATTTAAAGAAATTTCATCGAGTTATTATCAGAAGTCGAGTGATGGCCAAACCCCTAAATCGCCCTCAATAAAAGAGGTGCTGAAAGAAGGCCAAGAGGTCATCGTTCAGATCGATAAAGAGGAACGCGGAAATAAAGGTGCTGCACTGACCACAATGATCAGCTTAGCAGGTCGTTATTTGGTGTTAATGCCCAACAGCCCTCGTGGTGGCGGCATCTCTCGCCGCGCCAGTCAAGCTGAACGCGACCAGCTTCGTGAAACCTTAGATCAGCTCGAGGTTCCTGATAAAATGGGCATTATTGTCCGTACCGCTGGGACCGGTAAAGACGTTGATGACCTAAAATGGGATCTCGACTATTTAGTGCAACTATGGCAAGCCATAGAAGATGCCATTGCAGGAAAACCAGCGCCCTTCCTGGTCTACCAAGAAAGCAACATCATCATCCGTGCACTGCGTGACAGCATGTCTCGTGATATTGGCGAAATCTATATCGACGATGATAAAATCTATTCTCAAGCACATGATTTCGTCCAAATGGTGATGCCACAGCATCTTAGTAAAATCAAACATTACCAAGAAAGCGTGCCATTATTCACACGCTTTCAGGTCGAAACACAGATTGAAACCGCGTATCAGCGCGAGGTACACCTACCATCAGGTGGTGCGCTCGTCATTGATCATACTGAAGCACTCCTCTCTATTGATATTAACTCTGCCCGTGCAACGAAAGGCAGTGATATCGAAGAAACCGCTTTAAACACTAACCTTGAAGCAGCCGATGAAATCGCTCGTCAGTTGCGTATACGCGACCTGGGCGGCTTGATTGTTATCGATTTTATCGATATGACGCCAGCAAGCAATCAGCGTGCAGTTGAAAACCGGATTAAAGCAGCATTAAGAATGGATCGTGCTCGCGTTCAGATCGGTCGTATATCACGTTTTGGTTTACTCGAAATGTCACGACAGCGATTGCGTCCTTCCTTAGGCGAATCCAGCCAAATCGTCTGCCCACGTTGTTCTGGTCAAGGCTCTATCCGTAATGTTCGATCATTAGGGCTTGCTGTGTTACGTATGGTTGAAGAACATTCAAGCAAGGAAAATACCGCGCGTGTTATCGTTAAACTGCCTGTCGATGTTGCTACGTTCTTGCTCAACGAAAAACGCAGTGCGGTGATCGCAATTGAGCAACAAGCAAACATTGATGTATTGGTGATTCCTAACCCAATATTAGAAACACCTCATTATGAAATTGAACGCGTACGCAACGACGGTGATTCTGAAAAGACCACTGATGTTCTTAGTTTTGATAGGGTTGATGCCCCCGAAGAACCGAACCCTAAAAATTGGGCTAAACCAAGTAATACTGAAGAACCTGCGGTAAAAGGTATTCACCCTGCTGCGCCAAGACCTCTTGCTACCGCTAAAGCCGAAACCGCTAGCAGTGGCGGTAGCTTCATCAAACGTCTACTCGGTGGTGTTTTAGGGTCGCCAAAACCTACCGTAGCTGACACCAACACAACGAGTAGTGCAAAGCCAGCACCTAGAGCAAAATCTGAAGAAAAAACTGGCTCTGATGAGCAAAATAATTCATCACAACGCACTAGTACTGCAAAAAAACGTAATACTCGTGGTCGTCGTGGTGGCCAAGGGAATCGCAATCCACAAACACCGCGTAAAGATGCAGATGGCAACGTAAAAGAAGCTAGCAACGACAGTGCAAAGCCTAGTAGACCTACTAGGCCCCCTAGGACACCTAGGCCTCCTAAAGAAACTAAAGATAACAATGCCAATACGCCTAAAGATGCCTCTGCCAAAGCACAAGCTGAAACACCTGAGAAAGAAGATGGCACCGACACCGACAAACCTCAACGCCGTAATACTCGTGGTCGTCGTGGTGGACGCAGACGTAGACGTGATCCATCGAATCCAGAAGCGAGCAATACTGAAACAAACGCCGATGCCACTAGCAGCGAGCCTAATGACGCAGGGACTAACTCGACATCGCCAGCCTCACCAGCTAAGCCTGTGAGTGATTCAGCTCCTAACCAGCGCGCTAACAATAAGTCCAGTGTAGATGCCAATAATCAGTCAGAGCCATCCAGACCAACAGAGCAGAAGCCAAGCGTCGAAGTGGTCTCTAAGCCTACACCTGAGGCTAAGCCAGCCCCTCAGACTAGTACGCCAGAAACTAAAACACCAACAAAAACGCCTAGTAACGAAAGCTAGGGATTGTGTCGCTATCTCGTGATAGATTTTGCACTTCCCTGTGCAAAATCGACTCGTTTACGCGACAGCTGATTCCTTTTGCACCCCAAGGGCACGTAGCACCGACCGCCCTGCGTTCGTGCCACTACGCCACAACATCGCACGCTCGTCGCTGGCTACGCAGCACTGCATCAATGGCTCTACGGCAACGATAGCTGTTTATTTTCTTCTCCATCACTCGCTAACGCTTCTAATTACGAAAAAAATAAATCAGCGCTGCCTATCGAGAACTAACCGCCTCCGCTTCGCTCTCCTTCGCGGTCAGCAAGAGTTTATTCCTTGCAAGCTCCTGTTAAAGCGAACATGATAGTTTTCCTTCGCACAAAGTATCAATCAATATCAAGCATATAACAACGGCAACAATGCTTAGAGTTGGAAGGCTGGCATACTTTGCTTTTTTGCTCCGGTCTTCCTTAGTGTCTTCAATCGCATAATTTATCGCTAGCCCGAAAAAATACAAAATTGGGTAAAATAAAAAAGAAATAAACAAAGCAAGTGTCAAAGGACTGTTGGTTGAACCAGGGGCGTCAAAAAGCATCACACTAGGTATCAGCATAATGACCCAAATAAATAGCCCCGCCCCAAATAACAAGTTAATGTATATGTACATCAGCAATCATCCTTCAATAAAAAAATGTTTCTGGTACTTTGTTATGTGCACCTGCGGTCAGCACCCATTGAGTTGGAAGGCTAATGCCGAACCAGTTTACAAGGTAAAGCACCTACCCCTCTAACTGACCCTGTAAATTAAATTGTGTAACTGCTCATTAATGAGCAGTTACACAATTTAATTTACAGTCTCGAAAAAAATAAATCAGCGTTGCCTATCGGCGACTAACCGCCTTCGCTTCGCCCTCCTTGGCGGTCAGCGATTGACAAATCTTCTATAAATGGGTTTGCTTAATAGTCTTAAGCAAACCCATAGAAGCTGCTTCGACTAAATCCAATACCTGTTCAAAGCCATTGTCTCCGCCATAATACGGATCGGGCACTTCAGTC
>NVRQ02000147.1 GCA_002400905.2 Gammaproteobacteria bacterium | reverse complement strand
GGCCCAGGCGGCGAAGACCTATGGATACTCGAGCCCCACGATGGCGCCCAACCCGGCATGAAAGTAAAGTAGACTAAGTGCTGCGTTTTCAGTTACTTATAGAGCAGCGCTATTTGATTAGTGGCGCTAGCTTGGTTACTATACTTACGTAGAAGTTTTTCTTATATTCAATGGATTCAATATACATTTTTATTATATGCAAATTGCCCGCAACGATAAGAGACCGGCATGACTGAAGTTATGACCGGATATGCCCTGCTCCTCGTCAGCACGGTTCTCGTCAATAATTTTGTATTGTCACAATTCCTCGGGCTGTGTCCGTTCCTTGGCGTCTCCAAAAAACTTGATACCGCGATGGGCATGGCGTTCGCGACCACCTTTGTTCTAACACTGTCTTCGGTTTGCAGTTTTTTAGCAAATGAATACCTGCTGGAACCCTTAGGTCTTGGGTACCTGCAAACTATTACGTTTATTTTGGTCATCGCTGCCGTTGTCCAATTTACCGAAATGGTGATACACAAAACCAGCCCACTACTCTATCAAGTATTAGGTATTTTTCTACCGTTGATTACCACCAATTGTGCGGTACTGGGCGTTGCTCTACTTAATATTCACAAACAGCACGGAATTATCGAATCATTCGTCTATGGCTTTGGTGCTTCGGTGGGTTTCTCGATGGTACTCATATTATTTGGCGCTATGCGCGAACGCCTTGAAGTGGCTGATGTGCCAATAGCCTTTCGTGGCCCTGCCATTGCGCTAATCACTGCTGGCTTAATGTCGATGGCCTTCCTCGGCTTTGCCGGCCTAGTCAGGGCATAGCGCCATGTTAAGCGCAATATTAGCACTGGGTGCCTTAGCCCTAGTCTTCGGTTTAATACTCGGCTTTGCTGCCGTTTATTTTAAAGTTGAAGGCGACCCTCTGGTAGAGCAAATCGACGCCTTACTGCCACAGACCCAATGCGGTCAGTGCACCTTCCCTGGCTGCAAGCCTTATGCAACCGCCATTGCCGCTGGCGAAGCGGATATCAATCAATGTCCGCCTGGCGGTGAAGCCACCATTCAGGCTTTGGCTGACTTGCTCGGCGTTGAGCCTAAAGAACTTAACCCTGAAAATGGCGAAGAAGCCGTTAAAGCCGTTGCCATCATCAACGAAGAAACCTGCATTGGCTGCACACGCTGCATACAAGCCTGCCCCGTTGATGCCATTCTCGGTGCAGCAAAACAAATGCACACCGTCATTGCTCCCGAATGTACCGGCTGTAAACTGTGCATAGAACCCTGCCCCGTCGTTGACTGCATCACCATGGTGCCGGTAGCAACCGACATCACCGAATGGAATTGGCCCTTCCCAACCGGTGACGTCGCACTCGCTAAGCTCGCAGAGAGAAAAAGCGCATGATAGAAACACCAAGGGCACTTCCTGCGGAGCGTAGGGCAAAAAAAGCAGTCCATCAACAATGAAAATGAAACACCAACAGACCCTAATTCAACGCTTACTAAGCCCACATCAGTTTCCGGGAGGCGTTCACCCGCCTCAACATAAGGCTGAATCGACAAACGTCGGTTCGGTCAAAGCGAAAATTCCTGCGCGTTTAATATTACCGCTACACCAACACATTGGCGAACCTGCCGAGCCTATCGTTGCCATCGGCGACAAAGTATTAAAAGGCCAGCGTATCGCTAAAGCCGATGGTTATGTCAGTGCGGCCATTCATGCACCAAGCTCTGGCACCATCAGCGAGATTTCAAATTGTCCCATTCCTCACCCTTCAGGCATGAATGCACCGTGTATTGTTATCGAAACCGATGGTGAGGATAAATGGGGTGAACTTAACCCCACACAAGATTGGAAAAAGCTTGATGCCAGCGCGCTACGTAATATTATTCGCGATGCGGGTATCGTTGGTTTGGGTGGCGCAGGGTTTCCCTCTTTTATTAAATTAAATCCTGGCGCCAATAAAAGCATCGACACCTTAATTTTAAACGGTGTTGAATGTGAACCCTATATCACCTGCGATGACATCATCATGCGTGAGCGCTCCGGTGAAATCATGCTGGGCATTACCATAATGCGTCATGCGCTCAATGCCAAAGAATGCATTATCACTGTTGAGGAAAACAAACCTGATGCCTTTAACGCCATGACAATAATGGCGAAAGAAACTAGCGACGTAAAAGTAGTTAAAGTACCAACCATCTACCCGCATGGCAGTGAAAAACAATTAATACAAGCCCTCACAGGAAAAGAAGTGCCGGCCAATGGCCTCGCCACACAAATCGGTGTTGTTTGTCATAACGTCGCGACCGCTGCTGCGGTATACCGTGCGGTATACCAAGGCGAACCGTTGATCTCACGCTATGTCACCATAACTGGCAGCGGTGTTGCTGAGCCACGCAATATTCGTGCGCTCATAGGCACGCCGATGGCCGAACTCATCAAACAATGCGATGGCAATCCAGCATCATTATCTCGCGTCATCATGGGCGGACCGATGATGGGTTATGCCATGCAAACTGGCCAAGTGCCTGTAATTAAAACCACTAACTGTATTATCGCCTGCACCGAAGAAGACGTTGTTAGCGAACCTACTGTCATGCCCTGCATACGTTGCGGTGCTTGCGCTGAAGTATGCCCTATCTCGCTATTACCACAGCAGCTCTATTGGCATTCGAAATCACGCGACTATGACAAGGCTCAAGAATTCAACCTGTTCGATTGCATTGAATGTGGGTGCTGCTCTTACGTTTGCCCTAGCCAAATACCACTGGTGCAGTATTATCGCCACGCTAAAGGCGAAATTTGGGCTGATGAACGTGAAAAAGCACACGCTGATATCGCGCGTGATCGTCATGAATTTCGCCAAGCACGTATCGAACGTGAAGAGGCAGAAAAAGCCGAGCGTCATCGCAAAAAGAAGGCAGCATTAGCCGCCGCAAAAAAGAAAACCACTGAGGCAACCAGCGATGACAACAAGACCCTCATTGATGATGCCGTAGCAAAAGCCAAAGCCAAGCAGTTACAGCAAGGTCCGGCAGCTGACAATATAACAAATGACAAAATCGAGACCGGCGACCGCTAATGGAATTTAAAACCCCCACATCACCACACATTCACAGTGGCGCCACAGTCAGCCGCGTCATGCTGCTTGTTATGGCAGCAACCATTCCAGGCATAGCCGTTTACGTCAGTTATTTTGGCTGGGGCGTAGTGATCAATATTCTTTTAGCGCTGGTGACTGCCCTGGCCTGTGAAGCCGGCATACTGATACTGCGCAAGCGGCCCGTATTACCGTTTCTTTATGACGGCAGTGCGGTAGTTACCGCAGTGTTGCTAGCCCTTGCACTGCCACCCATCGCGCCGTGGTGGATCGCCGTACTCGGCGCTGCCTTTGCCATTATTATTGCCAAACAACTGTATGGAGGCCTCGGCTATAACCCGTTTAACCCCGCTATGGCAGGCTATGTCATGTTACTGGTGTCCTTTCCTATTGAAATGACCCGCTGGCAAGCGCCGTTGGCCAATACGGAGGCCAGCCTCAGTTTTATCGATTCTTGGCACATCATATTTTCAGGTATTCAAGCAAATATTACGGATGCCATCAGTATGGCAACGCCGTTAGATACCCTTAAAACAGAATTGCGTTTAGACCAAAGCGTTGAGCAAATTATTACCGGCAATCCCTTGTTTAGTAACCTCGCCGGCCTAGGCTGGGAATGGATTAATATTGCCTTTCTGATTGGCGGTTTATTCTTGATTTATAAACGCATTATTAGCTGGCACATTCCGGTCGCCGTGCTTGCAACCGTCGCCATCTTATCTGGCGTGTTTTATCTCATCGATGCTGACACATTCTCATCGCCAATGATTCACCTACTGAGTGGCGCAACCATGCTCGGCGCATTTTTTATTGCCACCGATCCCGTTAGCGCCACCACCAGCAACCCCGCCCGCATTATTTATGGTGTCGGTATTGGCGTATTCATCTATGTCATTCGTACCTGGGGCGGTTACCCGGATGCCGTCGCATTCAGTGTACTGCTGATGAATATGGTCGCGCCGACGATTGACTACTATGTCAAACCACGCGTATTTGGGCACAAGCAGTAGCATGATCGCATCCAATATGGCAAAGACCGGCATTGCCTTAGCAATCTTTGCCCTTGTCTGCACAGCATTACTCGCTGTCACTAACGAGGCCACCAAAGATCGCATTGCCGAAGAAGAACGTTTATTCACACTTCGCACCTTAAGCGAAATGGTTCCAGCCACCCTTTATGACAACGACCTGGTCACTGATAGCTTTCAACTTATCGCGCCAAACTATCTCGGCAATGCCAACCCTAAAACTATCTACCGTGCCCGTAATAATGATGCGCCGGTAGCGGCTGTCATCAGCGCCACCGCACCCAACGGATATAGCGGCCCCATCGAACTGCTGGTTGCCGTTAATACCCATGGCAAGCTAATGGGTGTGCGTGTCGTCAAACATAAAGAAACACCCGGTCTAGGTGATGGCATTGAGATTCAGCGTAATGATTGGATTACCGACTTTGATGGTCGCTCGCTGAGCAATCCTGGTCACCGCGGTTGGGCAGTAAAAAAAGATCATGGCGTATTTGATCAGCTCACTGGCGCAACCATTACCCCCCGCGCCGTAGTCAAAGCGGTACATCTTTGTTTACAATACTTTGAGAAACAGCAATCTTTGATTTTTTCTGCCGAAAGCGGCAAAACTATAGACGCAACTGAGTAAGAAGAGAACCATGTCAGATACACGCAAAATCATTAATGACGGCTTATGGACCAATAACCCCGCCCTGGTGCAAATCCTTGGCCTATGTCCTCTGCTCGCCGTATCATCGACGGTTATTAATGCCCTTGGACTTGGCTTGGCCACGACCCTAACGCTAGTGTCATCAAACCTCACCGTATCACTCATACGCAATCAAATACGCCCCGAAATTCGCATCCCTGTGTTTGTCCTGATTATTGCTGCGATCGTTACTGCCATTGAATTATCAATGAATGCTTTTTTTCATGAGCTTTATTTAATATTGGGTATCTTCATACCACTGATTGTGACTAACTGCGTCATTATTGCCCGCGCTGAAGCCTTTGCCTCAAAAAATGGTCCTATGGCTTCCACCCTTGATGGTTTGATGATGGGCATAGGCTTTACCGCTGTTCTCATTGTGTTGGGAGGATTGCGCGAATTAATCGGTCAAGGCACCTTATTTGCCAATGCTCACTTGATGTTTGGTGAGCTCGGTCGCAGCATGACCATCACTGTGATCGAAGACTATCGCGGCTTCTTATTAGCGGTGTTACCACCAGGCGCCTTTATGTTGCTCGGCTTTATGATAGCCATTAAAAACGTCATCGATGCCAAACGTAAGCGCGTGGCAAAAGTGGTTGTTATCGCTACACCTGCTACAGCTTAGCGCACACCTGTAACGCTCGTGCCCACCCACTCACATTATCCTAAATTAATCAGTTGACCGCGACGAGGGACGACTAAATGATTGAAGCTGAATCAGATTGTGCTAAAACCAACCCTCACCCATTCGATGAAGGCGCTACAACCCGCAGAGCGGCCCCGAGTGCCCGCCTAACTTTGCAAAAAAAACGTTAAGGACCTAGCCATTAACTTATTTTTTTGCTTTGTTAGTCGAACACTCGAAACCACTCTACAGGCTGTCCAACTGATTAATCGAGAATGAACAAACTCAAACGCACCGAGATTTTTACACGCTGGCGCGAGAACAATCCTAAACCGACAACCGAGCTCCATTACAACAACCCTTTTGAATTATTGATTGCGGTCATTCTGTCCGCTCAAGCGACCGATGTTGGCGTTAATAAAGCCACCGATAAACTCTACCCTGTCGCCAACACCCCAGAGAAAATTTACGCGCTAGGGGAGAAAAAACTCAAAAGCTATATCAACACCATTGGCCTCTATAACGCCAAAGGCGCCAATATCATCAAGACCTGCAAGATCTTAATCGATCAGCACAATAGCCAAGTGCCGCATAACCGTGAAGCTCTAGAAGCATTACCCGGCGTTGGCCGAAAAACCGCCAACGTCGTACTCAATACCGCCTTTGGTGAACCAACCATCGCCGTCGACACGCATATCTTTCGCGTATCCAACCGCACTGGCATCGCTCCAGGTAAAAACGTCAACGAAGTCGAAAAAAAGTTATTAAAATTCGTCCCCGATGAATTCAAAGTCGACGCCCATCATTGGCTCATTTTACACGGTCGCTATACCTGCATCGCGCGCAAACCCCGCTGCGGCTCTTGCATTATTGAAGACTTATGCGAATATAAACAAAAAACCGAGGTTTAGCACTTCGTCAAGGTGATAATATCGGCTTCAGTTGGTCTGTCAGCGTCCAGGGACGCGTGCCCTTGAGGTTGCAGGGATACAACATTGCCTGCGCACTGCGCCTTGCTGCGAAACACCACAGGAACGCTGAGCCCGACATTATCACCTCGACGGAGTACTAGGCGCAATGTTTACCCAAGATCGCGACAAAATGCGGAAGTTTTTTATTTCCTCATGGCAAAAGAAACAAAACAACGAACCCATGGAACAACTGGAAGATATCGTCGCCGACATCATCGCCAGGCATCCTGAATATCAATCACTATTAGAAAAAGAAGATGCTGCTATTGGCCGCGAATACTTACCGGAATTTGGCGAAACCAACCCCTTTCTTCATATGGGTATGCATATCGCCATTTATGAACAACTCAGCACCAATCGTCCAGACGGCATTCGCAATGCTTATCAAAAAATTTGTAATAAAGCAGGCGATGTCCACGAAGCCGAACATCGCATCATGGACTGCCTGGGTGAAGTCATGTGGCAAGCACAACGCAATCAAACAGAACCTGATGAACAAGCCTATTTGCAGATGCTGAAAGAACTGTAAGCAAACACCAATAATGTCACTCTAAACAGAGAACAACTATGGCACAAAGAGCAAAATCACATGGGTATAAATTTCTGAAATATGACTCTTATCAAGCACAAGTAAAACTGATCGACTCAATGCTGGGTTTGGCAGACAAGCTATTCTATGCTCCATTTGCTTTTTTGATTATCCTATCCGCTATATTCATGAGAAACACTGATTTATTCAATATATGGAATTTAATTCTTGCTCTTTTCTTTTTAACTTTATGCTTGATAGGATTTGCATTAGGCTTGAGCATACGAGATAAAGCACTGCGTACACTTGACGAAATTGAAATGGAAAAAGAAAAACTCTATAAACTTAAAAAAAATAAAATATCACATGAATAACTATTGGAGTTCGCTAGTTCACACGCTGGAACCCTACGTTCCCGGTGAACAGCCAAAAACAGCCAATCTCATTAAGCTCAATACTAATGAGAACCCTTATGGCCCATCACCTAAGGTTCTAGACGCTTTAAAAGCAGAAGCAACCAATAAT
>NVRQ02000146.1 GCA_002400905.2 Gammaproteobacteria bacterium | reverse complement strand
TGGCATCGAGAATGAATTATTCTATGCCGACAACACCCGGATGCTCTATGGCGATGCGCAAAGCATGGTCAATGAGCTGGTGCAGAGCGTTAAACAGCTTTAGCTCTTTTTGTTGATCAGAGGTTCCCTAGTACTCCATCAAGGTTATATTGATGGAGTACTAGGGAAACTCTGATCAACAAAAAAAGCTAAAGCTGTTTAACGCTCTGCACCAGCTCATTGACCATGCTTTGCGCATCGCCATAGAGCATCCGGGTGTTGTCGGCATAGAATAATTCATTCTCGATGCCAGCAAAACCTTTGCCGCGACCACGCTTTATCACTAAAACGTTACCAGAATAATCAACATTTAATATCGGCATACCATAAATTGGGCTAGCTGCATTATTTCGCGCCGCCGGATTTACCACGTCGTTAGCGCCAATCACCAAAGTAACATCGGTGCTCTGGAATTCATCATTAATTTCTTCCAAGTCAAACAGTTTGTCGTAAGGCACTCCGGCTTCAGCCAGCAATACATTCATATGGCCTGGCATACGTCCAGCAACAGGATGGATGGCAAACTTCACTTCAACATTATTCTCTTCTAGCTGCTTAGCCAACTCGTACACTTTATGTTGCGCTTGCGCCATAGCCATACCATAACCGGTAACAATAATCACTCGATTGGCATAACCCATCATAATGGCTGCATCGTTAGGTTCAATTTCTTTCAATGAACCTGCAACGTCGCCTTCCTCACCTTCCTGTTCTGCGCCGAAGGCACCAAACAACACATTCGATAAAGGCCGGTTCATCGCTTTAGCCATTAACTGCGTTAACAAAGTCCCTGCCGCACCAACAACCGTACCGGCAACAATCATCGCCGCGTTACCGAGTGCGAAACCCTCAAAAGCAACGGCCATACCGGTCAGTGCATTATACAGAGAGATCACTACCGGCATATCAGCGCCACCGATAGGCAGTGTCATCATCACACCAAAAGCAAGGGCTGCAGCAAAGAAAATAACGATCATGGCCGGCGCATCGGTAAACAACAAAACAAAACCAGCTATCACTGCAATGGCAAGCATAACTAGATTTACGGTTTGCTGATTAGAAAATGTCATAGGACGTTCACTAATCAAACGTTGTAATTTAGCAAAGGCTACGCAACTACCACTAAAGGCGATAGAACCAATCAAACCACCAACAACAGCAAGCAAGACCAGCACGCCACTTGATGACACACCATTCAGCAATTCACCGCGAAACAGTTCTACTGCGGCAATCGCCGCCGCGGCACCGCCACCTAAGCCGTTATAAATAGCGACCATCTGCGGCATATTGGTCATTTCAACTTTCTTGGCTGAAACCCAAGCCGCACCGCCGCCGACAACAATAGCGATAAAAATTAAGCCGATATTATGTAAGCCAGGCGTAAAGAAGGTGACAACAACTGCCATCCCCATTGCACCACCAGCCCAAAGAATACCGTTGCGTGCTGTCTTCGGCGAAGACATCTTTCGCAAGCCTAAAATAAATAAGAGTGCTGCAATGAAATACACAGCTTGTATAACGTGTTCCACAGCTATTTCCTTTTATTCTTGTCTTCGAACATCTCAAGCATGCGCTCGGTAGCAACATAACCACCTGCAGCATTACCCGCAGCTAAAGCGACCGCAATAAAACCAATTGCTTGTTGAAAGCCCGTCTCCGCATGCCCTAACACCACCATTGCACCCACCACCACAATCCCGTGAATAAAGTTAGAGCCCGCCATCAACGGCGTATGCAGTATCACCGGCACTCGATTAATGACCTCGTAACCAGCAAAGCCTGCCAACATAACTATAAATAGTGCAGCCCAAACACCTTCTATCATGAGTTTGCCTCCGTTAAATCTATTGCCAACGCCTGTCGCACAAGCTCGTGTTTAATTGCGCCCTCATGGGTTAATGCACTGCCAGCAACCACTTCATCTTCCCAATTGAACGTCAGCTTATCGCCTTCATTGCTAAAAAGAGCAATGAAGTTCAATAGGTTCTTGGCATACATCTCACTTGCATGTACTGCCAAACTACTCGCAACCGCAACGGGGCCGTGAATAATAACGCCCTCTTGATTGATCGTTTCTCCCGCCTGGGTTAACTCACAATTACCCCCGCTTTCAGCCGCCAAATCTACGATGACGGCTCCCGGCTTCATGATAGAAACCATTTGCTTAGAGATAAGTATCGGTGCAGCGCGACCCGGTATTTGCGCGGTAGTAATCACCACATCTGCCTGCGAAACATGCTTATTGAGCATTTCTTGCTCTTTCACTTTCTCGTCAGCAGTTAATTCACGGGCATAGCCGCCTTCGCCTTCAGCATCCAGTTCCAACGCCAAGAACTTCGCACCCAGAGACTGAACCTGCTCTCCCGCAGCGCGACGCACGTCATAAGCCTCAACCACCGCACCTAAGCGACGTGCCGTGGCAATCGCCTGCAGTCCTGCAACCCCCGCACCCATAACCAGTACTTTGGCCGGACGAATCGTACCCGCAGCAGTGGTCAGCATTGGAAAAAAACGATCACTGAGCTGAGCGCCAATAAGCGCAGCTCGATAACCCGCGATCGTTGCCTGCGAAGAAAGCGAGTCAATAGATTGCGCACGTGAAATACGTGGCACTAGCTCCATAGCAAAGGCAGTAATCTTGCGCTCGCATAATGCCTTGACACGATCTGTACCGTTATAGGCATCCATATAGCCCATTATCGCAATGCCTTCAGGCAGCGCATTAACTTCATCAACGGTAGGCGGCGCCACCTTCAACAATAAATCTGCTTGGCTGATGACCTCACTGGCGCTATCAACGAGCTTGGCGCCGGCTTCCTCATAGGCAAAATCTATAAAGTGTGCGGCGGCTCCCGCACCTTTTTCGACGAATACTTCGTAACCGTTTTTGACTAGACGCGCGACCGCGTCGGGTACCAAGGCAACACGGCGCTCGCCCGTTGCCGTTTCGGCAGGGACCCCTAGTCTCACTGACATGTCAATGCCTCCTGATAAATCATGCACCCCAAGGCAAGCCCTAGAGCGTAGACTTTTGCAAATGCGTAATGAATTAAATGAAGAGGTAAGGCGAAGCCAAACTATTGCACCGTAAGACGACTCGCGCCAAAACGATCCAAGAACCAAGCCCTACACAAAAGCACGCTATGATAGCCAAGCGACGGCGGCCCGGCAACTTTTGCTGCAATTTAACGACTTACTCAGCTTGGTCGCCAGCAGGCAAACCTACTTACAAGTACTGGAGTCAGAGCACTAATCACGGTAATATTGTCAGGTTGTAAAACTTGTTACGACCACGTGAAACATAAGTAGCAAGCCTCATGTAGCCTTGCGTTATCGCCACAGGTTGGGCTTTTGTCCAAAACCCCCATAATCGTTACTGAGAAACCGATGCACCCCACGTTGCCAAGACTTGAAAAAACTGACTTTCCAGCGCTTCGTCGCAGCGCTTTAGAGACTGTTCAGGTCAATCTCGGCTATCTCTGCAACCTGAGTTGCCTGCATTGTCACGTCAACGCGGGCCCGACACGAAAAGAGATTATGACGCGGGCAACCGTTGACGAAGTCATAGCCTATCTCAAAGTCTGTGGCGCAAAAACGCTCGACTTAACGGGTGGCGCACCAGAAATGAATCCTGATTTTCGCTATTTAGTCAAAACAGCACGCGATCTCGGTTTAGCAGTCATCGACCGCTGCAATCTGACCATCTTATCCGAGCCAGGCTACGAAGGAACTGCCGAGTTTTTGGCTAAAAACAAAGTTATTGTCGTCGCCTCACTGCCGTGTTATCTCGAAGACAATGTCGATGCACAACGTGGTGATGGCGTATTTGATGGCAGCATCAAGGGCTTAAAAGAACTCAACGCCCTCGGCTACGGCAAAACCGACAGCGGTTTAACCCTCGACCTTGTTTACAACCCACAGGGCGCCACACTGCCACCACCACAACAAGAGTTGGAAGCCAACTACCATAGCCATCTTTATGAGCACTTTGGTATCGTATTTAATCAACTTTATACTGTCGCCAATATGCCCATAAAGCGCTTTGGCAGTATGCTCATATCAAAAGGCACCTTTGATGAGTATCTTAGCTTGCTACGTTCTGCTCACAACACTGACAATGTGTCGTCGGTCATGTGTCGGTCCTTAATCAGCGTGGATTGGAAAGGTTACGTTTATGACTGCGATTTCAATCAAATGCTTGATCTGCCATTATCTGATGAACAGCAACGCACGCATATCACCGATTTAATCAATACCGATCTAAAAGGTCGAAACATAATCGTAAAGAACCACTGTTATGGCTGTACTGCCGGACAAGGTAGCAGTTGTGGCGGTGCTCTCGACGCCGCCTAGTTTCATTAATAAAATTTTTGGAGTTTACATCATGAATATGCAGTCTGCCGTTCTCTCTACTTACTCTGACGGCGCTAAAGAAGTCCAAGCTGAACTCTGCTGTCCTGTCGATTACGACACCAGCCTGTTAAAAATGCTGCCACAAGAAATCGTTGAAAAAGACTATGGTTGTGGCGACCCGTCGCGCTATGTGCGTGAAGGCGACACCGTCGTTGATCTAGGCAGCGGTGGTGGCAAAATCTGCTATATGGCTGCCCATCTCGCAGGTGAAAAAGGCCAAATTATCGGCGTCGATATGAACGACGACATGCTTAACCTGGCCCGAAAATACCAAAGTGATATGGCTGAAAAAATCGGCGGCGACCGTGTACGCTTTGTCAAAGGCCATATTCAAGACCTCGCGCTTGATCTCGACGCGCTGGGCAAATACCTTAGTGATAACCCGGCTAACAGCGTGAAGGCCTATCACGACATGATTGCATGGCAAGCTAAACAGCGTAAGGACACCCCGTTAATCGCAGACAACTCCGTTGATTTGGTTATTTCAAATTGTGTGCTCAACCTTGTCAGCGATGCTGAAAAAACACAAATGATTAACGAAATATTTCGTGTACTCAAACCAGGCGGCCGCGTTGCCATCTCAGATATAGTCAGTGACGAATACGTGCCTGACCATCTTAAAGCCGATGAAAAACTGTGGAGCGGCTGTATCTCAGGCGCCTTCCAAGAAGAAGAATTCGCCGAGGTCTTTATCGACGCTGGATTTGTTGGCGCACGCTATGACAAATGGGACATCACGCCTTGGCAAACCGTTGACGGAATCGAGTTCCGTTCAGTCACCTTAACTGCGAGCAAACCATTAATCTGCGACAGCGATACAATGCATGAGCTTATTTACCAAGGCCCCTTCGCTGAAATTTGCGATGACTATGACAATGTTTTTATACGCGGTGAAAAGACCCGTATTGATGCTGAAAGCTACGCAGCGCTACGCAGTGGCGCCTACCAAGACCAATTCACTGATTACAATACAGAAGGCTTAGCATGCGGCGCTCCTGCTGCCAATGAAAAAAGTAGTTGCTGCTAAGCTTTTTAGACGCAACCTTTAACCACCACTATTGCCGTGCGTATCGCTGTCATTGTTCCTTGCCTGAACGAAGCAGCGCATATCGCGGCAACACTATTACCGTTACAAGCACTACGCCAAAACGGCCATCAGCTTATTGTTGTTGATGGTCAAAGTGATGATAACTGTGTTGAACTCGCCACAGCGTTAGCCGACCACGTTGCAAGCTGCCAACGCGGTAGAGCCTTACAAATGAACCACGGCGCCCAACTCGCTGACGCCGATATATTGCTATTCTTGCACGCCGACACACAGCTACCAGAGGCTAGCGATGAAACCATCACTAAACACCTTGCTAACTCAAACAGGCAGTGGGGTCGCTTTGACGTACGCTTAAGTGGCAAGCAATCTTGGCTGCGCGTTATCGAGTTCATGATGAATCGCCGCTCTCGATTAAGCGGTATTGCGACAGGGGATCAAGCTATTTTTGTTCAGCGCGACCTGTTCAACAAAGTCGGCGGCTTTCCAGCAATCTGCCTAATGGAAGACGTTTGCCTTAGCAAGCAACTAAAACGTCATTCCAAGCCCATTTGCTTAACCGAAAAGGTCATCACCTCAAGTCGGCGCTGGGAAGAAAAAGGCATGTTAAAAACAATTTTATTGATGTGGCGATTACGCTTAGCCTATTTCCTCGGTGCAAACCCGAAGCAACTTAAACGCCAATACGACAGCTAGACTGACGTATGGCTTCAGCCTCCACATCAGCACTTTTATTTAAAGACGCCACCATCATCGTCTTCGCCAAAGCACCCGAGCCGGGCAAGGTTAAGACACGCCTTACCACTCAGCTTAGCCCAGAACAGGCAGCAAACCTCCATCAACAGCTCGCATTGCGCACACTGCATATGGCAACGCAAACGTTATTAGCCCGCGTGGAACTATGGTGCGCACCCAACAGTACACACCCCTTCTTTCAACACTGCCAAAAAAAATATTCCTTAACGCTACACGAACAAGTCGGTGATGATTTAGGTCAACGTATGCACCATGCGATAGATAACGTCCTAACACGCAGTAAATATTGCCTTATTATTGGTACGGATTGCCCCGAGCTAAGCCATCAGCATCTTGAAGATACCTTTTCATCGTTAAGAGACGCTCATAATTGTGTCATCACACCGGCAACGGATGGTGGCTATGTCATGCTCGGCCTGACACAAAGTAACCCAATGTTGTTTACCGACATTAAATGGGGTAACGACTCAGTTTACGAGGCAACCATTGCGCGGCTTAAATCCCTATCGTGGCATTGGCAATCAAAAACCGCATTGAACGACATTGATCGTCCAAGCGACCTCACCCTACTCCAAGGTATTGATTTACCTGCACCCCTCTCATTCTGACCTACACACCTTCAAGCCTTCGCTTGATTTTTAACAACAATCAATTATAGTAGCCGCCTCAAGTTTACTTCTGGTGCTTCTGTCGTTCATCGCGACCGAAGTTAAACGGGAAGCCGGTGCGTCTAACTCAACATTAGACAATGCCGACACTGCCCCCGCAACGGTAAGCGAGTAACTTAGGCAATATGTCACTGTGCTCAAGCATGGGAAGGCGCCCAAAGTTTATCCACTCGTGAGTCCGGAGACCGGCCCGAAGTTATTCGTCAGCGACTGTTGCGGGGGGCAACAACAAGCGATAGAGCCACCTCTTTCGTACTTGTTTCCTTCGTGCCTAATCATGCACGGGTGTGTGCATAAGGAAACAAGAAAAATGAATAATCGTCTATTTATCTCACTCATTGCGAGCAATATAGCGTTAGCGTGCATCCCCAATTTTGCTTTTGCCGAAAATAATTCAGTGCAACTCGAGACAATCGTGGTTACCGCAACGCGTACTCCGCAAACTTTAGAGAAAACCATAGCACCGATCATCGTTATTGACCGAGAAACAATAGAACGCAGCCAAGCTATCGACACAGCTGATTTACTACGGTTTCATGCAGGCATTGATATCGGTCGCAATGGCGGACCAGGACAAGTAACGTCAGTGTTTATTCGTGGCGCAGACAGCAATCATACCCTGGTACTTGTTGATGGAGTCCGCATCAACCCTGGCACAATCGGTGGTGCAGCAATTCAAAATATCCACCCAGATCTAATCGAACGTATCGAAATTGTTAAAGGACCTCACTCAGTGTTGTTTGGCTCAAATGCTATTGGTGGAGTCATCAACATCATTACTCGTCGCGCCAAAGAAAATAGTGCACGAACCTCAGCCCGAATTGCATACGGTCGCTTTAACACCAGACAAGGTAGCGCCGGATTTCATAAAAATAAAAATGACTTACGCTTTGGAATAGATTTCAATATAATTGATAGCGATGGCTTTCCCACTCGAACAGAATCAGATATTGATGCCAACCACAACAACCGTTCGCTCAACGCCTATGTCGGCGGCATTATTAATGATTTCGATATTGAACTGAGCCATTGGGAGGCAGACGGTACAACAGAATTCCTAAGCTTCTCTTTAACGCCTCAATCACAAGATCAAAAAAACAGCGCCACTACCGTCAAAGTTAACTATGCAGCCAATAGTTATTTTTCTTCCACGCTAAAATTTAGCCAAGTTAACGATAACATCGAGCAGAATAACAGCAATGACTTTGTAGAAACCGACAACTTTATTTTTGACTGGCAAAACGATATCAATATTAGCGACAATCAATTGCTCAGCGCAGGGCTAGTCTTATCACGTGAAGACAACGAGTCTCTGTCTTCCGGCATTGCCTTTGACGAAAACACCAATACCAATGATATCTATATCCAGGATCAGATCGATCTCGGCAAGCATCAATTCATACTAGGCACGCGCTATATCGACCACAGTGACTTTGACGGAGAACTTATATGGAGTGTCGAGTACGGACTACAAATCACGCCAAACACTCAATTTAATGCCAGCGCCGGCAAGGCATTTCGCGCACCTGATGCTACCGACCGCTTTGGCTTTGGCGGCAACCCTAACCTCGACCCAGAACGCTCACGCAATATAGAGATTGGTGTCCAGCATAAAATAAATCAAAAGCATTCTGTCTATGCCACAGCGTTTCGCAATGAAATTAAAAATCTCATCAATTTCTTTGACCCAGACGGCTTCCTCGGCCCCATTGATGGAGTTAATATCAATATCGACCAAGCCACTATTGAGGGACTTGAACTAGGCTATAAAGCGCAACAAGGTAATTGGGATTACTCAATTGAAGCCATCCTGCAAGATCCTCGCAGTGATGACACAGGTCGTGTATTAGCAAGACGAGCCAAACGCAGCCTCACTACTCAAATCAACTACAATATCGGAAAAGTAAGGCTAAGCGGGGATCTATTGCTAACCAGCCGTCGCAATGATTCAGATTTTAGTTCAGACGAAAATGCAGGCTATTTACTGGTGAATTTAGGCGGCGGCTATCAAGTCACTCCGTCACTCACTATAAACGCCAAAATCGAAAATGTGTTAGATACTGAATACGAATTAGCTAACAACTTTAATACAGCTAGAAGAAGTTTGTTTGTTGAATTACGTTACTCACCATCATACTAAATACTAACGTTAAACTTAATAGAAAATAAACAACCATGGGCAATCGACTGACAAAAATTTACACCCGTACTGGCGACGATGGCAGCACAGGACTAGGTGATGGCACCCGTGTCAGCAAAGACCATGTTCGCGTCGACTGCTACGGCAGCGTTGACGAAACTAATGCACAAATTGGTGTTGTATTGGCGCTAAGCATTGCCGACAATATTCGGCAATGCTTAGCGCCAATACAACACCGGTTATTTGATTTGGGTGGTGAGCTATGTATTCCTGGCCATACAGTATTGACACAAGAACATGTTGAGCAACTTGAAGAAAGCATTGACGCTCTCAATGAAAACCTTCCTCCGTTAAAAGAATTTGTTCTTCCAGGAGGAAATCCTGCGGCGGCGCACTGCCACGTCGCACGTTGTGTCTGCCGACGCAGTGAACGGCTATTAGTTACCCTGGGCAAAGAAGAGTCGATAAACCCTTATGCTTTACGTTACGTAAACCGCTTATCTGATTTACTCTTTGTCATTGCCCGCGTGCTGGCTCGTGCAGACGGTGGCAATGAAATATATTGGCAACGAGACTAATCATTCCGCAGCATTGATTGAGACATCAACCATGAAACAAGCCAAGCTGTAGAGGCGAACTTACCGGTGCCAACCTTACAAAAAATTGCTGGCTCTATCGCTGAGCAACCAACAATTAACCTTCATGAAATAGCAAGCTTGCCGGTGAACCTGAGGTAAACTGCAAGCGTGTTATCGCAGCATTACTGACTTTGATGCGAAACATATTTTCAATAGGCGAACCTAACACATAGCTCATCGCTGCTCGAATAACACCGGCATGCGCAACAACTAACACATGCCGCCCTGAGTAACGGCTCACCACATCTTCGATAGATGCGCTGATACGATGCTGAAAATCGGTTAATAACTCCGCTCCTTGTGGACGATTGGCAATCGGATCCCTAAAAAAACGGCGTATGATATCGGGATCATCGGCGCGTAATTGACAACGCGTCATACCCTCCCAAACACCAAAACCAATTTCTTTCAAACGCGCATCCAAATCAATAGGTAAGTCATTAGTTTCCGCCAACTCTTCGGCAAAAGCGCTACAACGAATTAAGGGCGAACTGATGATTGCTTGCCAAGGAATATTATCTAACGCCGCGTCGCGCATTTGCTGCCAACCCAGATCACTCAGCGGGTCGTCGATTTGACCGCGGTAACGGCTGCCACCAACAGGCTCACCATGCCGCATCAAATCAATGGTGGTAACCGTAGTCGTCATAATTTATGTCCAACCCCACATGGTCAACAAAGCAATCACTATCAACCAAATGATGAGGGTGCGAGAACTTAACCGGTGGGCACTATCAATATGACCATGCCAATCCTTAGGGTCATCAACCTCTATACCTTCACGGCAGGTACGAAACTGCAACGAACTCATGCCCGTCTCTATCAATATGCGCCGGTTACCTGCAACCCAATCGTGCCTCCATTTCGAAGCATTTTGGCGCCAACATTCAAGCACATCAATAAAACTACCCGCTAAGGCATAGGCGATCGCGGTCAAACGCGCAGGAGTCCACGCCAAAATACCGTGCAATATACGTGCACTTTCAGCAACGGAGTTTTTCTCCCCACAGACACTAGCCAAACCATCACGCAGTACTGACGACAGTCGAAACAACACTGCACCTATTGGCCCCAATGCCACAAACCAAAAGATGACACCCAATAAACGTTCATTATTTTCCACTAAAACACCATCAAGCACAGCTCTATGCAGGCCTTGTTCATCATCATCGCGTATCTTTCCACGAGCGATGAGTGTAACCACGTGCTCTTTAGCGGCTTTTTCATTGCCCGCCTCACACGCTGCAATATACTTCTTTAGCTGGCGTTGCACATTCATCGGGCCAAAGCTATAGGCTAAAACCACCACTGAAAATACCAAATAGACCAGGTTGCTCCACTCGGCAATCCTTGCTTGCAACACACCAACCACTAAGACGGGTATCAATAAAACGAGCAACAAGCCGAGAACACCGCCGCCTATCGCAAAAATTTTTGAATGGGTAATGGAGAAGCCAATCATGCGTCCAAACCAACGATACTCTCTGACTTCGTCAATAGACGGTGCAAAACGCTCCACGAATAAAGCCAGCAATATCACAATTAAATTCATAAGCCCCTACATCCTTATTTTAATTATGAAGAAACCTGTGATTAATTCTGGGCTGAATGGATGATGAGATGGAAAATTTTAGCCATTAGGCATCGGGCCATCAATTAATCAGCGGTTCCTTAAGCATCGCGCGAAAATAAGTCCAATCAAAAGCCTCTCCTGGGTCGGTTTTACGCCGGGGCGCGATATCACTATGCCCGACTATACACTCAGTAGTAATTGCAGGATAACGCGACCGAATATTACGTGTCACCTCAACTAAAGCCTGATACTGCTCAGGCTCATATAAGCTGTCATCACAGCCCTCTAATTCAACACCAATGGAGAAGTCATTACAGCTGCTACGCCCATCAAAACACGAATCACCTGCGTGCCAGGCTCGTTTATCAAGCGAAACATACTGACACACCTGCCCATCTCGTCGAATCAATAAATGCGACGACACGCGTAGCGTAGAGATTTCAGCAAAATAGGGGTGTGCTGTCGCATCGAGCCGATTACAAAACAAATCATCGATCCAAGGCCCTCCGTACGCACCGGGGGGAAGACTAATATTGTGGATAACAAGCAAGCTTGGCTCTGCATCTGGCGGACGTTCATCGTGGTTAGGGCTATCAAGATGATGCGCGCCCTCTAACCAGCCATTATTGTTGATAGAAAACATATTCGGTGAGCCGATTTTTGAGTTCAAGCCTTTGATTTGTAAACCTTAACGGCACCATAGTACAACATATAATAAGCGAACAGGGCGGCCCAAACCAGCCCAATTGGAGAGTTAGCACCAACCAGTTTTTACAGCTAAAATCAAAATGACGTCACTATAATTAACAACCAGACGATAATATCGGTCGACTCAGCCGCTAAGCATCGTATAATGCGCCTCATTTTGCCCGGAGAATTCCCTTGAGCGAACAGCGTCGTAATATTGCCATAGTGGCCCACGTTGACCACGGTAAAACTACCTTGGTCGATTGCTTGCTACAACAATCTGGCACTTTTGATGAGCGTAAACCTACTACAGTGCGCGTCATGGATAGTAATGACCTCGAAAAAGAGCGCGGTATTACTATTCTTTCAAAGAACACAGCAATCCAATGGGGCGAGTACAAAATCAATATCGTTGACACCCCAGGCCATGCTGACTTCGGTGGCGAAGTCGAGCGTGTGTTATCTATGGTGGACTCTGTTGTACTACTGGTTGACGCCGTAGATGGGCCAATGCCGCAAACTCGCTTTGTCACCCAAAAGGCCTTCGCTCAGGGTTTAAAACCCATCGTTGTCGTCAACAAAATCGACCGCCCTGGCGCCCGTCCAGACTGGGTAGTCGATCAAACTTTCGAATTGTTTGACAAGCTTGGCGCAACAGACGAGCAACTTGATTTCCCTATCGTCTACACTTCTGCGATTGGTGGGTATGCGACGTTAGATGCAGAAAAAATTGATATCAATGGCAATATGGACCCGCTGTTTGAAACCATTCGTGATCATGTCGCGCCACCTGCTGTTAGCGCAGACGGCCCATTTCAGATGCAAATCAGCTCCTTAGATTACTCAAGCTATGTCGGCGCCATTGGCGTTGGCCGCATCTCACGCGGCAGAATTAAGACCAATACGCCAATTGTCGTGCTCGACCCGGAAGGCAATAAGCGTAACGCCCGCATCACACAAGTTCTCGGCTTTCTCGGGCTCGAGCGCATTGAAACAAGCGTGGCCGAAGCCGGCGACATCGTCGCCATTACTGGTGTGGAAAACATTCGTATTTCAGAAACCTTGTGTGACCCAGAAACACCTGAAGCCATGCCAGCCTTGAGCGTTGACGAACCCACCATTTCCATGAGTTTTCATATCAATAGTTCGCCTTTCGCTGGACGTGAAGGCAAATATGTCACCAGTCGCCAGATACGAGACCGCCTGGATAAAGAATTAATTCACAATGTTGCCCTGCGCGTTGCTGACACACCTGATCCGAATGTATTCCTTGTTTCTGGTCGTGGTGAGCTACACCTTTCCATCCTCATTGAAACCATGCGTCGCGAAGGTTACGAGCTGGCTATTGGTCGACCACAAGTTATCACCAAAGAAGTCGATGGTGAAATACAGGAACCATGGGAGCAATTAACCCTTGACGTTGAAGACGATTCCCAAGGTGCTGTCATGGAAAAAATCGGTGAGCGCGGCGGCAATCTACAGAATATGGTGCCAGATGGCAACGGCCGGGTACGCTTAGAATATGACATTCCTGCTCGTGGCTTAATCGGTTTCCGCACCGAATTTATGACGGCAACTTCCGGTACTGGCCTGCTTTATCACAGCTTTGATCGTTACGCCCCATCCAAACTGGGTAACTTAGCGCAACGCCAACGTGGAGTGTTGATATCTAACGGAAGCGGCAAAAGCGCAGGTTATGCACTATTTGCACTACAAGAACGTGGCCGTTTGTTTATTGGCCACGGTGAAGATTTATACGAAGGCCAAGTTATTGGTATTCACTCGCGTAACAACGACTTAACCGTTAATCCAATCAAAGGTAAGCAGCTCACCAACGTGCGCGCTTCCGGAACCGATGACAATATCGTGCTGACACCACCGATTCGGTTAGACCTTGAACAGTCGCTCGAATTTATCGACGATGATGAGTTGGTTGAAGTGACGCCAGAGTCAATACGTATCCGCAAGAAACGGTTACTTGAGAATGAACGCAAGCGTAGCGGCAGAACCAAAAATGCCTCGTAAAGTAAGACAATAGCCCTGTTAAATCGCCCCTGTATGCTCCCCACGTACAGGGGCTTTTTTATCTCTAGCGAGAATTCCACATCGGGCAAAAAGAATACACAATGGTGCCGGAGACAGGAGTCGAACCCACGACCTTCTCATTACGAATGAGCTGCTCTACCAACTGAGCTACACCGGCATTTTTATCTAATTTTTCCTTGCCATCCATGGCGATACAACAGTAGTCCTTTTCACTACCAGCCCGGCCTTCCTTGGCCGGTCGTTCACGAACTGCGAAGTGACATAAGTCACTTCGGTTCCATTCACCCAAAGAGCTACACCGGCATTTTTATCTAATTTTTCCTTGCCATCCATGGCGATACAACGGTAGCCCTTTTCACTACCAGCCCGGCCTTCCTTGGCCGGTCGTTCATGAACTGCAAAGTGACATAAGTCACTTCGGTTCCATTCACCCAAAGAGCTACACCGGCAATCTACACGCTTTCTTATGCTTTCCCTAAATATCTATAGCGGCAAGATAACACGTCATCTCGACAAATCTTGCATAACAGCCCTGGAAGGAAGTCATCGACAAAGATTACTAAGGTGTTAGCAAACAAGGATAAATCAAACTAATGCATAAGGCTCACTACTTATACTCGGTTCAACACCCTCAACCAAATCAGCCATTAACTGAGCGGAAGCCGGAGCCATAGCAATACCGTTACGAAAATGACCGCAATTAACAAATAAATTGTCCTGCTCGATAGAGCGCCCAATGATTGGAATACCGGTGCTCGAACCTGGCCTTAACCCAGCCCAGTGACCAACAATAGGCACAGTCTTTAAGCTGGGCAATAAACGCTCCGCCCTTAGACTTAACCGTGCCAGCGCTTCTTTGGTTGTCGAGCAATCAAATTCAACATCATCAACCGTACTCCCACACAGAATATGACCATCTTTACGCGGAATAAGGTAACCGTCTTCAGTAACAATAATGCTAGACAGCAAACCCGGCTCTGCCTTATACAACACCATTTCGCCACGCATTGGCTTAATGCCCTTCTGCAGCAACTCAGGCACCAACTGTGCCGCCCACGCACCAGCAGCCACTACCACACTATCAGCAGAAAAAGTCGCGCCAGCCGCTTTAACAGCCGTTATACGCACGGCACTCCTTTCGATGCTTTTAACTGGGCAGTGCTCGTAAACCGTCACACCCAAGCCATCCAATGAAGACAATAATGCCTCAACCAAACGTGGGTTTCTAAGCTGTGCAACCTCAGGTAAATAGACCATTGATTGCGCATCATCCGAAAATACAATTCCGGTCATCTGGCTGGCCGCCTGCTCGCTCGTTAGCGTTTCAACTTGCAAACCAAATCTTTGCGACCACGCTATGGCATCAATGGTATCCGACACCAAAACACCCATACCCGATTGGCACCACTGCACATCGATACCCGTTTCCTCGCTCAGCACTTGCGCAAGCTGAGGATAACGGTCATGCCCCCAAACAATCAGCTGGTTGATTTCCTCAGCCGCGCGCCATGGAATAAGAGCAGAGAGTATTCCACCCCCAGCCCAAGACGATTCTTCACCAGCACAACCACGCTCCAATAGCGTCACACGCGCCCCGCGCAGCGCCAAATCCCGCGCAGTCATCATCCCAATAACCCCGGCACCGATTACGACAACATCAGACATTAACTATCGAACCCAACTTTGAATAAATAAAAATATGTCGGCATCATACGCGAACAAAGAATCGTGCGTCATTTTTCTGGCAATCCAGTATTTTCAACCACTTATCGGAAATACAGTTTATCTTATCAGCCAAAGTGTCGAAAATTTTGACACTATTCGCTGCATACGATTAACTGTGTCCATGCATGGAAACCATAAAGGGTTCACACTGATCGAACTGCTGATTACCTTGGCCATCGCAGCATATTGATCACCCTTGCGGTACCTAATTTCAGTGACTCATT
>NVRQ02000145.1 GCA_002400905.2 Gammaproteobacteria bacterium | reverse complement strand
TCGATATCGAGTACGGGAGATTGAAAACCTGCGCGAATTAATGCATCACCTATGTCGTGCATGTCGATGAAGGCGTTGACGTGGTTGTAGTCATCGACTTCCTTCCATGCTGATCTCAATTCGCTTAGCGTATCGGGACCAAAGCTTGAAAACAAGATAAGGCTGCCGGGTGTTAGTACGCGATAGCATTCTTGCAAAGCTTTATCGAGGTTGGGACACCATTGGAAGGTAACGCTAGAAAAAATAAAGTCGATGCTGTCGTTGCTAAGCGGCAAGTCTTCGGCGTCAGCACACAGGTGTTGCACGCGGCAATGTTGTCCGCGACCAAAAAACCGTCCTATGCCTTGTTTTTGTGTGGCGCGTGATTTTCTTAACATGCCTTCGGCCAGGTCAAGTGCGATCACCTTAGTTTTTGCAAAACGTTGCGCCAGGTTTTTAGTGATTCTGCCGGTGCCGCAGCCGATGTCGATGAGGCATTTTGGATCGATGCGAATATAGTCTAGGCGTGACAACATGCGCTCGCCGATTTCAGCTTGTAGCGCAGCATATTCATCATAGGTTTCGGCGGCGCGATCAAAGGCAAGCCTGACCTTGGCTTTATCGATGGCGTAGGCGTGTTCTAATTCACTATTGGACATGGATCATTGTTTCAAGTTGTTGTGCGATGACATTAGTATGGCTAATGGGTAGGCCATGCGGTGCATTGCTAATGAATGTGGTTTCATTTTCAGCAGAAAGAAAATTGATTGGCTCTCTCGCTGCCTTGGGTATTAAGGCATCATTTTCAGCCAAGATAGAGTGAACGGGACAGTGAATATTTTTCAATTCAAATCGTAAATCAGTATGTTCAAGTATTTCTAAACCTGAGAGTAGCGTCGTTGTGCTGGCAGTACATTTTTGTGAGCGAATTTCTTTTATTGACGGCTTGTCGGCGCCGTAAGCGACAAGTCGCTTAAATTCATTTAGGCCTTGATTGGTATCATTTGCACAAGACTGTTTGAATGTGTTGAAGCTGTCGTTTGGCATCGCGCAGTCCCAGCCGGTTTTTTGAGTAAAGCAGGGCGTTGTCGCGATGGTCATTAATGCTTTGATGTGTGTTGGTTTATGTAGGGCACTATACAGTGCGAGTAGCCCGCCCAGTGACCAACCAATCCATATTGCCTTTTCGGGTGTGCGAGCGATGAGATCTTCGGTTATGTTGTGAATATTCCATTCGGTTTTATTGTTGATTTGATTGCCATAACCCGGTAAATCTATAGTAATAACATTTACCTTGTTAAGCTTAGTTTGCAGTGTTTGCCAAACACGGCTATCAAAGCCCCAGCCATGGACCAGCACTATTGTTGGCGTATTCATGATGGCAGGCTTTCTAGTGCGCTGAGCAATGTATCAACATCGTCTTCGCTATGATTGCTGCATAAGGTGATGCGTAAGCGTGCGGTATTGTTTGGCACTGTCGGTGGACGAATAGCGGTAACGTAAAGGCCTTTTGATTTTAGATGTTCACTCGCGTTAATGGCTTTGTTGTTGTCGCCAAGTATGATGGCCTGTATCGATGTTGATGAATTGCTGAGTTGCAAGCCAAGTTGTTGTGCGCCTGCGCGAAAATGTTTTACTAGTGTCTTGATTTGTTCTCGACGCCAACCTTCCTGTTGTATGATGTCGATGCTCGCGAGCGTGGCATGAGCGATAGCCGGTGGTGGTGCGGTGGTGTAGGCAAGACTGCGTGCTTTTTGTATCAGTGTTTCGATGAGTTCTTCGCTGCCACAAATAAAGGCGCCGCTCGTGCCGCAGGCTTTGCCTAGCGTACCAATATAAATATCAACGTCGCTATTACTCATAGCGCAATGTTCTAAGCATCCACGTCCGTTATCACCAAGCACACCAAAGCCATGGGCATCATCGATGAGTAATAATGAGTGTGTTTGTTTACTGAGTGTGGACAGTGCAGCGATGGGGGCAATGTCGCCGTCCATACTAAAAACACTGTCGCTGACAATCATTGATGGGTTGTCGTCTAGCTCTTGGTTTAGTTTATTAACATCATGCGTGGAGTAACGGCTTAGTTTGGCGCGGGAGAGTATCGCTGCATCAACTAACGAGGCATGACTGCGTCGATCAAGGAGTAGGTGGTCGTTGCGTGATAGCAATGCGGTAATAGCGCCAAGGTTGGCCATATAACCGGTGCCAAATAGCAATGTGCGCGGTTGTTTTAAAAAACCCGAAATACGTTCTTCTAATGCTTGGTGTGCTGTGCTATAGCCGGTGATGAGTTGTGATGCGCCACTGCCAACACCGTAACGATCAGCGCCTTCTTTAAAAGCGTTAATCAGTCGAGGGTCGTTGGCCAGGCCAAGATAATCATTGCTGGCAAAGTTAGTGTAGTGCGTGCCGTCTATAACTATCTTGTTACCATCACGTTTACTGGTGGCATGACGTTGACGATAAAGACCCTGCTGGCGCTGCTGCGCCAGAGTGTCTTTAAGTTTAAGCATTACTGTGTGGCTTCGGCGCGCCGCTGTTGAGTGTCGCCGCGAATAGTCAGTTTGAGATCGCTGATCATTTTTAGATCGTCTTCGACTTTGCGACCTTGTGTTGTCAGGTAGTTACCGATCATGACACCTGATGCGCCCGCCATGAATATCATTGACTGCATATCACCTAAAAAGTGACGACCGCCAGCAATGCGAATTTCTGCTTTTGGCAACATATAGCGGAAGGTGGCAATGGCCTGTAAAATCTCCTGTGGCTCCATTGGTGTTAACGAACCCATGGGCGTACCTTCAATTGGGTTGAGGAAATTCAGTGGTACGGATTTTACGTTTAAGCTGCGCAATGTTTCAGCAAGTTCGATACGCTGGTCTAGACTTTCACCCATGCCAAGTATTCCGCCAGCACAAACACGTAGGCCAGCGTCTTGCGCATTTTTAATGGTGTCGATATTTTCTTGATAGGTGTGTGTTGTGCACACTTTATCGAAATAGCTTTCAGCGCTTTCTAAGTTATGGTGATAGTTTTCCATACCCATGTCTTTGAGCATGTTGGCTGATTTACGATCAAGTGCGCCGAGGCTTGCGCAGCGACCAATGTCGCTATGCTCGCCGAGCTCGTCAAAGTATTCTTTTAGTTGCGCGCGTTCTTTCTCGGTGCGTACACCCCAACCTTTTGATACCACGCCAAAGTCACTCGCGCCCCATTCACGGGCTTGCTTGGCTTGCTCGACTAAGGATTCGTTTTTGATATAGCCGTATTTTGGAGAGGCTGTTTTATGGTGGCCGCTTTGACCGCAGAATGAGCAGTTTTCTGAACAATTACCCGAGCGTACGTTTGAGATGGCGCAGACTTCGACTTCATTGCCGCGAAAGGTTTTGCGCAGACGGTCGGCACCGGCCATCAGCCATGGCAGATAATCGTTATCTAGTGCGATCATCCAGCGACCTTCATCGCCAGTCATTTCGCCGCCGTCTAATAAGCGTTGGGTTATTTCGTCGATTTGTTGATATGTCTGTTGGTCCATGGTCTGATCTCTCTCTAAAATGAGTCTTTTACTTCTGGAGCGGCGTTGCTTCGATGCTCGCATCCTCATGTACGAAATGTACACTGCGGTGCTGCGCTTCGAGGCGCCTTGCTCCAAAACTAAAATCCTTCATTTTTGATGCTTGCTGTAATAAGATTGCTGTCCCGCAAGGAATGCAGGCGACTATGCCGGCTACCTAGATGGCTGTCAACTCAAGGGAATGATGAAAGTTAACAACTGGTTAAAAAGTGCCCGCTTGAGGCTTTGGCCGCAATGTTGTCAGCTTTGTGGTGAGGGTCCGCTCGCTACCGATAACGTGCTTTGTCAGGCCTGTCAAGCCGATTTGCCGTGGAATCGCGTTTGCTGTCAGGTCTGTGCATTACCACTGGCATATGAGGCTACATGCGGACGCTGTTTACGGAAACCACCGCCCTATCACCATGCGCTTGCGACGTTTAGCTATAAGGAGCCACTGAGCCATATCGTCCATGGCTTGAAGTTCGGTCAACGGCTGTATTACGGTCGTTTTCTTGGTGACGCTTTGGCGCAGACGGTGTCTCAGGATGAGCGCTTAATTATCCCCGATCTGATTATTCCGGTACCCTTGCATCGCAAACGGCTCAATGAGCGCGGCTATAACCAGGCTTATGAAATTGCGCGGCCGACTGCAAAGCTATTGCAGTGTCCTGTGACAGACAGGTTCGTCGTGCGCAGCAGCGAGACCAAGCAGCAGTCGCAGCTTAATGCACTGCAACGGCGGCGAAACCTTAAGAACGTGTTTATCGTGCTTGGCGCGGTAAAAGGTTTACATGTCGCCATAGTCGATGACGTGATGACTACTGGCGCGACCGTAGGCGAGTTGACGCGCGCGCTAATACAAGCTGGAGCACGCCGTATTGATATCTGGTTGGCGGCAAGGGCCCCTTTGGGCGGCAATTAGTTGCCAAAAACTTGACACTTTGTGAACTACGTCGCAAAATATCGCTTAGGGTTTGAGCATGTATTTAAATTAAGCACCTATCGTTTGGCTGCGTGAGCCGTGCGATGGTTATTTACGGCTTCATCTGCGTCAAATAAGTCTCCTGCATGCAAGGGGTGGTTGATTAAATGGCATTATCGATTTTTCCAGCATTGACTGCATTACCGGCAACAACAAGCCGTGTAAGTGTTGCTCGTGTTACGCCAGTCGAAGAAGTTTCGCCTCGCTCGAATGCTTCTAACCGCAGTGACCAAGCTGAGCGTGTTATTGAGGGTGAGCTGCTACAGGGTGTTAGCCGAGCAGATTTCACTATTGACGATATCGTTGGCGTTCAAACTGATATTAGTTTTGATCCTCGTTTTTCTCAGGCACCAGGCGTCGCCGCGACAGTCGTTGCGGCCAATGATGCTGTTGCTGCTTATATTAGCAGTGGAGCTGTTTTTACTGGTGTGCAGCGCCAAGTTGATACCTTTGTCTGATTCACGCTAGCAGGCGGTTTATTCCCTAGCTTTATTCTGCGCTAAACCAAATATCTCTATAATAAGATTGCGTGCTGACTCAGTGAGTCATCGCTATCTGTCATGAATGATGTGGGCGCGTGTGGGTGTTCTTTTTTATTGAATGAATATAAGCGACGTAACTAAGAAATGAATCACAAAATTATTGATGTGGCCTTAGCGGTTATCAAGGACAAGCTGGGCCGTTATCTTGTTGCACAACGACCTGTTTCGACTGATTATGCCGATTATTGGGAGTTCCCCGGTGGCAAGCGTGAAGCCGGTGAAGATAGGTTGCAAGTATTGCAACGTGAGTGCAGTGAAGAGCTCGGTATAAACGTAGAGCATGCGCGGCCGTTATTTCGTTGGAGTTATCAATACAAGGTGAATGCCGAAGGCAGACATGAGTGCAGGAAGCCCGAAGGGGTTTCAGTAGAGGGTGCCCTGGGGTACAGTGATAAGCATGTGCGGCTCGATGCCTGGTTGATTGATGGTTATAGTGGTGAGGCGCATGGCGCAGAAGGCCAGCAAGTGCGTTGGTTGTATCCTGGTGAGTTTGGTGAGTATCGTTTTCTTGAAGCGAATAAAGTGTTAATGAATGTGCTGGCTCTACCGGAGTGCTGTGCTATCACACCGGAGATCGGTGTAGAAAAAGACTTCTACTCTCAGTTAGATATCTTTCTATCAAAAAATAGCATTAGCTTGCTACAGTTCCGAGCTAAAAATTTATCTGAATCAATCTATAAAATACAGGCATCAAATGTGGTTGCACGTTGCGCTGAGCATAACGTAACGGTAATGCTGAATGCCGAGCCAGCTTGGGCGGAAACAGTGGGTGATGCCGGTCTGCATTTACCATCACAACGCCTGATGAGTTCGGACTCACGCCCGGTAGCGAAAGACCGGTGGTTGTCGGCATCGTGCCATAGTGCTGAGGAGCTTGAACACGCTGAGCGCATTGGTGTCGACTTTGTTTTCTTGTCGCCCGTATTGCCGACGCAGAGCCATCCTGGAGCGAAAGTGCTGGGGTGGGAAGTATTGGAAGGTTTGGTGTCTAAGGCAAATATTCCGGTTTATGCATTAGGCGGCATGACTACACGGCACCTTGATCAGGCTCAACAGCTGGGGTGTCAGGGTATCGCCAGTATTTCTGAGTTTTGGCAATAGGCCTTGAAATGAGCGCAATTGAGTTAGTGTAAGTTTTCGTCTGACTCGCCAGTAAGGGTGTCTTCAACCCCCAAAGACACATCCTGCGGGGCGCACCCCAAGGGCACATCCTGCGGGGCGCAAGGTATGCGGTGTTCTTCTGATGCCCATTGGCCAAGGTCGATTAACCGGCAGCGCTCGCTACAAAAAGGTTTGGACTCAGACTCTTTTGACCAGGCGACTGCTTTCTCGCAAGTGGGGCATTTGACTTCCATGTTTATAAAACGCAGCAGGTGAGCTGAAAGTCGACATCGTCTTTAATTTGCGAGGGTCGCTCGTTCATGCCGCCTGTCATAAAGCGTACGGTAAAGCGATGTTTGCCACCACTGATTTCAGGAAAGCATTGCAAATCGGAGGGAGTGGTGACACGAATCATCTGCTGGGGGAAGCGACTGTCTAAGGATTGCTGATAAAAGCCTTCGATAGCTTGAACCGTAACCGGTTGTGCGCTGCGTCGTACTAACATCAGAATGATATCAATGGCTGCACGCATTAAATCAAAACTTTCGTACCACGACAATAAATCATGGGTACGCGCCGCATCGCTTTGTTTTAGCCAAAAGTTAAACCCTGGCAAGTCAAAATCGCAGGTGCCCCCGGGAATAGTCATGCGTTGACGAATACTATTGAGCAGCTCATTGTCGCGCAATTCCTGAGCAATCTGGCCACGCAGTGAATGAATGCGATCGATCAAAATATCGAGTCGATCTAGTATGTCGGCTAATTGACTGGTGTCTACGTCAGGGTTGCTCTCTAAGCGTGATAAGTTCTTTGATTGGCGTTCGAGCTCTTTGAGCACATCGGTCTTGAGATCATTACGCGCGAGAATGTTCAGTGTATCAAGTACGCCAAACAGCGCGCTGCGACTGCCCCATACTGACGGTATTGCCGCACAGCCAGCGATCTGTTTGAACAGATGCTCTAGCTTTAAATAGATACGAATACGTTCGTTCAGGGGCTGTTCGTAGTTAATAATGTCGGAGCTTAGATCCATCGATTTTTCTGGTTGGTTAGGTTAAATTTGGGCGTAAGACTGCGATCTTATGCGACTACGGCAAGCTTGTCTAATTCGTGGCGCTGGGTTTGGCTTTGCTTAAGGCGCAGTATTTATTGTGTAGACGGACAACTTGCTGGCGTAATTCATTGATATTGCCGTTGTTATCGATAATATCGCTAGCAATCGCACGACGCTGCTCAGGGCTGGTTTGGCTGGCGATGATGGCCTGAATATCGGATTCGTTTGCCTTGTCACGCTGCACAGCTCTTAATTGTTGGGCAGAAGGGCTCAGCTCAAGGACCAAGACTCTGTCGAATTGATATTGGTCGTGGTTTTCTGCTAGCAGCGGGATAGAAATAAGGCCATAGCTGGCAGTTTGCCGGTTGATCCAATCGTGTATTTTCTGGCGGATAAGAGGATGAAGAATCGCTTCCAGTTGTTGTCGTTTTTGAGTATCTGAAAATATGATGTCTCGCAGTTGAGGTCGGTCAAGCTGGCCATCGTCATTGACTATCTCTGAGCCGAATAGAGCGCTAATTTCCAGTAAAGTCGCTGAGCCAGCTTGGGTAAGCCTGCGGCCAACATCATCCGCATCGCAGCAGGGCGTGCCTAGCTCAGCGAAAAATTCTGCAACGGTTGATTTGCCACTACCAATGCCACCGGTAAGCCCAATGGTCAGCATGGCACGAGTGACTTAAGGCTCGCCTTAGGTAAGCCCGAGCAGATTGAGATAAAAGTTTGATGCATCATCACCTAGCATAAACGTTATCCAGCCGGCTGTCGCCAGGAAAGGGCCAAAAGGGATGGGTATATTGCGATCACGGCCGCGTATCACTATTAGCGAAATGCCAATAACAGCGCCAACCAGTGCAGAGAAAAATATCACAGTGGGTAAGGCTTCCCAGCCCAGCCATGCGCCGAGAGCCGCTAACAATTTAAAGTCACCGTAACCCATACCTTCTTTTCCGGTAACAAGCTTAAATAAATGATAAACCAGCCAAAGGCTTAAATAGCCCGCCATCGCGCCAATAACCGCCACAGGCAAATCAACAAATAAGGTAAACAGGCTAGCGAATAAGCCAAGCCACATCACAGGCAACGTAATGCTGTCAGGCAAATACTGTGTGTCGAAATCAATCAATGCCAGGCAAATCAAACACCAGGTAAACACTAACGCAGCCAGTGCAGGCCAGCCGAAGCCAAATTTCCACGCAACCAGAGCGGAAAGAACGGCTGTAGTGAGTTCAACAATTGGATAGCGTACGGAGATAGGTGTTTTACAGCTACGACACTTGCCACGTAAAAATAGGTAGCTGATAACGGGGATGTTTTCCAAAGCGCTAATCCTGTGACGACACTTAGGGCATGTGGATCTGGGTACGGCGAGATTAAAGGGCGAAGGCTCTTTGCTTTCATGTTCAGAACTGTCAGGAGCGCATTGCGCTTGCCAGTCTCGTTCCATCATAACAGGTAAGCGATAGATGACGACGTTAAGAAAGCTGCCAATTAGCAGGCTGATAAGAGTGACTACAGAGATAAACGCTACAGGACTAGACTGTAGCAGCGCAACTAATTCCATCTACTTGGAATAAACGTTACTAGACGACTTCGCCGAGTTTGAAAATCGGCAGATACATAGCGATAACCAAGCCACCCACCACAACGCCGAGGAAAGCCATAATCATAGGCTCAATCAAGCTGGCCATAGAGTCAACTAAATTGTCGACTTCTTCTTCATAAAAATCGGCAACTTTGCCTAGCATAGCGTCAAGCGAGCCAGATTCTTCACCAATAGCGACCATTTGATTGACCATGTTAGGGAATACACCAGTGTGCGTCATAGCGGCATTTAAGGCCGTACCGGTAGAGACTTCATCGCGAACGCGTAAAATAGCATTGCTGTAAACAACATTGCCAGCAGCGCCAGCAACGCTGCCCATTGATCCTACTAGCGGTACGCCGGCTGCGAACATAGTCGATAGCGTTCTTGCGAATCGGGCGATTGCAGCTTTATGCAAAATATTACCAATCACTGGCATTTTAAGTATCAGTCGATCGGCTGCATCACGCACTTTTTTCGATTTACGATGAGCGTTGATAAAGAGAAACACTGCAGCGGCAATACCACCAAAGATAATATACCAATATGCTTGGAAAGCTTCAGATATTGACACCACAAATAAGGTCATGGCAGGAAGGTCGGCGCCAAAGCCTTCAAATACGGACTTAAACTGTGGCACAACAAAGATCAAAAGAATAGAGGTGATAATGAATGCAACAACAATCACGGCTGTTGGATAAGTTAACGCCTTCTTAACCTTGGACTTAATGGACTCTGTTTTTTCTTTATAGATGGCGATTTTGTGCAGCAGTGCTTCAAGAATACCGGCTTGTTCACCCGCCGCTATGAGGTTACAAAATAAATCGTCAAATTGGCGAGGGTGTTTCCTAAATGAATCAGCAAGGTTGTTACCCGCCTCTACATCGCCACGAACAGTGCCGATTAATGTTTGCATCGCTGGATTTTCGTGACCGCGACCAATGATCTCAAAGGCTTGAACAACCGGTACACCTGCAGACAGCATGGTTGCTAGCTGTCGAGTAAAGATAGCGATGTCTTTCGCAGTGATTTTTTTGCTGCTGCTAAATAAGGGTTTTGCTTTTTTCTTGACGCGTAAGGGATTAATTCCCTGGCGACGTAGTTGGGCTTTTACTAGAGGAATGCTATTCCCCTGTAGCTCACCTTTGATCTTGGTGCCGCGTTTATCGGCGCCTACCCAAGTAAAGGTCGCTGCTTGAATTGCTTTCTCGGCCATTATTCTGTTGTTACCCTTATTACTTCTTCTAGGCTTGTAACACCATCCATCACTTTCTTCAAGCCTGACTTGCGCAAATCGTTAATTCCCTCACGTTCTGCCTGTTCAGCGAGCGTAATTGAGCTCGCGCCGGCCATAATTTGTTTGCCCATTTCTTCGGAGATCGGCATGACTTGATAGATGCCTACTCGGCCTTTATAGCCGGCGTTACATTGATCGCAGCCCTTGGGTGCATAGAGTGTGAAATCTTGTTTTAGTTGCTCTTCATTAAAGCCTGCTTCACATAGCGCTTCTTTGGGAACATCGATCGGTGCTTTACATTCTTTACACAGTTTACGGGCTAAACGCTGGGCAATAATCAGCGATATGGTTGCAGCAATGCTATAGCCGGGGACACCCATGTTAGCAAGGCGTGTGAGGGTTTGTGGCGCGTCATTGGTATGCAGGGTTGACATCACCATATGCCCTGTTTGCGCGGCTTTAATGGCGATCTCCGCCGTTTCCAGATCACGAATCTCACCGACCATAATAATGTCAGGATCTTGCCGTAAAAATGACTTTAACGCGGCGGCGAAGGTTAGGCCCGCTCTAGGATTAACATTGACCTGATTCACCCCTGGCAGATTAATTTCAACGGGGTCTTCTGCGGTTGAGATATTGCGATCCTCGGTATTCAGAATATTGAGGCCAGTATAGAGCGAAACGGTCTTACCACTACCCGTCGGGCCAGTCACCAGGATCATGCCGTAGGGTTGATTCAAGGCGTGGAGATAAAGCTCTTTTTGTTCTGGCTCATAGCCTAGCGCGTCAATGCCCATCTGAGCACTTGTTGGATCAAGAATACGAATGACGACTTTTTCACCAAACAAGGTCGGACAGGTGCTAACACGAAAATCGATGGCACGGTTTTTTGAGATGGTCATTTTCATGCGACCGTCTTGCGGCACGCGTCGTTCCGAGATATCCAGTCGCGACATCACCTTGAGTCGCGCTGCGATTTTCATGGCCATGGCAACGGGCGGCGCAACCACTTCTCTTAATACGCCATCTAAACGTGTGCGAACCCGGTATTTCTTCTCATAAGGTTCAAAGTGAATATCCGAGGCACCGGCTTTAATGGCATCAAGCAATACTTTATTAACAAAACGAACAATCGGCGTGTCATCGACTTCTGAATCGGTTGGTCCGGCAGCGTCTGGGTCAGCGCCGTCTGACATGTCCAGGTCTTCAAGATTGTCCTCGCCCGCGAAGGCGTCCATAGAGTCTGCGTTGTTGTCTAGGGCGCGCGTTATCGCCTTACGCAGTTTATCGTCTTCGGCGAGTACTGGCTCCGTGTTAAGGCCGGTATTAAATTTAATTTCATCAAGCGCGGGTAAATTAGTGGGGTCCGACAGGGCGACGTATAAACGACTGCCACGTTTGAATAAAGGTAAGGCATTGTGTTTGCGAATCAGTGATTCTTTGACCAGCTTGACTGTATCGTGATCGAGCTCTATCGCTTGCAGATCAAATAAAGGGATGCCAAATTCACGAGAAGCCGTAACAGCAATGATGTCGCCCGAAAGAATCTTATGTTGGACTAAATACGATGCTAAAGGGATTTTCTCTTCGTGCGATTTTTCATAGGCGTCGAGCGCTGTATTTTCGTCAAGCAGCCCCTCGCGCACGAGATAACGTGCGAGGCCGTTGAGAATAATCTTTTCGTTAGATACGGTAGAAGCCATGCTCGACAATCTTTTTTGATTTAGTTCTCTATCGGCTGGTATCGCAAAGTATTTAGATCGGGTCTAGAGGTGATAATGGTTTTTAGCGGGCAGGAAAAGAAAAGGTCTCCTGAAGGAGACGATATAAGTCTCGTTGATTTGCTTACAGGCGACAGTTTGCTGGAGCAAATTGCGCTGCAAGAGTGGCGCCGCCAGCGACGACTGTGGTTCCAGTTGAGCCTGCGACACTGCAGTTCCAAGTAATCGGACCGAGAGGAACGGCGCCGCTAACAATTAGGGCGCCGGGAGCGAGACCTGTCACAGGTGTTAATGTGAGGGTTGGGCCATTTGCTCCTACGTTGGGGCCATAAGTGACAGTAATCTCACCGTTGATTCCGTCTACAGCTAAGCCAATTACGCTAGGTGTCACCACAAAAGCATTTACGATAACTGGTGCAGCCCCCCTGTTATTCAAAGTAACAAAGTTTAAGCCGGAGCCAAGTGGAGAACCATTAGTCGCATTTTCACCAACAGTGACTTGAGCTGCTCTAGCTAAGTTTATACCTTCGGTGATGCGGGCGCGTACGGTGTAATTTTGATAAGCCGGAATGGCGATTGAAGCAAGAATGCCAATAATTGCTACAACGATCATTAGCTCGAT
>NVRQ02000144.1 GCA_002400905.2 Gammaproteobacteria bacterium | reverse complement strand
TCTTTACCACTTCCTCGACCCAATCTAAAAACTTAGGTTCATCATCAACATCTGACATATGAGAAACAATAAAAGCTTCAGCAATACCTTTTAAAGCTTCTTCGGATAAAGTTTTGTGATCAATAATCATACCGCTTATGTCTACCTATCTTTGCTTACGCATGCACTATTATCCCGTTAACTAAAATTCGTCATACCGGCGCAGGCCGGTATCCAGTCAGCCATTGAAAGGCATGGATGCCGGGGCAGCACAACGCCGTCCAAGATGACAACACCCTTTTTTGATTTGCATGTCGCCCATGCTTCTGTTTATCCCCCTGTCTTGTATCAGTATGGCAGCTAGCCGAACTCACCAAAAGTTAACAGGACAGCAGTGATCGGTAGACTTGGTTTCTCTCGCCCCTTTTGTATCGCTATTGCGTGACGTATTCTGCTAGATTCTCTCTTACTATTGATAGTAGATGCGATACGCTGTGCCAGGGTAGTTTTAAATACAAAAAGGGAAAGTTCTGGAAGGTGCCCGCCAAACTATAGTTTTCCCGCCTAATTTATTCTTTTGGTAGTGAGTCAATAGTAATATTTTTATCGATTCCAACCAGTTAAATAACGATAATTATCAACTGGTTGTGTGCCCGGCAGTTAGTCGGCACGTAAGGCCCGGACCGATTTGTGACAAGTTTGAGATGCAAGCATGACCTACATAGGACTAGGATAAGAACCGTATCGATAGATGTTAGCTTTGGTTTTGGGTTGATAATTTAGATGGTGAGGTGATTGATATGGATAGATTAAAAGGTGATATGCCAGACCCTCATAATATGGGTTTGATTGATCGTGCAATCCGATTTTTTGTTGGAGGCGCGTTAATATTTATTGGAGTGATCTCTTTGGTGGTCACTGATACAGTGCAAATATGGCAGGCCTTGCTCGTACTGTTTTCTGTTTATCCGCTCATGACCTGTATGATGGGTTGGGATCCGGTTTATCAAGTTTTGAGTATTAGGACCGGTGCAGATTACGGACGCAATGTAACAGGCACTTTGCCTTATCAAGTTGATGCGGCGATGAGCCGTAAACCTCAACCCGATAAGGATTATGAGTATGACCATAGCTTGACTGGCTCTCATCACTAAGCAGTGAAAGCATAGAAAAAGCGATTGTCATTTAATCTATTGCGGTGTGCTTATAGAGTGAGGCATCTAAGGCGCATCGCTATACTACGTGTGTTGCTAAAGAATAAGTTTGCCCTAGATTAATTAGTTGGACAGCACGGTAGCGCCTTTACCGAATGGGTGAGGGTTGGTTTTAGCACAATCTGATTTAGCTTCAATCATTGTGTCGTCTCTCGTAGCGGTCAACGGATTAATCTAGGTTTAAGTAAAACGTAGACTATTTGTCCGTTCTCTTTGGCAATGACGTTCTAGGAAACGGCGTTACACTTGCCACACTGCCTGTGGCGGGCGAAATTTTATTTGTGCCGCGTTTTTCTACTTCATCAATACGTAAAACAGAATGCAGTGGAACATGCGTGCGGGTGACCCCAGCGTATTCTGATTCTAATCGTTCTTCAGTGGGGTCAATAACCAATGCTGATTTTTCACCGAAGATAAGGTCTTCAATTTCAATAAAACCGAAGACATCACTTTGGCCTACATAGTGGGCGTGGAGTTCATAGACCTCTTCTTGATTGATGAAGACTATGCGGTAAATCGTTTTTTCTGCCATGCTAACGTACCTCACTTAGCAGCGCTGACATCATATGGTCAGCTTGTGAGTAATAGCCATCGCCAAATAAATTGAGATGGTTGAGTATATGGTAAAGATTATATAAGGTCTTGCGTACGGAGTATTCAGCTTCTTTTGGATGATGGTGCCAGTAAGCATCGTAGAAGCGCGGCGGGAAGTTGCCGAATAGTTCGGTCATAGCCATATCGGTTTCGCTATCGCCATAGTAGACGGCGGGATCAAAAATTGCGGGTAGACCATTACTCGTTATCCCATAGTTACCTGACCATAAATCACCATGCAATAGCGATGCCGGTGGATTATGGTAAAGCAGTTGGTCTACGTATTCGAGTAGCTCGTGAGCCTTGTCGATAAACTGGCCATGGTGACCATTTTCGCTAGCGAGGTTGATTTGGTAGCCAAGTCGGTGTTCACGAAAGAACTCTGACCAGTTATCGCAGTGTGTGTTGATCTGTGGGGTTGAGCCAATGGTGTTATTTCTTTTCCAGCCATAGCGGGTTTGTACGTTTCGATGCATAGTCGCTAGCTGTTCGCCGAACTGATCGATATTATCTTGATCGTTTTGCTTGCGTGAGGTGCCGAGTTCTAGATATTCCAATATGAGATAAGTAGTGGTGTCGGTTTCGCCATAGCAAATCGGCTTTGGTGCCAAAATAGTATTGCTATCGACGATGGCGTGCAGGCCACTGGCTTCGGCAGCAAACATGTCGGCCAAGTCTGCGTTATTTGTTTTTAAAAAATAGTGTTTGCCATTGCCGCTGATTTTATAGCAATCATTGATTGAGCCACCGCCAATCGCTTGGTGTTCATCAAGGGTAAAGTTCTTATTGCTTTCGGCGCTAATATGCTGGCTTAGCGTATCACTCAGTACTGCGTCAATCATGATGCTAATGTTCGCATAGAATGCGGATCAAGGCGAATCAAATAGTTCTTTTTGACTTATTTGAAATAGAGGGCTTGGGCCTGTTGGGTGCTACATACCATCCTTGGTATGTAGCACTCAGGGCTATAATGATTAAGCGCTTGCTGCGTTTTTAAAATCTGCTGATCTGAGTTTATTGTCGATGGCTTCGAGTAAGGTGTCGAATGACTTGGCAAAGACATCAACGCCCTGTATTTCAAGCTCTTCGGTCACGCTATCAAGGTCAATGCCAACTTCAGGGAGCATATTAATTTGAAAACGTGCTAGATCAACGCCATGCTCAAGCGTTAGATGCGGATGTCCATGTGAGCGTACGGCATCAAAGGTGGCGGGCGGCATTGTATTAACGGTGTCAGGACCTATCAGTGTTTCGACATAAAGTACGTCGCTATAGTTTGGGTTTTTAGTGCCTGTGCTTGCCCAAAGGAGACGTTGCGTTTGGGCGCCGGCTTCGTGTAGCTGTTGAAAGCGTTCACTACCAAAGACTTCCTTGTAATTTTGGTAAGACACTTTGGCGTTGGCAATAGCGATTTTGCCTTTCAATGAATTGGCTTTTTTCCGCAAGCTTTCATCTTCTGTCTTGGCATTATCAAGCATGTCATCGATTGCAGAATCAACGCGACTAATGAAAAAACTCGCTACGGAGGCGATTTTATTAATTGGCTGGCCGGCTTTAAGTCGTGCTTCAAGACCTGACAAATAAGCATCCATGACTTCTTGGTGACGCTGCGTTGAAAAGAGAAGTGTGACGTTGATGTTAATGCCATCAGCGATCAGTGTTTGGATGGCGCCTAAACCTTCACGTGTCGCGGGCACTTTAATCATTAGGTTGGGACGATTAACACGTTCCCACAGTTCGCGACCTTCGGCGATAGTGCCATCGGTATCGTGCGCGAGATCGGGGCCCACCTCTAAGCTAATCATGCCATCTTTGCCGTTGCTTGCATCGTAGACAGGTCGTAGTACATCGGCAGCGGCTTGAATATCTTCTATCGCTAACGAGAAAAAGAGTTCTCTTGATGTTGCATTGGGGTCGTCTGAACGTAGTGTGGCAAGCGCGTCGTCATAGTCGCTGCTGCCGTTAATGGCTTTTTCAAAAATTGAGGGGTTTGAAGTGACGCCTTTAAGGTCGTCATCCTCTACTAGCCTTTGTAACATCCCTGACGAAAGCATAGAGCGCTGGATATTGTCATACCAGACACTCTGGCCTAGGCTGCTTAGTGTGAGTAACGGATTCATTTGGTTCTCCCTTATCTTTCCATGATTAGATCGGTCTGACTCGTTTCAGTTGCTTACTATAACGGTTAGTTTTCATCATAACTTTAAATAAAGTATCACGTTGGGGTGTTAAATTTCTATTACGATTTCCTTGCATTTTGCGCCTCTAATCACAGAATTTAGGCATAAATCGGCAGATACTTCTATTCAAGGTCAGGGGTGGCACTTAGGTGAGGTTTTAATGGCGCTTAAAGTGCCTGGAGATCGTGATTCGTGTCCTACCGCTGCAACAGTTGGATAGATGTGCTGACGAATATGATTGCACTCGCTGTCATGGTAGTACTGCTCATCATTTTTACCGCTAAAGCCAACGCTGAGCAATTTTCTGACTATCTTAACGTTAACTCTACAGACACAATTGTGTTTGTTTCCGCAGCGCAACTTATTGATAGTGTTAGCAAAGATGCTATCGCTCTCGATAGACGTTATCTACGTGACGTGGCAGAAGTTGATAGTATTATCCATTATCAATTCACCCAAAAGTTGGGTCTGGGTGTGCGCTTTGACGGTACCTCGCAGGAAGACATTCTAGAGCCGACCTTGTTTATGGGCTTTAGAACTCGTTGGTAGCCTGCTAGCTATTTAGCGTTGCCGTTCTTTACGCTCAGTCTATTTCACAGATACGTAGCAAACACCGTTAAACACGGAACAGGCCAACAACTGAAAAACCATTATTTTCAGCTACTTATGATGGTCTTCGTCACTTTCGTCATGTTCTTCGCCGCCTAATACTCGGTCTTCAAGTAGATGAGGCATTGAAGCAGCATAGCGAGCGATGGCTTCAGCGGCTAAAAACTGCGGTAGGGCTTTGTCGGTATCGCCGTTTTCTACTAATAGTTTGCCTTTTGCTTCAAACTCCTTGGCGAGGAAAATCATGGTTTGGGTATTAGCCTCATCGATTGCTAGGCCTTTATAGAGCCCTTCTCCTTGGTGCTCGGCCAGCTCTATTTCGGCCCAAATGATTAAGCCGGGTACTATTCCAACTACGGCGGTGGCGGGGTCTTGCTCTGAATAGCTAAAGGCTAAGCCAGAGTCATCGGCTTGTAGATTGGCAACGATGGTAAAACCAATCAGAGTGGCAAAAGAGTAAAAAAGTCGGCGTGACATAGTTAAAATTTCCAAATAGTTTCAATTAAATCAATCACAAATTGACGCGAAGCTTACAATAAAAGGCCCACAGCCACCATATCGCTAGCTGTGGGGTTAACCAAGGAGAGAAGGGCTTTCATTTGGTTAAAATTAATTTACCGCTGCGGATAAGGCGCAACTGGTAGGGCTTATTGTCGTGAAATGATAGGCAAGTATTGCTGCTCGCCGAGCATGCACGACATGCTGACATGTCGCTCAGCATCGGGGCATTGAATGGCGACGATATAGCCGTGTATCGTTGCCAAGTAGGTCTCGACTGGCAACAAAGGTCGTTTGGTCGCTGCCATAGACAGTAATGCGACGAGAGCGGTTGGTTGACTGCATAGAAAATATCCTCGATGTAAATAAGAACGCCTATCAAATGATAATGATTCTCATTTATATGTCAAGTGCTTTAGTAAATAGAGGTGCCCTTACATAGTCAAGATTCATCAAATCAGCTATGGTATCCGCCGTGAGCCGTTTTATTAGTACATTGGTGGATATTTGCCTGCTGCGTGCAGGACCTCAGCAGCTTCCCCATAGCTCAAGCGTGCTCGCGCTCTGTCTTATTCCTTATTTTGCCCTCGGTGTGGCCATTGCAAAGCTATCAATACCCTATTTTGAGCCGGTAATTTTCGCGGCGTTTGATACGGGGTTAATGCTTTTATTTGTTTGGTTTATGCTTTCATTTAAGGGCTATTATTCACGCTTTAACCAAACAGCGATTGCCTTAGCGGGCAGCGGTGTGCTGCTCGGGCTAGTAGCGTGGGTGTTGTTGAGTTGGCAGGCTAGCGTTGTCGGTGCTGAGCAGAACCTGACTGTACCCTCGCTACTATTGTTGTTCCATTTAGTATGGAATCTAGCCGTTATTAGTGGCATCGTACGACATGCGATTTCCATTTCGGTATCGTGGGCTTGGGGCGTTACGCTAAGCTACTTTTTCCTCTATATGATTATGATACGTTTGATTGCAGTCGTGTTTTCTCAGGGATAACTATGCACGTACATATACTCGGCATTTGCGGTACTTTTATGGGCGGCTTGGCACTGCTGGCTCGCGGAATGCGTCATCGTGTCACAGGCAGCGATGCTAATGTCTACCCACCAATGAGTACGCAATTAGAAAGCCAGGGTATTGAACTCTATGAAGGCTATGACGAAGCGCAGTTTAAAACAAAACCTGATGTGGTGGTTATTGGTAATGCTTTGTCACGCGGTAATCCCGCAGTCGAATATGTGTTGAGCAATAATATTCCGTATGTATCAGGCCCGCAGTTTTTAGCGAACGAAATCTTATCTAAGCGCTGGGTGTTAGCGGTAGCGGGAACGCATGGTAAGACGACCACTTCAAGTATGCTCGCACATATTTTGACTTATGCCGGCATGTCTCCAGGTTTTCTGATTGGTGGTATCGCTCATGATTTAGAGGTGTCGGCACGCGTAGGTAAGGAGCCTTTTTTTGTTATTGAAGCGGATGAATATGATACCGCTTTTTTTGATAAGCGATCAAAGTTCGTTCACTACCGACCTAGAACATTAATTTTAAATAATCTGGAATACGATCATGCTGATATTTTTCCGGATCTCGATGCGATTAAAAAACAATTTCATCACTTGATGCGTATCGTCCCAGCCAATGGTTTAGTGATTAATCATAACGATGATGAAAATATAAACGATGTGCTTGAGCAAGGATGTTGGACACCATGCGAGCCATTTTCAAGTGATAAAAATCGCAAAGAAGGCTGGCATATTAGAGATGCTGCTGACGACTATAGTCAGTTTGATGTGTATTTCGGTAGTGAAAAGCAAGGTTTGTTACGCTGGGAATTAAGCGGTGCCCACAACGTTGCTAATGCCTTGGCAGCGATAGCGGCGGCTCGCCATTCGGGTGTGCCAACCAAGCACGCCGTTGCAGCATTAAGTGAGTTTTCTGGTGTTACACGGCGATTGGAAAATATTGGTTATGTCAATGAGATTACCGTCTATGATGATTTTGCCCATCACCCAACGGCAATCAAGACCACGCTCGATGGTTTACGCCGAAAAGTAGGCGCGCAACGTATTATTGCCGTATTTGAACCGCGCTCTAATACCATGCGTATGGGTGTGCACGAGCATACTTTGGCGGCATCGTTTATCGATGCCGATGAGGTGGTGATCTATGCGCCTGATGATATCGGGTGGAATCTTAATGCAGTAGGGGAAGCGATTGGCGAGCACTGCCAGATAAAAAATAATATTGAAGAATTAAGTCGTTCGCTGGTCAGTAATGCAAGAGCGGGTGATCACATTCTTATTATGAGTAATGGTGATTTTGGCGGTTTACGTGAACGCCTTATTGAGGAGTTAGTGAAGTAAGCTGTATTACTCTAGTACTAGCTCCCTGCCCTCGTCACCGCGTTGCCAGAAATACGATTGTCCTGTTGCCAAAAATAATTCCTGCAACTGCTCTGCTAATGGCTCAATCGTTTTATCTTGAATCGGGATGCGGAATAAGGAAAGAAAATTGAGCACGCGATACGCTCTGAACTGTCCTTTGATTTGCCTAATCGATTCTGGTCCGCTCGATTCTGGATCAACACACCAACTTATAAAATAGTCGTTGAGATTGCTCGAATGCGTCCAGCGTGAACTGGGTGCAAGGCACGAATCGTTGATGAGGGGTAAGTGATGACCGGACACCTGAGGATCAAACCACAGGAGTATTGATTTAATACTAAGGCGGTCTGCTTGTGACCAACCATATTCCTGCAAGGCTTTTGTCACAGAAAGCTTGGTTTGCCAATGACTTGTAACAGCGGTGTCAGTGTTATGGACAATAGGTAGTTTGAGGTATGACAGGAATGCTAACGCAAACACGCTGACTAGAGTAACGATGGGCTTTCTGAAGAAACAGAGTCGTAGGGCTAAAAATATTAGCCAACCAACGGCGCTTATAAGCAGGATTACTAGAATAACGTGTGTTGTGACGGCAGCGACTTCTTCTTTGGCATAGCCAACAAAAAAAGCAGCGGGTAATAAATAGGCGGGCGCCCAAGCGATAGCGGAGATCAAGTTTATGCTGATATATTTCGGTACAGACATGCGCATCATGCCGGCTACCGCAGGAACGATTGGCCGAACTGGCCCAACGAAGCGACCGAACAAAATGCTTTTACCGCCATGGCGTTTAAAAAAAACTACGCCTCGTTTCATGAGTTTGGGGTAACGATTAAATGGCCATAGATCTGCTAGCCGTTCTCGAAAGTGATAGCCCAGCCAAAAGCTAATCCCATCACCTAATATGGCGCCAATGGCGGTTGCGATTAATGTTGGCCATAGCGCGAGTTCGCCGCTGCCGATGAGTGCGCCGACGCCAAATAATAGCAGCGCGCCGGGTACAATAAGGCCGACGATAGCGAGCGATTCACCGAATGCGATCAGCGCAATAATGAAATATGCCCAGTGGGGATGCGCTGCAATCCAGCTTAGCGCGGTGTCTATCAGAGTGCTGTCCACATGTTGAGAAATACGGTGACTATAAAGACCAGTCCCAAAACTCGAGGAAATCGGTGAACGGCCACATATTAGAGGCTTTCCGGTTCCACGGTTTTAGGCTGGTATAGAAGATAGTACCGGTTTTTTCGGGATCTCCATAGTCCTTATCGACCCCTATTCTGGGATCGAAGGCCCACCAACTCATCAGCAAGGCTTCAAATGGTTTGTGTGATCCTTTTACATAGCCTTTACGCACTCCACGTTGAGCAAACATAGAGATTTTTTCGTCACCTAATGGCAGATTTCGTAAATTACTGATTGGTTCGAGTCGCATCGGAACGGATTTTCTATCATTGGATAGGTGATCGCTTGAGACTAAAGACAGATCATAGACTCGATGGCTGGAGTTTCTTAAGTCTATGATAAATCTTGATTTATCACTTATTTTCTCTAAAAACCCAGGTAATGTTTCACCCAGTACCGATTGGCTATTTTTTGACCAGCCGGCTGGATAGGCTGAATCTATCAATTGATCGGTTGGTACAAATGCTAAGTAGCAGCCGCAGCTATGAACTGTGCTAACCAAGACGGGTTTGTCGTCTTCATTTAAGGTGATGATGACAAAGAGACCGACATTGCGCCCGTAAGTAAGGTTGAAGGGTAATACGCTAAAAGGAACTCGGTTAAAATGAAAGCGATAGATCAGGTTGGTGTAACGGCCGTGCTGGCCTTGAAAACTGGTTTGTTCACTGTAGAGTGTTGCCTGGCGGGTGTCGATTTCAATGCGTTCTTTGCCTTTTTCGTCTCTACTCGCTATCACAGTGCCTATTTTGTTGAATTCGCGGTGACCATTTTCAATGCGAAGTAAGGGCGCATGTTGAGCGAGAAGGCCAGACGATGCATCGTTTGTTGAATAAACTACATTTAAATCAATAGGATGAGGTTTTTTTGGGGGTGCGATAGAGCATGCATTGAGGCCAATGACCAGCAGTAAGCACAGCATGCGAAAATGAGGGGAGTGAGGCATATGTTTGGGTCGTTTTCTGTTCGCTAGTGTAGGTTGTCACTCATTTTGTAACAGTAGAATGAGTCCCATTTTTTACCAGGTAAGGCGCGAGGAGGAGTCATAGTGGGCCTATGGCGACAACGAGCAACGCTGCATGGTAAAAAATGGGGCCATTATAAGTTATGAAATGGGCGACGACCTGCACTAGTCTTGCATCTCAATTAGGTGAAGACAGTTCGCAGCTTGATTGCAGCTTTAGTATAATGGCTCGTTTTCGCGCTGTGTTTATTAGAGACCTTTGCACGAAGCATCTTTTCCGCTATGGCGGCGTTTACCCCTCAGGGGGGGTACTCAGAAAAATAGTCTCAAAATGCTCATTTACTCGTGTAAACTGCGCTTTTTCGACGATTTTGCCTTGCCCTAACGAAAAATCACCATCGTGCAAAGGTCTCTAATAGAACAATTCGTCGCACTCACGGCGCGTATAACCCTGAGATTTTCTTGAGGTTGCCCATTTATTAGGCTGCTGATATAAGCACTACCGGTATTAGGCGGTCTTGGTTAGCTATACTTTTACTCGTATTGGAGAGAGAACGATGTCTGTAAAACACCCTGTGATCGCCGTAACCGGTTCGTCTGGTGCTGGTACCACTACTGTTAAGAACGCTTTTGAGCATATTTTTCGTCGCGAGGGCATTACTCCCGCTGTGGTTGAAGGTGACAGTTTTCACCGTTACGACCGAGTTGAGATGAAAGCCGAGGTGACGAAGGCGCAGGACGCGGGTGGCAACATTAGTCATTTTGGTCCAGAAGCTAATTTATTCGATAAGCTTGAAGCGTTATTTAAGACGTATGGCGAAACAGGCAGTGGCGATCGCCGTTATTATTTGCACAACGATGAGGAGGCGGCACCTTATGGTCAAAAGCCTGGCACGTTTACGCCTTGGGAAGCATTAGACAAAGGTTCTGACTTACTGTTCTACGAAGGTTTGCATGGTGGCGTTGTTAATGAAGACGCCAATGTAGCGCAGTGGGTTGATTTGTTGGTAGGTGTTGTACCGATTGTTAACCTTGAGTGGATTCAAAAAATTCATCGTGATTGCGCACAACGTGGGTACTCAGCCGAAGCAGTAACCGATACGATTCTTCGCCGGATGAATGACTATGTGCATACGGTTACCCCACAGTTCTCACGCACCGATATAAACTTCCAGCGCGTACCAGTGGTTGATACCTCTAATCCGTTTATTGCGCGTGATATTCCAACGCCTGACGAAAGCTTTGTTGTCATTCGTTTTCGCAACCCTGAAACGCAAAATTTTCCTTATTTCATGAATATGATTAAGGACTCGTTTATGTCACGTCCGAACACATTGGTTGTTCCTGGTGGCAAGATGGGTATGGCAATGGAAATTATTTTGACTCCAATCCTGCACCATATGATAGAGACAATGCGTACGGCTTAAGTCCATGCTATTGCCAGGTGCCTGATAGATGCCGTCGGGCGCCTGGACACTTTTTTAAGCTTCCTGTGTTAGGCTCATTGCCCACGGCAGGTGATGATGCTTTCTCAATTAACCAATCAGTTATCAAAAGCGACGAGTCCCTATTTGCGGCAGCATGCCGATAATCCTGTTGCGTGGCAGACCTGGAACGCAGCAACGCTATCTGTTGCGCGCAAAAGCAATAAACCTATTCTATTGTCGATAGGTTATTCGGCTTGTCATTGGTGCCATGTTATGGCGCATGAGTCGTTTGCCGATCACGATACGGCGAGATTATTGAATGAGCAGTTCGTTAATATTAAGGTTGATCGTGAAGAACGCCCGGATCTTGATAAGATCTATCAGCTTAGCCACACTATATTAAATAATGGCAAGTCGGGTGGCTGGCCACTGACGGTATTTCTCTCACCGAAAAATCATATTCCCTTTTTTTGTGGGACTTATTTTCCTAAGCAAGCGCGCGGTAGTTTACTGTCTTTTGGCGAGGTGTGTCAGGGTGTCGCAGAATTTTATGATGAGCATGCTGAGGATATCGACCAGCAAGGCGCATTGGTGAAAAAAGCATTCGCAGAGCTAAATATAAAGAGCGTATCTGGCGATCAACATCTCGATTATAGCCCGCTAGATATCGCACGCGCTCAATTACAGTCTTCTTATGATAAAGCCTATGGAGGCTTTGGCGCGGCACCTAAGTTTCCTCAGACAACACGTCTACGTCTATTGCTGCGGCATTGGTCTGTAACGCAAAAAAATGGCACACCTGATAGCGCTGCCGAATCAATTTTATTGCTGACTCTTAAAAGCATGAGTGAAGGCGGTTTATGTGATCAGCTCAGTGGTGGATTCTATCGTTATTCCACTGATGCTAAATGGGATATCCCTCATTTTGAAAAAATGCTTTATGACAATGGGCTATTACTTGGCCTCTATAGTGAAGCTGCTTTTGCCTTCAATGATGATTGTTTTCGTAAGACAGCGTTAGCCACCGCAAGCTGGGCGTTAGCGACGATGCGCTCAAGTGAAGCGGGTTTTTATAGTGCAATCGATGCGGACTCGTTAGGTGAGGAAGGCCAGCACTATTTGTGGGCACCAAGCGAAGTAAGAAGCTTACTGGACGAGCGCGCGTATGAATTATTTGCTCTGCGATATGGGTTAGATCAAGCGGCTAATTTTGATGGTTGTTGGCATTTGCGTGTTAGCCAATCTCTTGGTGATATTGCCAAGCAGCAAGGGTTAACGGCCGCTGATGTTGAAAATAGTATTGACCAATCACGTGAGATTTTATTGTTGAGGCGAGCAGAACGTGAGAGTCCTGAGATTGATGATAAGCAACTCACCAGTTGGAATGCCTTGTTAATAAAAGGACTTGCGGATGCGGGTCGTTATTTGGATCAGCCGTGTCTTGTTCAGGGCGCGCACGATGCCATCGATTTTATCCGTGAGAAATTATGGGATGGTGAGCAGTTAAAAAGTGCCTATACCAGAGGACAATGTTTGCAGTATGCCTTTCTTGATGATTATGCTTTCTTAATTGATGCCTTATTGTCATCTCTGCAAGCACGCTGGCGCCGTGTTGATCTGGATTTTGCTATAGCGTTAGCGGATTCGTTGCTCAATCAATTTAACGATAATCATGAAGGTGGTTTTTATTTTACAGCGCATGATCATGAGCAATTAGTTCACCGGCCTAAAGATTACGCAGATGAAGCGATACCTTCTGGTAATGCTATCGCCGTCTACGCACTCACACGCTTAGGCCATCTTGTTGGGGATACACGTTATATCGATGCGGCATTAGAGACCATTACTAACGCGTGGCTGGAAATCCAGAGAATGCCCTCGGCGTATAGTAGTTTATTAATCGCTTTAGACGAAGTGTTGGCAACCACCGAGATAGTAGTGCTTCGCGTCGCTGATGATACGGTAGATCAATGGGCTGCAGGATTCGATTATGCGCCGCGACAATTTCGTGTTGTGATAGCGAGTTCAGAGAACGATTTGCCGGGGAGGCTAAATAATTTAACAGCGATAAGTGAATTTACGGCTTATCGCTGTCATCGTGGCATTTGTGAACAGCCTATTACTGATCCGGCTCGACTCTACACTAGGGCCTGTTAACAGGCCCTAGAATAAATAATTTTATTATTCGAGTGAGCTACCGAAGGTTTCTTTGTAGCGCGCGTAAAATTCATCTTTTGTATAGCTGTGATTTTGCGTACCAGCACTGCTGATTTTGATCGCACCCATGAGTGAAGCGATACGCCCTGTTGTTTGCCAGTCCATATCATTCATTAGGCCATAGAGTAGTCCTGCGCGATAGGCATCGCCACAGCCAGTCGGGTCTTCTAATTCATCGATTGCAACAACGGGGATGTCGATAATAGCGCCATCATGATAAATACGTGAGCCCTCGGCACCGCGGGTAACGATGATAGCTTGTACTCGTTCTTGCATTGCATGAAGCGATGCACCCGTTTTATCTTGTAGCATTTCGCCTTCGTAATCATTAACAGCAACCCATGTTGCTTGATCAATAAATTGATCGAGTTCTTTTTTGTCAAACATAGGCAGTCCTTGGCCTGGGTCAAAGATAAAAGGGATATTGGCATCAGCAAACTGTTGTGCATGTTCAATCATGCCATCGCGCCCATCAGGCGAAATGATACCAATAGTAATATCACTGGCATCGCTGACTTTATTTTGATTAGAGAAATTCATTGCGCCAGGGTGAAAAGCGGTGATTTGGTTGTCGTCTTGGTCGGTTGTAATATAGGCCTGTGCGGTATAGCTGCTCTCAATTACGCGAACATGTTCTGTTGTGATGTGGTGGTCATCAAGCCATTTTTGATAATTGCCAAAATCATTGCCTACTGTCGCCATAATTTTTCCGTCGCCATCGAGTAAGCTTAGGTTGTAAGCGACGTTACCTGCACAGCCACCAAACTCACGGCGCAGCTCAGGCACTAAAAAAGCAACATTCAGAATATGAATTTTGTCTGGAAGAATATGATGTTTAAAGGAATCGGGAAACACCATGATAGTGTCGTAGGCTAAAGAACCACAGATTAATGCTGACACGTTGTTGATCTCCAGTTGTCTTTATTGCATGCTGAGTTGCGCATAATACGTTTCCTTTTCGCTATTAGCAAAGCATGAACAGATTTTGATTTGACGTAGGTCAGCTTAAGTGGATAATAATTGGTGAGCAAATCATTATAGCGGCATATATACGCTGACTTTAATCCGCTGATAATGCCAGCATAGTCACCATTTGTTCTTAAGCTTGGTACTAGAAGGTCGATACTAGTTTAGACAAAGGGTTTGTTTTGCCACAGGGTGATGGCGCCAATATTGGAACCATTCAATGGCAGTATTCGTCAGTGAGAAAGCAAAAGGAGCATGCTTTTCATGTGCATTTTAACTGGGGCTATCCGCTCTGAGTATTTACATGGTTTTCGCGCTAGAGAGGCTCCATGAGCGCTTGTCAGCATACGAGCAGCCGAGGTTTGATCAGTATTCTATTAGTAGAAGATGATCGTGCAGACTATATTTTAATTGCGCAAATTTTTGACGGTATCTACGGTAAAGATCAATATTTGCTTACCTGGATAGCGGATATAGCGCAGGCCAGGGAAGAAATTGCCAAGCGCTGTCATGACATCTATTTGTTTGACTATAGCCTTGGTGTTGTCACGGGTATTGAGCTTATTCAAGAAGTTTCCAGCGAAGGGTTTGTCGATATCCCCATCATCTTGTTAACCGGCGTTAAGAGTCATGATCTTGATGTTATCGCGATGGAGGCCGGCGCAACAGATTATTTATTCAAAGGCGGTCTGTCGCCTGAAGTACTTGAACGCTCTATACGTTATTCGATCCGACAAAAAAAGGCGGAAACACGCGTTCACTTTCTTGCCTACCATGATCCGTTAACGGGCCTAGCTAACCGCACGCTGTTACATGAACATGTCGAGCAGGCGATACCAATGGCTAAGCATCATGGCGAATACAGTGCAATTATTTTCATTGATCTTGATGAGTTTAAGGCCATTAATGATACCAAGGGCCATTCCTCAGGAGATAGATTACTGGTTATTGTTGCGGAACGTATTCGTGCAGTGACTCGACGTGAGGATGTTCTGGCGCGTCTTGGCGGCGATGAATTCGTAATTTTGCTAACGATGTTAGGGAAAATCGCAGAAACAGCGGGCGAAAAAGCCTATCAAATGGCGGAGAAATTAAAGGAAGCCATTAACCAGAGTTATTTTATCGATGGTGAAGAGCAGCGAGTGGGCACCAGTATCGGCGTGACGGTGATTGATGAGCATTGCACGGATGCGGATCAAATTATCAAGCATGCTGATATTGCAATGTATCGGGCAAAAAATGAAGGTAAGAATACGATTCGCTTTTTCTCTGCTGATATGGAGGATGCCGTGCAGGGCGATTTGCTCATTGCTAATGAGTTGTACAGTGCCATCGATAATAATGAATTGGAGCTCTATTTTCAGCCGATTTTCGATCTTAAAGATGAAGGTGTGATGGCCTTGGAGGCGTTAATACGTTGGCATCATCCGCAGCGAGGATTGATATCGCCAGGACAGTTTATTTCAATTGCCGAAAAAAGTGATTTAATTATTAGTATTGGGTGTTGGGTAATAAAAACAGCGTGCTCTCATTTACGTCGCTGGCCAAACGTCGATTACATTTCAGTTAATATTAGCGCCCCTCACTTTGAAAAACCGGCCTTCGCTGTTGAAATAGCAGAAGTCCTCAGTCATTATGAAATTGATCATCAACGTTTAGTGCTGGAATTGACGGAAACTCGCTTACTTGAAAATATTAAGCAAGCAACCCATACGATGACTCAGTTACGTTCTTTGGGTATACGTCTTTCACTGGATGACTTTGGTACGGGGTTTTCTTCTTTATCAACATTAAAAAACTTGCCGTTCAACTTTATTAAAATTGATCGTTCTTTTGTTAGTGAAATTGGCAGTTCTGATCGTGCCGACGCCTTGGTGGTTGCCATTATCGCGATGTCTAAGGCACTAAAATTACACGTGATAGGCGAAGGCATAGAGCAAAAAAAACAAGAGCAGTTTCTTTTTGCGCACGGTTGCGATGCCATGCAAGGTTTTTACTACAGCGTACCTTTGCCTGCGAGCGAGCTAGAAAGTAAATATCCGTTATTAGCAGGCTGTTGAAAAAGTCTCATGTGGCACGATACGGCATTAAAATTCGCCTCAAAGTGCTCATTTACAACGCGTAAACTGCGCTTTCTAGGTGCCCTTGGGGTATTCGTCAAATTTTGCCTTGTCTCGTACTCACCTGAGACTGTTTTCAACAGCCTGCTAGTAGATTCTTAAGCGTTTTTTTTCCAAACCAAGTCAAGTTGACGCGCGGCCCGAACATCATCAAGACGACGTACGGGTAAGGTATGCGGCGCAGCTTTTACCATTTCGGCATCGCGATGGCACTCTTGTAGTATTTCAGCCATTGCTTCAATAAACGCGTCGAGCTCATATTTGCTTTCGGTTTCAGTTGGTTCGATCAAAAAACATTCAGGAACTAACAGCGGAAAATACGTTGTTGGCGCATGAAAACCATAGTCGAGGATTCGCTTGGCGATATCCATAGCGGTGACGCCTAGTTCTTTCGCTTGCTTCTTTAAGGTCAGAATAAATTCGTGTGTGGCGCGACGCTCTGGGTAGGCCATGTCAAAGCCTTTTTCTTTTAAGCGCACCATCATGTAATTGGCGTTTAGCGTAGCGTAGTCAGCAACACGCACCATGCCCTCGGCACCTAGCAAGCGAGCATAAATGTAAGCACGCAATAAAACGCCAGTATTGCCCATGTGCGCAGATAAGCGGCCAATGGTGTTGGGGCAATCGTCTTCACTGATAATGCGATACGATTTGTCATCGTAAGTCACCATGGGCACGGGTAAATAGGGGACCAATCTTTCGCTGACGCCAACGGGGCCAGCACCTGGGCCACCGCCACCGTGAGGGGTGGAAAAGGTTTTATGCAAATTCATATGAATGACATCAAAGCCCATATCCCCCGGTCTGACTTTACCAAGAATAGCATTCAGGTTAGCGCCATCGTAATAAAGGAGTCCGCCTGCTTCGTGAATGATCTTTGCGATTTCAGCAATCTTACGTTCGAACACGCCCAAAGTAGAAGGGTTGGTCAACATAATGCCGGCGGTTTGTGGGCCAACGGCAGCGCGTAGCGCGTCGAGATCGACATCGCCATTTTTGTCTGTTGGGATTTCGCGTGCTTTATAACCACACATCACTGCAGTAGCAGGGTTGGTGCCGTGTGCGGCGTCGGGGACTAATATTTCACTGCGTACATCATCGTTGCGTGCATCATGATAAGCGCGAATCATCGCAACGCCGGCAAACTCACCTTGAGCGCCAGCCATTGGTGATAGGGATACTTCTTTCATGCCCGTGACGTCTTTGAGCATCTCTTGAAGCTCATAGAGGCATGCCAGTGTGCCTTGATTATATTTGGCAGGGGTGAGTGGATGCTTGCGTAATAATCCAGGTAACATCGCATACTTATTACAGGCGCGCGGGTTGTATTTCATTGTGCAAGAACCCAGCGGATAGAACTGCGTATCGATAGAAAAATTCTTTTGCGACAAACGAGTGTAATGACGCACTGTTTGCATTTCAGAAACAGCGGGAAGTTTCGGCGCTGTTTCGCGTAAGCAAGACTGCGGCAGATCACTGATGTCAGCCATGTCGCGCGGAGACTGACTGGGATTGCGTCGTTTGTCGACGCTATGTTCAAAAATTAACATGCGATTCTCTATTCGTTTTTATTGATCGTTGCTGGCGATAGGAAGGTCGTGCATGACAGCGTGCATAGCCTCGCTATAGGCGGCTATGTCAGCGTCTGTTTTTGTTTCTGTTGCACAGATAACAATGGCATTGCCTAATTCCGGATAGTCTTTGCTGAGATCGTAGCCGCCAAGAATACCGTATTGAATTAATTCATCGAGGACTTCTGAGGCAGGGCGAGCCAGCTGGATGACGGATTCGTGAAAGCAGGGATTGTTAAATGCCACTTTTACGCCATCGATCTTGGAGATTGCTGTAATGAGGGATAGGGTGTTTTTATGGCTCGCCGCTGCAACACGTGCCAGACCGTCTGCGCCCAACAAAGACATATGTATGGTTGCTGCAGTGACCATAAGGCCTTGGTTAGTACAGATGTTTGACGTGGCTTTAGAGCGACGAATATGCTGTTCACGCGCTTGTAAGGTGAGGCTAAACCCTTGTTTGCCTTCGACATCAACGGTACGACCAATAATACGGCCAGGCATTTGACGGACGAATTTTTCCTTGCAGCACATAAAGCCAAAATAGGGTCCACCAGAAGAAAGTGGAATGCCAAGAGGTTGGCCTTCACCGCAGACGATATCGGCACCACTTTCACCCCATTGGCCCGGGGCTTTAAGCAACTGCATTGCGATGGGGTTAACGACACCGATGACTAAAATGTTATGTTTATGTGCCCAGTTAGTCAGCGCGTCAACTTCCTCAATTACACCAAAGAAATTAGGCTGTGGAATAATGAGCGCACTAATGTCATTGTTATCAGCACACCCGTCTTCAATAACTATTTGTCCGGATGCTTTGTCGTAATCAACTTCGATCAACTCAATGTTTTGGCTTGATACGATTGATCGAACAGTACGGCGGTAATTAGGGTTAACAGCACGCGGCATTATTATACGCTTGGCTGTCTTTTTACGTTGACTACGCACAGCCATTAATACGGCTTCTGCTAGCGCGGAACCGCCATCATATAAAGAGGCGTTTGATACCTCCATTACCATGATCTCAGCCATCATGGTTTGGTATTCATAAAGTAGCTGTAGCGTGCCTTGGCTGGCCTCAGCTTGATACGGTGTATAGGCACTATAAAATTCGCCGCGGGTAGTGATTTCCCATACCGCTGCAGGAATATGATGTTCATAACTGCCCGCGCCAATAAAGCATTGCAGGTGAGCATCTTGTTCTGCACGATCTGACATCAAACGGCCGATTTCCATTTCGGACATTGCCACAGGAACGTTGCTTAGCTTGTTGATGCGTAATTCGGCAGGTATTTCATCGAACAATTGCTCGATGCTGTCAACACCGATTGCATCAAGCATTGTTTTGGTTTCGGCTTCAGTATGAGGAATAAATGGCATAGTCGTTTCTAAATTAGTGGCTATCCGCTTCGGCTAATTCGTTATAGGCGTCAGCATCTAGCAAGTCATCAATTTCTGTTTCGGCAGAGGGCTTTAGTTCAAATAACCAACCGCCTTCATAGGGGCTTTGGTTGACGATTTCGGGTGTCTCGGTAACGGCTTCGTTAATAGCAGTAATTTCACCGCTGAGAGGGCTATAGACATCGGATGCGGCTTTAACTGATTCAACGACTGCGGATTCTTCACCTGCAATAATTTCGTCACCGACTTCAGGCAGCTCAACAAAGACCATATCCCCTAGCAAATCTTGAGCATGATCGGTAATGCCGATACGTACCGTACCGTCGTCAAGAATTTCTACCCATTCGTGACTTTTTGTGTATTTTATTTGTGTAGGAATGTCGCTCATGATGTTACCTCCCGGGAGTAATGATTAGACAAGGCATGATTTTCCTTTGCGGACGAAGGGTGGTTTGACAATGCGCACCGTCACAAGTTTTCCACGCATATCCACTTCACAGCTATCTTTGATGCTATGTTTAATTCGTGCCAGGGCGACAGAATGTCCTAGCGTAGGCGAGAAGCTACCGCTGGTGATCTCGCCGACAAGTTCGCCACCGGCAAATACTTTTTGGTGATTGCGCAATACCCCGCGCTCGGTTAATACCAGGCCAATAAATTGATCGTGATTGCCTTCCGCAGCTTGTGCTTCTAACACGTCGCGACCAATGAATTTGCGGTCTGCTGGTTCTAATGCAACGACCCAAGCTAAGCCAGAAACCAATGGCGTGATACTTTCATCCATATCACTACCGTATAGATTCATGCCGGCTTCTAAACGCAGCGTGTCACGTGCACCAAGACCACAGGCTTTCACACCTTTATTAAGTAGCGCTTGCCATAATGCGGGCGCTTGCTCGTTAGGCATAATAATTTCATAGCCATCTTCACCCGTGTAGCCGGTACGGGCGATAAACAAGCCTGCGTGATCAACCGCAACAAAAGGTTTAAGCCCTTCGCACTTTGCTGTTGCTTCAGCGCCTAGCGCGGCATTGGCTTTAGCCCGTGCATTGGGACCTTGAACCGCGATCATGGCAAGGTCATCTCGCTCGTTGACATCGACAGCATAATCAGCAGCGTGTTTTTCTATCCAAGCAATATCTTTTTCGCGGGTTGAGGCATTGACGACCATGCGAAACCACGTATCGGTCATGTAATAGACGATGAGGTCATCAATGATGCCGCCGTTTTCTTTTAGCATGCAGGTATAGAGCGCTTTGCCTGATACCTCGAGCTTATCGATATTATTGGTTAATAAGTGTTTGAGAAAATCGCGGACACCGTCGCCGTGTAAATCGACAACGGTCATATGACAAACATCGAACATGCCCGCATCAGTTCGCACTTGATGGTGTTCGTCGATTTGTGAGCCGTAATTAATAGGCATATGCCAGCCACCAAAATCGACCATTTTGGCGTCAAGCTTTACGTGTTCAGGGTGTAATACGGTTTGTTTCATTAGGGTTCACAGTTTGTGCTACAAAAAGGCGACATCTTGCTACGCAGTGCCGTCCCTCTGTCCTGTGTGCCTGAGAGCTTAGCCCCTTCGGCGAGTCATTCTGGCCCGGATAACTCATCAATCACCTACGCGATAATCTCACATATTGATGAGTTATCTGGACTAGATCACTACTCTCCAGAGTCAACATCTTCAGTGGTTCCGGATACCTGAGCGTTTACGGACGTGTTTGCGCCTTCGGTGCCCTGCTTGGTATTGCTATAAGCAGGAGCTCTCCCACAAAAGAGACATGTTGAGGATTGGGATTTTACCTAGCAGTTCGGCAAAAACCAAGTAAAAACCACGTTTTATATTGTACTGTTGGGTCTTTAGAAGCCGCGCGATGCCGCTTCGTCTTGGTTGCCATTGTTGTTGACACCCGTGCGGGCCATTAACCATATGGCGGGAATGGTAGCAATCACGATAATGAGTGCGGCGGGAGCAGCCAATTCGAGCATTTCTTCGCTGGCTTCTATCCAGATACGAACAGGTAAGGTATCAAACCCAACCGGGCGTAATAATAAGGTAGCCGGTAACTCCTTAATTGAATCAATAAACACCAAAACCCAAGCGCTCGCCATACCGCCGCGAATCATGGGCAAAATGACACGTTTTAGGTTTTCCAGTGGGCCGGCGCCGAGCACACGTCCCGCTTGTTCTATAGAAGGTGTTAATTGTTGCATTGCGGCTTCTTGTGACTGCACGGCTAATGGCAGAAAACGAATGACTAGTGCGAGCACCAATAGTGTTAGCCCTCCGTAAAGCGCGGGCAAGGCAAAAACAGCAAAACTAATGATGCCTAGTGCGACGACTGGTCCCGGTAATACAAAGCCAACACTTGAAAAATATAAACAGGCACTGCTTAATCGCGATTTGATACGCGTATGAAATAAGCCAACAGGCAACGCGATAACCATTGCAAGGGTTGCGGCAAGGGCGCCAACCGTTAGGGAGTTAAAAGTGTAACCCCAAAAGCGTGCATCGATAGCGCCATTAGTGATGGCTTGCCAAGTCCACTGTAGCATCCACAGTAGCGGCAATAAAAAGGCAAATAAACAAATCAAACCAAGCCACGACCAAATGATTACTAGCTCACCTTTGCTAGCTTTTCGAGCTGTGTGGTGACGTGATTGCGCAGTGCTAAAATAACGTGCGCGACGGCGAAAAAATCGCTCAAGAATCATAAAAGTAAGGCTCAGAGCGACGAGAATCAAGCTCAATCCTGCCGCTGCTTCATAATCTAAGCGCCCGCTCATTTGCAAATAAATACTTAAGGTAAACGTTTGAAAGCGCAACATACTGACCGCGCCAAAATCAGACAAAGTGTGTAATACCACCACTGCCATAGCTGCTGCTATAGCAGGACGTATTAAAGGCAGGCTGACGTGCCAAAATACTGCTAAAGAACTGGCGCCTTGAATGCGCGCTGCTTCTTCAAGGCTGCGATTAGCATCCATTAAAGCAATACGCACTAATAGAAAAACGTAAGAAAATCCAGCAAGCGTTAAGACTAACGCTGTCCCCCAGATATTAAATATATCTAAAGAGCTATCAAAAAAAACTAACCAGATTTGTCCTAGCCAGCCATCATCGGCAGTCATGATGGTATAGATGTGAGCAAAGACATACGTTGGTATTGCCAGAGGCAATATCAATAACCAACTGACTACGCGCCGACCTTTAAAATCACGTCGCGCAACAAGCCAGGCAGAACTAATGCCTAATATCAAACAGCCAATGGCAACTAATACGCTGAGCGATAGTGTATTGGCTAGGAGTTCCGGTATCCGGTTTTGCCAAAGGGCTACCCATTTAGCCAGCGTCAGTTGGCTGCTGTTATAGCCAACAAAAATAAGAGGAATGGCAGCCAGCAAAGCCACAAGACTGGCAGTGCTGGCGAGAGGGCGAGCAACCGAATGCATGGTTGAGCTAGTGCCTCGTTGAGTACTAAGGCATACCTATTGATTCGATGAGATCGAGAGTGCGATTGCGTTCAGCGCCTAATTTATACATGGCAACGTCAGAAACCTTAAAGCTGCCAGCGATGGGTACTTCAGCTGCCGTTGCGACACCGGGACGCACAGGGTATTCACGATTGATTTCAGCAAAGATTTTTTGGCCTTCTTCAGATACTAAAAAGGCAACGAACTTTTTCGCCGCATCTATTTTTTTGCTATATTGACTTATCGCAACGCCAGCGACATTTTCGGCAACGCCCATGCCATCGTCACCTTGGTCGGGTAAGACAATTTTAATTGGTGAATTAGGATGTTCTGCTAAGTGACGATAGATGTAGTAATGGTTAACCAGACCGACATCGGCCTTGCCCTTAGCAACGGCTTTTACTACAGCGCTATGTTTGTTAAATACCTTGCCATCAACATTGGCTTTCATGCCTTCTAGCCACTGTTTCGTTTTTTCTTCGCCTGCTGCAAGCAGGTAAACCGTGGTACCGGCGACATAACTCCCGTTAGCACTGCTGGTGATCGCAAGGCGACCTTTAAGCGCAGGGTCCGCCAAGTCGAAAACTGAGTTAATTGAATCCACATTGCCAGACTCAGTATTGACCACCAAAACACGCATACGGCTGGAGAGACCAATCCAGGCATTATCTGGTGCGCGGTATTGTGCAGGAATATTAGCGGCTAACTCATCGGGCAGAGCTAAAAATAAGCCCTTGTCCGCGCCAACTTGCAGATTGCCAGCATCGTTGCTGAGAAATAAATCTGCCTCAGTACGTTTACCCTCAAGGGTAAGCTTATTCAGTAGGGCGGTCGATTCCGCATTGTGAAGAATGACTTTGATGCCGGTTTTTTCAGTAAAAGCCTCAACAACAGGCAAAACAAACCGGTCGCTACGGCCAGAATAGACCACCAATTGTTCTCCAGCGAAGACCAACTGACCTGAAAACGGCAGAATTATTGCCAATATTAGTATAAATAAACGTTTTAGCCCGAACATTGGCCTAAGCTCCTGCATATAAGAAGGTGAAAGATACAAAGCTAATGATAATGATTATCATTAATAGTCTCAAGTGCTATCTTTAGTCTAATGGCTTGTCATGTGGGCCCTTAAGTATCGAAAAGCCGATGATCGTAATTTTGAGCTGCGCATTAAATATGTGCGAAGTTACTAGGTGTTTAGTCCCGTGGGGTGATGGATAACACAATAACCGACCGAGAAAATGCCTTGGCCTTAAAGCACCCAATGAGGATTTTTCGGGATTAGGCCAACGGTTGCACTAGCAACTTGAATCTGCGTTTCTTAGCATATTAATGCTTTCAATTAAATCTTTAGACATGAAGCATCGTTAAGCTGTCCGCTGGATTTTTTTGTTATGTTTTACTCACTGCAGGGAGTTCTTTTTATTTCGGAAAATAGTAATTTTTCATTATCGACTAAAATCATTTTATCGCCAGAATAAAATAGGCTTACCTTAACAGGTAAGCAACCATGAGGCTGAATATTCGATTTATTCTCTATTCTTACAATTGACGTACTACCATCCTCAAGTTTCACCGTTACCAGATAGAATGAATAAGTACCTTTCATACCCAACTTTGGTAGATTTCGCTCTTTTTGTTCAATATTAGTTATTTCAGCCCATTCGTTTCTAGTG
>NVRQ02000143.1 GCA_002400905.2 Gammaproteobacteria bacterium | reverse complement strand
CATTGATTGGGTGACATAGGCGAGTGAATATTGCGCCGAGACAAGGCGGGCATTATGAAAAAACTGCAGGCGACTACGCATACGGTGAGGATTTTTTCATAGTGACCAACGCAGGCGCACCCCAAGAGTACTTCCTCGTGATGGGCTATCACCAATCACTCAGGGCGCAGGCCAATAGGCACCGCGTATGTCGTCTAATCAATGGACTCATTAGTACATTGGCTCTACATTGATTTGGGTGCTGAAACACCCAGCAATGTTAAGCCGTTTTTCAATACTTGAGCAACTGCGCTAATTAAGGTTAGTCGCGCATTACGCAAGGCGTTATCTGCGACTAAAAATTCATGCGCGTTGTAGTAGCCATGAAAATCGCTGGCTAATTGCTTGAGATAATTAACCAGCTGATGTGGCTCACGTTGCAGTGCGCTATTGAGTACAGCATCGGGATAACGCGAGAGCGTTATCATGATGTCGGCCTCATGCTCTTCTTGTAATGGTGTGAGGGCAACACTTGTATCAATCACAGCAAAGCCTTTGTCCGCAAGTTTGCTCATGACTGTGTGAATGCGTGCGTGGGCATATTGAATGTAGAACATGGGATTTTCGTTAGATTGCGATGTGGCTAAATCAAGGTCGAAATCCATATGTTGTTCGGTGCGACGCATCACATAGAAAAAGCGCGCAGCATCATTACCGACTTCTTTTCGTAGTTCACGCAAGGTGACAAATGAACCGCTACGTGTCGACATTGAGACTTTTTTGCCATCGCGAAATAAACTGACAAATTGCACGAGTAAAATTTCCAGTCTTTCTGGATCTTCGCCCATTGCCTCGATAGCTGCTTTGACGCGCGTGATATAGCCATGATGATCAGCGCCCCAAATGTTAATGACTTTATTATAGCCACGGCTGTATTTTTCTAAGTGATAAGCAATGTCTGAAGCAAAGTAGGTGGGTGCTCCGTTATCGCGTAATACGACACGATCCTTTTCATCGCCAAAGTGGGTAGACTTGAACCATGTTGCACCGTCTTTTTCATAAAGATGGCCGCCCTCTTGTAGTCGCGCGATGGCTTTATCGATAGCTTGACTATTAACCAGCGAGCGTTCTGAAAACCACTGTTCATAGCTGACGCCGAATTCGCCCAGGTCTTGCCGAATATCGCTGAGTATGACGTCTAGCCCAGCCTGATGAAAAACAAAGTAGTTATCTTTAAGTAGCGTTTTAGCATTATTGATCAGGCCATCGATATGCGCTTCTTTATCACCGCCAGCGGGTTCATCGTCAGGGATGTTTGAGAAAGCTTCTTGAGCGCCTACCTTTAAACCTTCGTTCTTGTCTTTAAAAACATCGGCTGCTATGTTGTTGATGTAGTCGCCTTGATAGCCATTACTTGGGAAAGCAATGGTTTCGCCACATTGCTCTAAATAGCGTAACCAAATGCTGGTGGCGAGAATATCCATCTGTCGACCGGCGTCGTTGACGTAGTATTCGCGGTCAACTTGATAGCCGACTGCAGCTAATAAATCAGCAAGGGTGGCGCCATAGGCTGCTCCACGGCCATGACCGACATGTAAGGGGCCGGTAGGGTTAGCTGAGACGAACTCTAGCTGAATCTTTTGTCCTGCGCCGTGTTTGCTAAGGCCAAAGTTATCGCCCGCGTTTAATACTTCAGCAACAATGCTATGCCAGGCATTGGGTTTAAGATAAAAATTAATAAAGCCTGGCCCGGCAATTTCTGTTTTTTCGATAATGGCATTATCAGGTAATGCGTTGATGATGAGCTGCGCAAGTTCACGTGGATTACGACGTGCGACCTTGGTTAAGGCCATTGCCATATTGCTAGCGAAATCGCCGTGTGCTTTATCGCGCGTGGCTTCAATATGGACGGTACGGTTGTCGAGGCTGAGTTCTAAATCAGCGATAATTTTGTCTAGTGCGCTAGAGAGCAGCGCTTGTAGCGGGTGTTTCATAAAGGCTAGGGTTTCCGAGAATCTTGAATCAACGGCGACTATTATGAAGCGTCAGTAGATGAGCGCAAGTGGAACAAGCTAGTATAGGCTTTAGGGTGCCTCTCTTCATTGCTGGGGGGGTATGCCAGCCAGAATAGTAGGGCGGCTAATCATCAAAATGAAGCTGATGGATAGTTTATTTAAAGGCGATCATACGGTAATAGTATGTATGTTCTTCGTTAAGATTCTATGATCAATTCATATCCATTGGATCAATATCGATAGACCACCGAACTTTTCTTGCCAGCTTGATGCTCGACAGTTGTCGTACCCATTGATAGAGCAGTGCATGTAAGCTGCGTCGATCGCTGGCCTGTATTAATAGTTGCGCCCGAAAACGTCCTGCGCGTTTTGTCATGGGTGCGGGGATGGGGCCAAGTAAAAAGGTATTGTCCATCGCTAAGGGTTCGGCCTGCTCTTTGGCGGATTGTAAAAATTGCATAGGTGATGCCTCGTCTACCGCTTCGGCACGCAATAAGGCCATATGGCTAAAGGGTGGTAGTTCAGCTGCTCTGCGTTCTGTCGTTAATCGCTCACTAAAAGCACGGTAACCGTCATTGATTAGGGTTTGCAATAAGGGATGGTCTGGGTAATGCGTTTGAATGAGCACATGGCCGGCCTTGTCTCCGCGCCCTGCTCTTCCTGTGACTTGCACGATAAGTTGGGCGAGGTGTTCCAGCGCCCGAAAATCGGTAGCGAATAATCCTTGGTCGGCATTAAGAATGGCGGCGAGTGTAATGTTAGGTAGGTGATGGCCTTTGGCGATCATTTGCGTGCCGATCAAGATATCTGCTTGGCCTTCTTCGACTTGATTTAGCAGTTTGTTCATCGAGCCTTTTTGTTGGGTCGTATCGCGGTCGATACGCACGATACGTTGATAAGGGAATAGCTTGGTCAAGGTGTCTTCAATTTGTTCCGTACCAAAGCCTAGCGTAGTGATCTCTGTGCTTTGACAGTCCCCACAGTGTTTATCGAGTGCGCGTTGTCCGCCGCAATGATGGCAGCGTAGGCAATGTTTGGTGTGATGCACGGTCATATTGGCATCGCAGCGCTGACATTTAGCTATCCAGCCACAGTCATGGCAGAACAGGGCAGGAGCGTAGCCGCGGCGGTTAACAAATAACAGTATTTGTTCGCCTTTTTCTAAGGTCCGCTCCATGTGCGCGATTAATAGGGGTGATAAGGCGCCTTTGAGTGCTTGGCGACGCATGTCGACAAGGCCAACGGTGGGTGGGTTGGCCTTGCCGCCTCGTTTAGGCAAATGCAGGCAGTGATAGCGCATATTACGAACGTTCTCGCTCGATTCTATAGACGGTGTGGCCGAACCCAGCACGATAGGAATATTGAGTTGCTGGGCGCGACGAATAGCGATGTCGCGGGCATGATAACGAAAGCCATCTTGTTGCTTAAATGACAGATCATGTTCTTCATCAACGATAACGAGGCCGGGGTTAGCCAAGGGTAAAAACACCGCTGAGCGGGTGCCGATAATAATTTTGGCCTTGCCACTGGCGGCATCTTGCCAAGCACGTGCACGTTCGCTGTCGTTAAGGCCAGAGTGGTAAGCAACGAAATTCTGGTTAAACCGTTTTTCAATGCGTTGCGTTAATTGTGGTGTTAAACCAATTTCAGGTACTAGCACCAAACACTGTTTGTTTTCGTTTAAGACCATTTGCATCGCTTCGAAATAGACTTCGGTTTTGCCACTACCTGTTACACCCTCAAGGAGAAAGCAACTGAAGCTACCCAGCTTTTGTTGAATTTTCTCAGTAGCAGTTTGCTGGTCGTCGTTGAGTTCGACACTGGATGTTTTAACCTCAGCGCTAAGGTTGGGTTCACAGGGTTGTACTAGCTGCTTGTCGATAAGCGTTTTTAATGATGGCTGCCAGGCAAAGTCACTGGCTTGTAATTCTGCACGGCTGAGCATGAAATGTGTGGCGCGCTGAAATTGTTGCAATAGTGTTTGTTGGCGTGGTGCACGAGCGAGCGATTCAGTGTCACACTCCTGCCCGACTTGGGTTAATGACCAATGGTTAACGGTGGCATCACTCACCGTTTTTCCGTGGCGCAGTAAGGTGGGTAGCGCTGTTGCAATAACGTCGCCTACGGGGTGATGGTAATAGTCCGCAGCCCAACGACACAGTGCGAGTAGCTCTTGTGGTATGTCGTCACTATTGATGCAGCGAATTGCTCTACGCAGGCGTTCTTGTGGAACGTCACTTTTTTTAGCCATTTCGATTAAGACACCAAAGCGTTTACTTTTGCCAAATGGAATTTCAATACGACTACCAGGTGATAGATTCGAAATATCTACATCGATGGGCGCTAAATAATCGAATAAACAATAAAGCGGCGTGGCGACGGCAATACGCAAAATAGTGTCATTTAGGGTTGACTTCATGGTCAAAACTATAGTGATCGATGACTAAGGGTGACGTAAATCATTGTTTTTATCGCTAAGTGATTGTTCGTTGGTGTTATCCACAAAATCTGTGGATAAGTCTGTGGATTAACTGCAATGTATACTATAAAACAGCGGTTTTTATAGTGCTGCTTACAAATTGGTTACAAATTGATCGATATATAAAATCATTAAAAATCAATAGGTTATGATTTTATTAAAATTTTTTCTAGTTTTTATATAAAAAAGCCTTGAAAAATATTTTAATTTCTGCCGATGTGCATAACTAACCGTAAAGAGGTCTGCGTGAGACGGAATTTTGACAGTGCTCCCTACCAAAATAGGTATATTGTCCTAAAAAGGCTTGACGACAACAAAGATAATGATGGCGATTAGCCCGAGCACAGGCATTTCATTCAACCAACGATAAAAGACATGGCCATGCTGATTATTATCGCGCTTAAATGCAGTATTCAGCTTGCCGCAGTAGAAGTGGTAAATCACTAAAATCAGCACTAAAAAGAGCTTCAAATGCAGCCATAAGTCGCCAGAATACGTCGACCAAACGCTACTTAATAGCCAGCCGCCGGAAATCAGCGTAACTAGCATGCTCGGTGTCATGATGCCTTTATAGAGCTTACGCTCCATGATCTTAAAACGTTCGTTGCTGATTTCATCGTCAGACATGGCGTGATAAACATAGAGACGCGGCAAATAAAACAGCCCGGCAAACCAGGTCACTATAGATATGATGTGAAAGGCTTTGACCCATTCCATTAACGATTCTCCCCGCCACGATTGGAGACGCTGGTGTAGCGTGGTTTCAAATGATAATTGGCATCGATCGTATCACAGCTCAGTACACCATAGACAAGATCGGAGGCGAAAGGCCGTTTGCGTAAGACCACTAATATGTCGGCCTTTGAATTATTTAATGCTTCCAAGGCTTCTTGCAATGTCGATTGAGGATCGATACTCACCCAATGCAAGCGCTGGGCAGGTATGTTGAGCAAGTTAATCGTTTCGCTTGCCGATTGCTCGGTATAGCGAGCAAGGTCTGCAGCACGGAGCAAAAGTTGGTTATTAGTGTTGCGCTCTTTATTTGCAACAATAATCCACTGTGGGTTTTTACGTAAAAGAGTTAATGCGTCGGCGTTACTAAGTAACGCGGTGCTTTCAGCAAAACTGCGGTCCATAACGCTGGTGACACCGATACGACGTAGTGATTGTGCGACTGGATTATTTCGGTAATCAAGTCCGCGAGCCTGCAGTAGCGTTAGCACTAAAGAGGCCTTACCAAATAATTCGCGGCTGGTTAGCCCTGAGGCGATGACGGCCAACATACCGGGAAGAATGATTTGAGGGTTGGCAGTGAGTTCAACCATGGCGGTCAGCGCTGACAGTGGCGCTTGTAAGGTCGCTGCCATCATCGCTGCCATGCCTAGCATGGCGTAAAACCCAGTATTAGAAACGATTTCAGGGAACAGTGTTTGGCCAATCGCTCCCATGACGGCACCCGCTGCGGCACCGATGACAAGGGTTGGACCAATAAATCCAGCGGGTACGCCAAGTCCAATGGCCGTTGCCGAGGCAAGGAGTTTGGCCGCGACAATTAACAGTAAAACACTCAGGCTAATAGTGCCGAGTAAGGTAGCATTGACCGTATCGTAACCAATGCTCATGATTTGCGGTGCAGCAACGGCGACCAGCCCCATGAGTGCCCCAGCAATAGTCATGCGTTGCCACACGGCATGTTTGCCAAAGGAGGAGGAGAGTTTACCTGCTATATGAATAAAGGTGGCAGCGAGTGTGCCAATGACTAAACCAAGCACTAATACATAAGGTAGCTCCCAAGCAGATTGCAGGGTCATGGCGGGAACGTTAAACGCGGCACTGTCGCCGTAAAACAATCGCGTTAATAGCGTGGAGCTGACCGCAGCAAGAATCACTGGTGTGAAACTTGCGATGGTGTATTCCATAAGAATAACCTCCATTGCAAAGATCACCCCGGCCAAGGGCGTATTAAACGAAGCGGCAATTGCTGCTGCTGCGCCACACCCTACTAAGACGCGAATACTATTGTTAGGCAGTCGTAGCCATTGGCCGAGCAGGCTCGCACTGGCTGCACCAAGATGGATGCTTGGACCTTCGCGGCCTACTGATTGACCGCTGATTAAACTCGTTGCCGCGCCGAAAGTTTGCAGTAGCGCATTGCGCAGCGGTAGGCGGCCTTGATGGTAGGCCAAGCGTTCAGCGACATGAACGATACCAACGCCAGAATCCTCTTTTGATAGCCAATGAAAAATGAGGCCGATTAATAGGCCGCCTAGCAGCGGGAGTAGAAATCGCCATAGATAAGGTAGCGATTCATAATTTTCGTAATCGCCGCCTAAAAAAGAACCCTGGGTGCTCTCAACCAGAAAACGAAAGCCAACAATGACCAGGCCAGAGGCAATCCCTGTCGCAAGACCTAACAGCGAAATTTGCCACAGTGCTTCGCCACTCGCCAAGTCGGTGTATTGGCGTTGAATAAAAAGAGAGAGCCAACGGTGCAGCGCTTTAATGATGACTGTCCTGTTGCTTGAAACAATCGGCAAGCCCTGATGCCAAATCAGGGAAACGTAGGCGCACCCCCAGGTGTTCGCGCATAAGCGTATTGTCTATTCGGCGTGATTCGGACAAATAAGACAGCATAGCGGGAGACAGCTCACTCTTAGCTTGCTCTAAGCTAATCGATTTGGGTCTCGGCAAGTGAGCGTGATCGGCAACGGCGTTAAAGTATTCGGTCATCGTCGATGGTTGGCCGTCACTAACGTTATATAAGGGCAGAGGCGATTCAATGCTGGCCGCCCGTGCACATGCGTTGACGAGATCATGAACGTGGATGCGATTACTAAAGGGTGCTTCCTCTTTGCATACGACCGGCTTGCTTAATCTTGCTTCGGGTGTGCGACCGGGCCCATAGATGCCAGGTACACGTAATACAACAAGTTCAACGTGGTTGTGCTGACACCAGGTCGAGAATTGTTGCTCGGCACTGAGCCGACATCGGGCACGATCACTTTGCGGGTTGGTGGGGAATGCTTCAGTGACCCAGCGACCATCGGTATTATACCCCGAGGGCACATGGCCATAAACCCCTGTCGTGCTAATTAATACGATGCGCTTTGGTAAGGGCTGCTTATCGATTAAGTTGATAAACGTGCTGACGCGCAGATCAACGCGACCTGATGAGGGTGGTGGCACATGGTAGTGCACTACCCTCTGTTTAAGGTTTGGTGCGACTGTATTGGCATCATCGAGATTCAATACGCCACAGTCGATTCCTTGTTGACTGAGCTGTTGCGCCTTATCTGCATGGGTGGCAAAGCCATTAACTGAGTGATCTGCCGCCATTTCTGCATGAGCAAGGTATTGTCCGACATAGCCACAGCCAATAATGATTCGAGTAGAGTTCATAGGTTTGATAGCCAAGTGTTAGTGCTGAAGCATGGCCCACCATTGTCCCAAATATTCATGGATGGCGCTCTCCGATTTTTTTAGGTATGTCCCGCTTGGGAAATACGCAGTGATGTCACTCGCGTCGGTTTTGGTGGCGCGATAGTCAGTGGGCGCTGCGATGGCATTTAAACCGTGTTGTTGCATGAGCAACATGCTGCGTGGCATGTGGGCCGCAGAGGTGACGAGCAAGAAGGTCTGGTCGTCCACTAGCTCTGCAATGGCGTTCGCTTGGGATGCCGTATCACGTGCGTTATTTTCGATAATGAGTTTGTCATCGTTAATTTTTAAGGCCTTGATCACAGCAGTCATGGTGTTTGCTTCGCGATGCTGGCTAAAGACAGCGCCACCGGAAACAATCAGCGTGGCGTGGGGTAGCTCACGTTGCAGACGTAAGCCTTCGATGAGCCGTTTTAGTGCGCTACCGCTAAGGTGGCTGCTTATAGGTGTGTCGTCATCGACTGAATGTCCACCTCCGAGTACGACAATAAACGCCACCGTATTATAGGGGTTGGTATCAAGAATGGCAGGGTATTGTTGTTCAAGTGGTTTAATTAAACTATTCGCAACAAACGGTGTAGAGAAACTGATTAGCAGCACGAGTGCCAGGCCGACAGCAAAGCGACCGAGTTTCTGATGTTGACTAAACCAGATTAAGTAAACGCCAATCAGCGCGATGAGCACGCTAAGAGGCAGCGGTTTTAGCAGGCTGCCCAGGATTTTTTTTGCAAAAAACATTTACCGCTCCGAGACATCCATTGAATAAGATAATATTTTCAGTCAGATATGTTGTTTTTGCGCCGACACATAAATTATCTATTTCTTTGGAAGCATACAGGACAACAAACACATGTTCCGCCAATTACGAATATTAACGTTATTGTTGCTGCTATTTGGTGTTGCCCTAACGACGTGGCAAACAAAGATGCGTACTACCGATTGGGATGCGTCGTTGTGGATGGTGGTCTACCCTATAAATGGCGATGGTAGCGATGCATCGCAGCACTATATTAGCAGCCTAAAAGAATCGGCCTTTACACCGGTTGAAGCATTTTTAAAGCGCGAGGCAAATCGTTTTGGGGTTGCCGTTGACCAGCCTCTCACCGTGAAACTGGCGCCAGTACTGGATGAGTTGCCGCCAGCGCCGCCGCAATCGAGTAACCCACTTATGATTGCATGGTGGAGTTTAACCATGCGTTATTGGGCATTAACACACAACAACTACGATGGCCCGTCGCCTGATATACAAATGTTTGTTCTTTATCACGATCCTGCCAAGAATCAGCAAGTGGCGCATTCGCTCGGCCTGGAAAAAGGCCTGATTGGTGTAGTCAACGCCTATGCGGGGAAAAAGATGGCGTCGAGAAATAATGTAGTGATTGCGCACGAGATGCTGCATACCGTTGGCGCTCGTGATAAATACAATCTGTTGGATAATTTGCCGCTTTATCCTGTGGGTTATGCCGAACCAAATCGTCTGCCGCTGTACCCGCAAGATAAGGCTGAAATTATGGCGGGACGAATAGCGTTATCAGAGAGTGAAGCGGTCATGCCGCGTGGATTGAAGTCGACCACTGTTGGTGAGACAACAGCGATAGAGATTAGGTGGTTACGCTAAACTTAGCTTAGTAATGCGATGAGGGCGCGCCGCTTGTCCTCTGGTAATTGGCGAAATAGTGATACCAACTGCTGGTCAGAAGAACTCAGCACGTTGATATAAGCTTCAGTTAAGGGTTCTTGTACGGTGTTTACGCTACCGGTTGGCAGGCCATCGACTAACATCGATTTTTCCAGCCGCGCGATAATCTCCGCCGTCATACTCCGATGATTATTGGTCGCGATTTCTCGGATCTCTTCGCGCATTCCTTGCGGAAACCGAAGTACAAATTTAGGCGCTAATTCCGATGGGTAGCGCTTGTGTGCTTCACTCATAGGCGAAGCATAGTGCGTAATAGCATGTGTTTTCCATAGTGGCAACTTGACATCATTTGTTTTTCTTGCTAAGGTGTCTAATAGCTATAGTGTTGATATATATAGAATTTGCTTTTATTCAGCATTTATACAGTGTGGTTAGATCAATGTTATTCACAATATTAATTATTGCACAAATCATTACTGTAATCATAGACAATTTATGAATTAATCTCGTTTTTTATTTTCAAGGAAGAAATGTGTGCCTACAGAGATTTTTTTGTTGCGACCCAGGTCTGGACAAAGTTTATTAATTGATCTCAAGCGCTTACAAAATGCTCAGAAAAAAGCGCTAGATTTATTTTCTGGAGGACCTGTTGAGATATTATTTTGTCGCGCTAAGGATGGCGAGATTGTGTTGAGCGTCAAGGCGCCGAATGAACTGGATTTTTTCCTATGCGATAGTCCTTTCGGGGGCTAAGTGCTTCGTTTTACCGATAGCGTGTTGCTCGCTATCGGGCCCAACTATCAAGCAGGGTTTGTGAGGGAGCAAAGAAATAAGCGCCGTTTGCCGCGCGCGAAAAATCCATGAGATGATCATGCAGGCCATCATCGGTTTCTCCGTACATATGGGCGAGCATCTTTTCGTAGATGTCTAAGCGTCGACTATAAGCGAGAAAAAATAGACCTTTGTCACCCGACGCGACACCGTAGGGCATGCTGTGTCTGACAATTTCGAGTTCGCCCGCGTCTTCTTCGATTACGACCCTGCTGATATGTGCAGTTGCAGGGAGTGTTTCTTCACTAAGCTCAACACTGTCTTCTTTAGTCCGGCCAATAATTTTTTCTTGTTCTGATACGTTAAGATTCTCCCACTTGTCGAGATTATGGATAAAACGCATCGCCAAGACATAGCTACCGTTAGCAAATGTGGGGTCTTCCATGCCTATTAGCGCGACTTCGCGGCGTTCTTCCACTTCGTTGGGGTTTTCTGTGCCATCAAGAAAGCCGGTTAGGTCTCTGTTATCGAGATACAAAAAGCCATGCGTTTCATCGGTAACCCGTGTGCTGTCGGCTAGCGCCGCCAATAATTTTTGGCAAAGTAAAAAGTTAAGGTCTGCCGCATTAGAATGACAATGGAAAAAAATGTCGACATTGTTTGCCGAGACAGAGACACTGCCCTGCCCCATGCTAACAAAAGGTTTAAGCTGCGAAGGTGAAGCCTCAGATAGCTGCTGCCACGCGTTGGCGGCAAAGGCAATGCTCGCAACTAAGCCACAATTCTTGTGCTGCGTGATAATATCGGCAGTCATTATCGCTAAGCGATGGCCAACGGCGCGGATCGTAGCGATGGAGTTCGCAGTTTCATTTATTTGTAGCGATATAAAGCTTCCGTAACGGCCGCTATGTGGAATAATGGCAGACTGTGGCTGAGACATTTTTACTCCGTTGAGCATGTGTGTTTTCTAGTGTAACGTTTAAGCTATGGGCTGTGTAAGAGATAGACTATGCAAAAAAAACCTACTAATTGTCAGACTGAGACCTTTGCACGAAGCATCTTTTCCGCTATGGCGGTGTTAAAAATAGTCTCATACCCCAAGGGCACGCAGAAATGCTCATTTACTCGTGTAAACTGCGCTTTTTCGACGATTTTTGCCTTGCCCTAACGAAAAATCTACATCGTGCAAAGCTCTCAGACTATTTATTCGGTTTTAGCTTAGTGGGCGTTTGGACATCTCGTCATAACGGTCCACGCCGGTCTTCGCCAGAGCAGTTGCGTGCGCGACTTGATGAGCTGCTAGCCGAAGCACGTAAAAATGAGCATAAAATGCGTCGATTCCAGGCGCTTGAATTGACGCTTTTTGGTTTGCACTCATTGCATGAGCTGCTAAGGGCATTGTTGTATCCAGACCGCTCTCAATTTGATTGGGATATTATCACTATTGTTTTAGTCGATGCAGAGTATGAGCTGAGGCGAGTGCTTGAGGGTAATGACGATATAGTGCTGCACCCAAATCTAAGCTTTGTTGATAGTGATCGGGTCTTGCAATCGTTATATCCCCCTCTAGCGTTAACCCCCATCATTGGCGCGTATAAAGCCAGTGCGTATCGCATGCTATTTTCGAATGTTCAAGAAAAACCTGCTAGCGTCATGCTGTTACCCTTGGCACGTCAGGGCAAGCTGATTGGTAGCCTCAACATTGGCAGTTTCGATAGGCAACGATTTGCGCGCGGCTACCGTACTGACTTTATGAAACACCTGGCGGCAGTGGTTTCCATATGTATAGAAAACGCAACGAATATGGAACGTATCAAGCTGCTTGGTTTGACTGACACCTTGACGGGCGCGAATAACCGACGCTATTTTGATCAGCGTTTAGAAGAAGAGATCGAGATATCACGCCGCAGTCATCAGCCGCTTGCATGTTTAATGTTAGACATGGACCACTTTAAGCATATCAATGATCAATATGGCCATCAAACAGGCGATCGGGTATTAAAGCAGGCAACGCAACTAGCTCGTGCCGAGCTACGGGGCAGCGACGTGCTCGCGCGCTATGGTGGCGAAGAGTTTGTCGCCTTGTTGACGCAGACTGATACGTCAGTTGCGAGAGAGGTCGCTGAGCGTATACGACGTAGTGTGGCGAACCAAACGTTTACTAGTGTGGATGGACAGGTCTTTAGGTTGACATTATCAGCGGGTATTGCAACGACTAGTCATCTTGCAGGAGGCGTAATAAATGGCGCTGAGCTTGTCGCCTACGCCGACAAAGCGCTTTATGATGCGAAACAGGGCGGCCGTAACCGGGTCGTGTCTGCTTAGTTATCGAGTGCTGACAAAAAATACGACTACGGTAATCATTAGAATAACTAAAATTCCAAAAACAACCGGTAGATAACCCAGCACGCGTACACCAGTTGAAATTTGATCGCTCGCGCGAAATGTTGCGAAGGCGATTAATATCGACAATAAAAAGGCGGCTGCCTGAAAGCTAAAGAACGGCACTATTTGATTTAACCCGCGAACAAAGCCATCGTCAGTCGGTTCAATGAACACCGGAATAAGCAAAGAAAGTAGCGCTAAGCCTACCCAAACTAAAAATAAAATGGCAATTTTTTGTGTCACTGACAATATCCGTTATTATTAGCGTTACGCTAAGGGGCGTTCTCAATTACCTGAGTGAGCATGATTCTGAGGCATTTTTTGTGCTGGCAAGGCTCGGTGAGGCGGAATAGTTGTTCTATTGCAACGAACCGCAACGCCGCCAGCGCGAAAAAAGGCCAGAACCTTGCCGCGAACGGTGATTGAGAACGTCCCCTAGGTAATTAGCGTTGGCATGTTATGCAATAATAACAGTTCAGGTTGGCCGCCAGGTGTTTTGATCCAATGTTTGCGCATAGATATTTATCGATGTAATGCTTCTTAGTTTAAAAGTGTTGAGCTATTTATTGGGGGCAGCGTTATTAATACTAGTAGCCTTGGTGTTAGTGACAATGCAACCCGTGCTGCAAAAGGAGGTGTTTATGGATGGTCGCATTACAGTGAACCCCGATACCTTGCAGCACTATGTGTATCACTTGTCAGAGGAGCTGCCGCCGCGCTCAGGTGATGTTGCTCATTTGAATCAGAGTGCTGAATACATTTTTGATGTATTAAAAGCGTATAGCGTTGATGTTAGCTATCAGCTGTTTGAGGTCGATGGGATTACTCATAAAAATATCATTGCAACATTTGGTCGGCGATCAGAAAAGTGTGGCACATATATAATCGGTGCACACTATGACGTTTGGGATGGACATCCTGGCGCCGATGACAACGCGAGTGGTATCGCAGGTTTATTAGAGTTGGCGCGACTATTTTCTGAAACCGATATCGATTGTCCGTTACAGCTTGTTGCCTACACACTAGAAGAAATTAATACAGGCCGAAAACACATAGGCAGTTACCATCACGCACAATCGATGGTTGACAATGCCGTTCGCGTCGAATGGATGCTCAGTCTAGAGATGATTGGATATTTCAGTGATGAAGAGAATAGTCAGGCCTACCCGCTATCTATTTTAAATACGCTTTATCCAAGCAAAGGAAACTATATCGCGTTTGTGGGTGATTTAAACCAAGTTGGCATTACACGTTCTATTAAGGCTGCATTTAAAGGCAGTACTGGTTTGCCGGTTTATTCAATCAATACCACTACGCGACTATCCGCCATCACGCGTTCTGACCATGCAAGTTATTGGGCGTTTAATATTCCGGCGTTAATGGTCACTGATACATCGTTTAACCGAAATCCAAATTATCATACGGCGAACGATACCTGGGACACCCTCGATTATCAGCGTATGGCAAAAGTGGTAGAGGGTGTTTATTACGCGACCTTATTTCACACAAACTCTCATACTGAATAAGAGTTGATTTAAAAAGGAGACGGTTACTATGAGTGAAAAACAACGTATCAATGGGCATTGCTTATGCGGTGCCATCACTATCCGTGTCGCGTCGGCGAATACCAGCCTTGGTGCCTGTCATTGTGCTATGTGTCGCAGATGGGTGGGTGGCCCTTATTTGGCAATGGATTGCGGCACAGAGGTGTCATTTGACGGTGAACAAAGTATTGGTGTTTATAATTCATCGGATTGGGCGGAACGTGGCTTTTGTAAACAGTGCGGGAGCAACTTGTTTTATCGATTGAAAGAAAATCAGCAGTATATGATGCCGCCAGGTCTATTTGAGCCGATTGAAAATATTGAATTTGATCATCAAGTGTTCATTGAAGAGAAACCGGGCTATTACGAATTCGCCAATAAAACGCATAACATGACGGGCGAAGAATGCTTTGCGGCATTTGCCCAAGATAAAAATTCAGATGAATAGTATTGATCGGGCGCGGCGGCTATGATGTCCGGATGAGCGAAACGAATTCCCCGTATCAAAACCTGACACCTGATTTAATTTTAAATTCGGTTGAAGCATTGGGCTATGTCTGTGATGGCCATCTGCATGCATTAAACAGTTACGAAAACCGCGTGTACCAGATTGGTATTGAAGGCAGCGTGCCACTCATTGCTAAATTTTATCGACCGGGACGTTGGTCGCAAGAGGCTATTTTAGAAGAGCATCAATTTGCTCTTGAGTTAGTGGAGCATGAGATACCGGTTGTCGCGCCATTGTTGCATGATAAAGCGGGGAGCTTGCATCGAACGCAGGAATATCAGTTTGCACTTTACCCGCGTTGTGGTGGTCGTTGGCCAGATCTGGATACAAAAGAAGATCGCGAGCAAATGGGTCGCTTTCTTGGTCGCATGCATGCTGTTGGCGCGACGCAGCGATTTCAACATCGCCAGCGCGTTGATATTGAAACCTTGGGCAGGAAGCCGCGCGACTATATTTTGAGTCATAACTTGCTGCCTGATTATTTGGTCGAGGCGTATGAGACGCTGACACGTGACTTATTGATCCAGATTGAAATGCGCTTTGAATCGGTGGATTATTTGCAGGGTATTCGTCTGCACGGTGATTGCCATCCTGGGAATATTTTGTGGACAGATGGCGGCGCTCATTTTGTTGATTTAGACGATAGCGCGACGGGGCCACCAATACAAGATATTTGGATGTTGCTGTCAGGGGATGATACGGAGAGTCAGCTTGACGATTTTTTGCGTGGCTATGAGACGTTTTATGATTTTGATCGTAGTAGTGCCCTATTAATAGAGCCGCTGCGCACCTTGCGCATTATTCATTACGCGGCTTGGCTGGCCAGGCGTTGGCAAGATCCTGCTTTTCCCCTCGCTTTTCCATGGTTTGGCGGGCCACGGTACTGGGAGGAGCACATACTTAGTTTGCGAGAACAGTTTGCGGCAATGAGTTAGCCATTATTTGGTGCCTATTCAGCCAGTATGGTCTACCTTATAGGCCTAAGAGTTGGATATTCCTTTTAGAGGGCTGGAACTCTCGTCAAACCAACAATTCGACGATAATAATCATTTTAGTTTTATATTAGGTTTCCCTGGCCGGGACGCGCATTGACGGAGTTAATAGTTTGATACCATTCAAGGGGGAATGTCGGGCGCCATCCAGGGTGCTCAGTGTTGGGCTAAGCGCATTGTTCATAGTGATGCTGTCTTCTTATAGCTTCGCCAGTAGCGATACCCCAGGCAAAGTTATCGCCGGCTGGGTCGAAAAAATCAGTATAAAGAATCAGTCGTACGCGTTAAAAGCCAAGCTTGATAGTGGCGCGAAAACGTCATCGGTTCATGCCGAAAACATTGAATTATTCAAGCGCGATGGTCAGCGCTGGGTTCGGTTTCAACTCTTGTTAGAGGGTGCAGAGGGTGCAGAGGGTGAAATAGAGACACTAACGCTGGAAAAAAGCCGCGTGCGCCGCGTCAAAATCAAAGAGCATGACGGCGACCATGATAGTCGGCCCGTGGTTGAGCTTGATATTTGCTTCGATGGTAGGCCCTACGCCGTAGAATTTACACTCACCGATCGCTCAGCCTTTATTTATCCTGTGCTGTTGGGGAGACGTTTTCTGGCAGGTGTTGCGGTTGTTGATCCTGAGGTGACATTTTTGACTCAGGCACAGTGTCGATAAGCGTCTCTGATAGCGACACCAGCGTGAGGAAGCAGTATGGGTAATACCACAGTAAAAGTGTGGGCAGTATTGTTGGCCGCGCTAGGTTTGGGCGTCTTTGCGCATAAGCTCATTAATATTGGCTTGCCGCTTAGCCCAGATCAAAATGCCGAGGTGTGGACCGTGCAGGCGCGCATTTCTTTTAGTGGCGGCGGTGGCCCAGCAAAATTAAGTTTTTATATCCCTGCCGTTACACCTGGTTTATCCAGGCTTGATGAAGATTTTATTTCTAGTAGCTTTGGTTTGGCAGTAGATAAGCAAGAAGATAATCGTAAAGCAGAATGGGCAGTGCGTCGCGCGAAAGGCCAGCAGACTTTGTACTACCGTATCTCGGTCACTGAAAGTGACCAGAGCCCTAACTGGTCATCGAAGCCACGCTTCCCCAGTGTCCCCGAATATGAAGAGCCTTATGCCTCCGCAATCAAAGCCATTACTGAGGATGTGCGCAGTGAGTCGGCCGATGTGCAAAGCTATGTACGTGAATTGCTAGAACAGCTTAATTCATTACAGCCCAATGAAAATATTGAATTGATTCGAGATCGAGCCAACAATCAAAAGCAGTGGTTAGAAGAAATTATTAACGTGCTCAAAGGCGCGCGCATTCCAGCGCGGGCTTTGTGGGGGATCACCTTATCGGATGCTGCCAATAACGCTAATTTGCAACCATTGTTGCAAGTACATAATGGTAGGCAATGGTTAACTTTTGATCCCATCACTGGCTATATTGGGATGCCCAAAAATTTCTTATCATGGCGAGTGGGTAATGACCCTTTATATACTGTTGAGGGTGGTGGCCCAGCTGAGGTGGTTTTTTCAGTATCAAAAAATTATCGTGAACTGGTTGATATCGCACGGAAAAATGCGAAGGCAAATGAATCTGTCATAGCGGGTTTTTCGTTGTTATCGTTGCCCTTGCAGAATCAAAATGTTTATCGGCTGCTGATTATGGTGCCTATTGGTGCCTTAGTGGTTGTATTCTTTCGTACCTTCATTGGTCTCAAAACGTTTGGCACATTCATGCCTGTTTTGATCGCATTGGCATTTCGTGAGACGCAACTGTTATGGGGGATAGCACTATTTGTTATGATCGTAGCGATCGGTCTCATGTTACGTTTTTATCTCGAACGAATGCGGTTATTGCTAGTGCCCCGATTAACATCGATATTGGTGATTGTGGTCATACTGATGATTATTATCAGCATCATCACCAATGAGTTAGGGGTGGATCACGCATTGTCAGTAGCCCTATTCCCCATTGTTATTTTAGCGATGACCATTGAGCGCATGTCGATTACATGGGAAGAGAACGGTCAAAAAGAAGCTATGTTACAAGGCTTGGGTAGTTTAATCGTTGCCTGTGTCGGTTTTTTGGTGATGACAAATGAAAGCTTGATGTATTTAATGTTTGTGTTTCCAGAACTGCTTTTTGTTGTTTTAGCGCTGAGTTTAATGATGGGACGTTACACTGGCTATCGCTTGCTTGAATTACGTCGTTTTCGAGCTATGGTAGTAGAAAAAAACAAACCATGAAATGGTTCGCTACACCCAGTGAGTTACGCGCACGTGGAGTGATGGGTTTAAATCAACGCAACTCCGACTACATTATGCGTTACAACCCGCGCCACCTTTATCCGCTGGTTGATGACAAGCTCTACACCAAGCGCCTAGCATTGGAAAAAGGCATTGCCGTACCGCCGCTCTATGCAGTGATCTCAACTCAGCATGATACGGCGAAGGTTGATCATATTGTAGCGGCGCATCAAGAGTTTGTTATGAAGCCATCACATGGCAGCGGTGGTAACGGTATTTTAGTGATTGATGGTCGTTTGGGAAATCACTACCGCAAAGCCAATGGCGATTTAGTGAGCTCTGCCGCGATTGGCCATCATGCATCGAATATCGTCAGTGGAATGTATAGTCTTGGTGGCGCCAGTGATGAAGCACTGATTGAATACCGAGTTCAGTTTGACCCATTTTTTTCACATATCAGTTATCAAGGCGTGCCAGACATTCGTGTTATCGTTTTTCGCGGAGTTCCGGTAGCCGCCATGGTACGTTTGCCAACGCGAGCATCGGATGGCAAGGCCAACTTACACCAGGGAGCTATGGGTATAGGTATTGATCTCGCTACGGGCATCAGTAAAGGCGGTGTTTGCCATAACGTAGAGATTAGCCGCCACCCCGATACTGGCTATGAAACGACAGGAATAACCATACCGCATTGGGATGAGATTATGCGGCTAGCGATACGCTGTGCTGACATTGTTGGCTTGGGTTATCTTGGTGTTGATATCGTCATGGATCGCGACAAGGGACCGCTAATGTTAGAGCTGAACGCGCGGCCAGGCTTGAATGTCCAAATCGCCAATCAAATGGGCTTGCTTGATAACCTTAGTAAGGTCGAAAGAATCAAAGACTTACCCGAGGATGTAGAAGAGCGTTTGGTCATGGCTAAAGTGGCTTAATCACCGACCGATATTTACCCTATGCGATCAACTTATAAATTAGTATTAATAAGTGCTATTGCCTGTACAGTAGCTTCAGTCAATGTATTGGCTGAAGGGATCGAGAATATTGCGGTCTCTGCGAGCACACTTGTTGACGTAGCAAAATCCAGCGAAGAGGCAACAGCGACCGTAGCGCCAGCAGTTGATCTTAAAGATATAGCGCCGCCACCGGTAGTTAGCCCAGAGCCTAAACCTAAAGGTTCATCGACAAAAACGGAGGCCGATACCGATAATAAAGCGCCGCCGTTAACTGGTACAACAAAAGATAAAAGAAATGAAACGGTACCGTCTACAATAATTGAAGAAAAATTCATTATTCTAGGTTCTGAGATAACACCTGGCACAGCAACACGCTTGGCATGGTCTCCAAATGTTGGTATTAGTGGTCTCAAATTACCAACGCCTGTGCTTGTTATTAACGGTAAGCATAGTGGCGACACATTATGTTTAACCGCGGCAATCCACGGCGATGAGCTAAATGGCATCGAGATCGTGCGACGAGTGATGTATGACATCGATCCGAAAAAACTCCACGGAAAAATTATTGGCGTGCCGATAGTCAATTTACAAGGCTTTCAGCGTGCATCACGTTACTTGCCTGATCGAAGAGATCTCAACCGCTTTTTCCCCGGAGATCCAGCGGGCAGCTCAGCATCACGTATCGCCCACTCCTTGTTTACCGAAGTTATTCAATATTGCGATTCGTTGATAGATTTGCACACAGGATCTTTTCGCCGAACCAATTTGCCGCAGTTACGCGCTAATATGTTGGACTCAAAAGTAATCAAATTCAGCGAGGGTTTTGATGATATTGCGGTAGTGCACAGCCGAGGCAACCCAGGCATGTTGCGCGTGGCAGCACTCGATCACGGCATTGTTGCGGTAACGCTTGAGGTCGGGGAATCGATGCGACTGCAAGAGCGTGAAGTTAAGGCGGGTGTTAAAGGTATCAATGCCTTGTTAGAACGAGAAGGTATGTATTCACGTCTGTTTACCTGGGGAGACCCCGAGCCAGTTTACTATAAGTCAATCTGGGTTCGCGCGGGGCAAGGTGGGATTTTGCTAAGCCGAATTGAGCTAGGCGACTCGGTTGATAAAGGAGACATACTGGGTAACATCACCGATCCTATTACTAACGAAGTGTCCAAGTTGCGCGCTTCTCATGATGGGCGAATTATTGGCATGGCCGTAAACCAAGTCGTGATGCCAGGTTTTGCCGCTTACCATATAGGTATTCGTGCATCTGAGGAGACAGTGGTAGCAGAAGAATCATTAAAAGAGGCGGCATCAAACTCAGTGTTTGAGGTTGGGAGTCGCGAAAATACTATTCAGGAAATTGATCCTGAATAGAGTGCTATTGAGTGCTGGCTAGTTAGATTGGCATTTCACCTATATTCAGCTTGAATCTAAAATTCGTTAGAAAAAATTAAAGTATAGTTAGGGCGTGTCGTTATAAGCTATCTGATACCCAGATATGGCATCGCCGTATCTGTTCATAGGGAAATCCTTCCTCCATGATGGAGGTTCGAAAGCGTTATTAAAGTATAAGGTAACGCTGATTCTTCGAATAAGTATTGACTGGATGCTCGGTAAGCCTAGTGCTTAGAGCATGACGGACGATCATCGAGATGATTGCCCCTGCTCCTTGCAGCCGTCTAGGCATTGACAATGCGTAATACGGGGTGTTTTATGAATAAACTAGCTTCTCTCATTTTTTTTGTACTTTTCGCAAGCGCAGCTAACGCAGTGAACATTAGTGAGCTTAATGGTATGTGGTTGATCGAGTCATATCAAGAATTGAATGGCGGCAAGAAAGTGAATGCCGATGGCACCGATTATTGGGAATTTAACAATACAAAGCATGCCGCGCATTCATCAGGATTTAGATTTGATGAAGTCGATTTTGTGTTAACGAATGATATTATCGTTATTAATAGCCCGCATGGCGAAAAAATGATAAAAATAGAAAGTTTTAACGGTAATGTCATGCAAGTGAATGACGGAAAGTTTCAATACAAACTGCATAAGCAATAAAATTAGATTATTTTATATTAAGCTCCGTAAGTTTTTATAAAAGTAAAAATATATGGAGTTTTTTTTGTGTAATAAAAAATTGTTAAAACCCTTCCAACACAACTTTACCAATAGCCTTGCCTGTTTCAATGTGAGTGTGGGCGCGTTTTAAATTCTCGGCATTAATAAGGCCATAGTGTTCACCAAAGGTGGTTTTAATAGTTCCTGCATCGATGAGTGATGCAACGGTATTGAGTAAATCACGTTGTTTGCCCATGTCGTCGGTATTAAACATAGAACGGGTAAACATCAGTTCCCAATGCAAAGAAAGCGACTTGGTTTTGAGTTTCTTAATATCAAGATTGGTTTTGGGGTCATCGATCAGCGCAAACTTACCTTGT
>NVRQ02000142.1 GCA_002400905.2 Gammaproteobacteria bacterium | reverse complement strand
GCAACCGGCACCGTCCCTGCGTTCGCTAAATCCGCCGCACTGATCACCGTACCGCCCACTTGTAAACTCGTTAATCCGTTCGGCGCACTGATCGTGAAACTGCCCACAGCCGCCCCATCCTCGCCCACTGTTTCACTAGAACTACCAACACCTGGATTAATCGACGGTGGAGCAACAACTACTGAGGGAGTATTCTCTTCTAGTGCAGGTATTTCATCAGCACCAATAATATCTTCGAAATCTGGTATTACGCCGCCAAACGCAATTGGAGTAGTATCAGTGTCAACAATGCCTTCTCTTCCGTCACGATCATAGATAGAAGCTTGCCCAAGGGCATTAGCTTCATTAGCATTGCCCGCTGCCGTCTCTTCAAGGTCCGCCAAATCAATACCCTCTACTATCGATTGCTGTAGAGCAAGAACTTGATCTACCTGGCTGTCTTCAAATTCACCTAAATCATATGAAACCGTTCCATCGAGTAGGATTTCGGCTTTTTCGCCAATTTCCAGCTCTCGACCACTATAAAAGGAAATGACAATATTAGTACCAACACCAGTAATTAACGTATCGCCGTCTTGAACAACATCGCCAACACCGATGACCTTAATAACGCCATCTGCGCCACGAACCTCAGCACTGCCAGTTAATTCGGTGATAAATCCAATGTTTTTGCTTGTCATAGCTTTTCAATCCATTAATGATTGGGGCTAGAATAGAGGGAGAATGCGAGGTTGGGTATCGTACTAAGGTATTAGGAGGCTACGATCGCTAACGAATTGACTAACTAAACAGTCAAGATGTACTCGTTTTGTCTTCGCGCCTAAAATTAAACTGATTGAGGTAAATAACCAGCGCAACACGATCTTTAACTTGCAATTTTTCAAATATATTAGTCAAGTGTGATTTAACGGTACGCTCAACAATACCGAGTTTCTGTGCAATCACTTTGTTACTATCACCATCTGACACTGCAAATGAAATTTCTTTTTCCCGCGCCGTGAGCTGACTTAATGAATTAAAGGCCGATGAGCGGTTCAGACTCAATCGCGCGACATCAAGCGCCTTAGCCAATAATGGTGGCGGATACCATGTTTGGTTATTTTCTAATAATCGCTGCAATTGCTTATAGTAAGGTTCGGCCATAAGGCTACTGCAATAACCTTTCACGCCATAGTGCGCATAATTCAACATTTCTTCGACATTAGGAACATCAGCAGTAATAACAATTGCAACCTGTACTGTCTGAGTAAAAGCACTAATCCAGTCTGCAAGCTCAGATGAATAAGATGGCGCATGAATTATCTGTATCTTCCCATTCTCGATATTTGGCTCGAGCAAACGTGAACGCACAATCACCAGGTCACCAAAAATGCCTTTTATGTGACGATCAAATGACTCCGATTGAGAGCATACCAATAACATTTAGCTTACCGCCGCCTTATTCAATCCCCGATATATGGGCTTAAGAAAATATTCAAGAATAGATTTTTTTGCAGTAATGATGTCTGCTTCACTCGTCATTCCCACTTTGATCGGTAACGATGATGAATCACTACCAACATAAGGTACATTGGGCACAACTTTAGCAACATAATAACTCTCGCCATCCTCATCCGTAATAGTATCGGCACTAATAAGACTAACTTCACCTTCAACGCTGCCATGAATTGCGAAATCATAGGCGGAAAATTTTATTCTCACCTTTTGACCAATATCAATATAAGCGATATCAGCAGGCTTAATACGTACTTCAACAACTAATGTATCGCCACTTGGTACAATTTCTAACACCTCACTACCAGGAGTTACCACACCACCAACTGTATTGGTAAATAAACGCTGCACAACCCCTTCAACAGGTGAACGCAACGTTGTACGTCGCACTCTGTCTTGTAATGCCGCCTGTGCTTCAACTAAACGTGATATTTCAGCTGACACTTGATTCAGTTCCAACTTAGCTTTATTACGAAAATCAAGTTTGTTTTGTTTTAGCTTACCGCGCACTTCGGTAGCTGTAGAGCGGATTCTAGGAATCGAAATACCTATTGTCTCTAAATCACCTTCAAGCTCTGCTTCGCGCTGCTGCAACTGCAAAAAGTCAATTTCGCTAATAATGCGTCGTTTCATTAACGGCTTCTTAATAGTGATTTCCTGCCTCACTAGATCAAGTGACTTTTTTAGTTGACGCTCCTTTGATTGAGCTTCCTTTAAGGCTATCTCATGTTGACTTATTTGCTCTTCATATACGCTTAATGTTTCTTTGAGCTGCTGTGCATTACTCAAAAATAGACTTTGTTCAGAATCAACTAGTGACGGTGCTGTTTTTACTAACTCTTCGTCCCTCACGAATTTTCCACCTGATGATTCTGCCTTCAGACGTGCACTCTTTGCTTTTAATTCGTTATAAAGCAGACGATTTTCTTCGAATGATCCAGAAAATGCGATATCACTAATTTTTATCAACGACTGGCCCGCTTTAACCACATCCCCTTCTTTTATTAAGATATCTGTAACTATCCCTCCTTCCAAGCTTTGAATAAGTTGCACCTGACTTGCTGGTACAACCTTCCCATTGCCGCGCACCACCACATCAATTTTCGCCCAATTCATCCATGCAATTGCAGCACCTAATAATGCTGCTATGAGTAATACGATCATCATTAAGTAACGTGGGGATCGCTGAACGACAGCAGCAGAAAGACTGCGCATATAAGCAATGTCTTGGTCATTCCGACGCGCGCTATCGATACGTTTAGAATCAGAGCTCACTTTGGCCCCCTTTCAATGCTTCTAATACTTTTTCTTTTGGGCCATCCATCATGATACGACCATCCTCGATCACAATAAGTCTTTCAACTAAATCAAGCATAGGTGATTTATGGGTCACCAGTATTAGCGTCTTATCTCGCGAATAATCGAACAGTCGTTTTCTTATTGCTGATTCAGTCGTATTGTCCATACTATTAGTTGGCTCGTCGAGTATCAAAATAGGCTCGTCGAGCAATAACGCGCGCCCTAATGCAATAGACTGGCGTTGCCCGCCAGACAACCAAACACCGTGTTCGCCCACCGGCGTATCAAACCCCATAGGTAATTTATTGACAAACTGGTCTACGCCAGAAATTTTTGCGACTTCCAACAGCCGATCATCATCTATATGGAGATCTTTAAACGCCAGGTTGTCACGTATACTGCCGCGCATTAGATCAATATCTTGCGAAAGATAACCAATATGATGGCGAAGATCTGCTGGATCAATTTGATTGATGTCAATCCCATCTACAGAAATAGAACCTTCCGTTGGAGAATAGAGACCAACCATTAGCTTGGTGATACTCGTCTTTCCTGAACCAACACGACCAATTATTCCTACATGCTCTTTTGATTTTATTTTAATGCTTACATCTGATAATGACGCTCGCTGCGCGTCAGGATAGGTGAAACTAACATTTTGAAAACCAATAGCACCATCAAACACCGGGCGACGAACAAACTTTTTGTTTTCTGGTCTTTCAACACTCTTATTCATTAAGTCATTTAACGAATTATATGCTGTACGTGTTTGTTGAAAATTAGTAATAAGGTTAGCTATCTGACCCATTGGCGAAACAGCACGCGAAGCAAGCATGACCACTGCAATCAGTCCACCAAGCGATAATTGTGAATCACTAATTTGATAAACACCAAACACAATCAGCCCAACTGTATTAATTTGTACGAGTAAATTGGTAACAACGGTAATAGAGCCTGACAGCAAACGTGCACGCATTGATCTTGCGGCAATCTGTCCTGTTGACTCTTCCCATACCCATTGCGAGTAATGAGATGCACCTAGGGTTTTAATGGTTTGAATCGAACTCAGACTTTCGATCAAATGTGCATTTTTATTAGCAGAGGCTTCAAATGTACTTTCAATACTCTCGCGTAGCGGCTTAACTAAAATTGCGCTGTATATCAACAATGCTATAATAATAGCTAACGGGATGAGCACCATTTGCCCCCCAATATACCAAATAACCAATAAAAATATTATTGCGAAAGGCAGATCAACAAAGGTGGCAATTGTTGAAGCGGTAAAAAAGTTTCGTATACTTTCGAAATCGCGCAAGTTATTGGCAAAGCCTCCAACACTATTAGGCCATTGATCCATTTTCAAATTCAACACTTGCTCAAATAAAATTGATGACATAATGACATCGCTTTTTTTGCCGGCTATCTCTAATAAATAACTGCGAATAAAACGCATAAGCGCGTCAAACGCATAGATAATTAATATCCCTACCGCTAATACCCATAGCGTTTCCAAGGCATCATTCGGAACAACACGATCATAGACATTCATCGTGAACAATGGCGTCGCAACTAAAAACAAATTAGCCAACACCGACGCAATAAATACGCTAAAAAATATTTCTTTTGAGTGTGCTAACGTTCCCCAAAACCAATGGCTTCCACGCGCATTAATTAATCGCAGGGGTCGGCTACGTTGCTTGAATTCTCTTTTCAAAAGAAAAGCAAAACCTGCATGCTCTTCTTCTAAGCGATCGAGATCAATCCATTCCTCTCCATCACCCACTTCAGGGAAAATGACTCTAGCTTGTTTTTTTTCATAATCGATACTTTCAAGAACACAGGCATTACGACCTTTTAATACCAATATGCAAGGCAACAATAAATCTGACAGCTCAGAAAGGTCTCGCTTAATTAATTTAGAGGCGAACCCCGCGCGCTTTGCCACACGTGAGAATAAGCCTTTTGAACTATGAATCGAAAACATCTCAGGGCCCGCAGCACCTGGCTCCATAGGCAAACCAGAGATTAGCGCGTCAACAGAAATAGGACGATGAAACTGTTTAGCAAAAATAACTAAGCATTCCAACAACGGATCGTGTTGAGGTGTCGCATTTAATTTTTCATTTTCTTCATTCATAATAAATTTTGTGGCTCTGCTAGCAAATTTCCTTGCATTATGTCAACACCAAGTTCAAGTAAGCGATCATAATTTTCCTGTGAACTTACCCCTACAGCTATAAGCCGAATATCCAATGTAGTAACGAGTGTGCGCAATGCTTGAAAGGCACTAGACACATCTTCCGGTGTTAAATCTATAAGTGTATTTGCATTGACCTTGATATAACTCGGCCGAATAGATTGCAACACACCCAGCGATTCCTTTAAATCAAAATTATCAATCCCAAATTGATGACCAAGTTCACGCAAACGATCTGCTACTTGCATACACATTGAGGGATATTGGTTAAATATAGCGTGACTCGCTTCCAGACAAAGTCCACCTGGAGAGCCGATAAAATTCGCTAACAAGCCAGAAAATTCGTGAGAGATATAACAGTGGCTATCAAAAAATGACGCTGTTAAGTTCAGCGCAACTGGAATGTCTACATCAATAACTGCTGCGCTAGGTAATAATTTAAACACCGCTTTATCAATCTCCAGGCCATAACCAAGAGACAATGCCATAGGCATAAACATACCTGCGGGGATAATTTCACCATGTTCATTATTAAGACGCACAAACATTTCTTTTTGGACAATATTCCCATTGACATCTAATACAGGTTGGCTTGCCAAATAAAGACGTTTGTTTTGCAAAGCATCTTCTATCCATGCACGCCACTGCATCTTACCTTGAGGTAAATGTGTATTTGAGCGTGTCGACTCAACAATTGAAAATGCGCTTCCACCAGAAGCCTGCGTAAGTGCGAAGTCAGCATCCGCTAACATCTCACTTGTTGGACTGCCAGGTTGAAGCCTTGTTAAACCTGCAATCAGTGAGATTTGACTTGCATCAGAGTAAACTCTCACCTTATCTTTAAACTCATCAAAGAAGACTGCGATACGCTCAGACAAGGTATCTGGCTCAACACATACCAACACTGCAAATTCTTCATCACTAAGCCGAGCGCATTTCTCATCTGCATCCATGGCACAATAAACACTAAGCAATTCTGCTACCAAACAAATAGTGCTATCGGCTACTTCATAACCCTTGCTATCTCGCAATGCGTCAAGCCCCTGCAACTTTAATATAGCCATCGTTGCATAACTGGTTGCATCCTCAGATTGGCTTTGCTCCAATTGATTAACGATATATTTGTGATTACCTAGACCAGTAAGGCCATCCACATATAATAAGTCTTGGTATCTAGACAAGGTATGTTGTTGGTCAACAAATATACTTTGCACCTTAGCAACCATATTATTCATCGCTTCAACAACACGACGTAGCTCCGGTGTCGATGGCAACTTGGTTTGCTGAACAAACTGGTTCGCATGAATTGCTTCGGCTTGCTGTCTAACCCTATCAAGCGGACTCATCAACTTATGCAATAAGAACCAAAGCAATACCATTCCAGCGACAAATAACACTGCGGCCCAAAAGATCGTTGTCTTTAAACTCTGATACAAACTTGCGTAAGTAAATCCTGGGTGTACAGTAATAGATAGCTGTCCAACTGGCGTCCATCCTTGCTGAATTCGGCTAGTTCCTGTCGCCTCACGTAATGGTATCAGTGAAATAAACCAATTTGGTACTTTGCGTATAGTCACTTTTTGTTCTTTCTTAAGAACAACTTGCCCACTGGAATCGGTCAATTGAATACGCGCATAATATCCACTGTCAAAAACACTATTAAATAGTGTTTCCAGCGAAGCAATGTCACTGCTCGTACCACTATTCGAAATACTAATACCAAGAGTGGTTGCCATATCTTGCGCCGTCGTTTGTAATTGCCCCTCTAAAAACTCGCTAGAACGACGAAAATCACCAATAGTCGTCGCCACGACCAAGAGCAAAAATACTAAAGATACCAATAGCGCTATCCGTTTAAACAAAGTCATGAACTCACCTTGCCTATATCAACAAGCAGCTTTTCCCATTTGCTGTTTTTTACTTTATCAGTGGGTAGTGCTTGCCCAAGCCCTGCAGATGAATTTGTTAAAAACAATGACTTAGCATTAAAGCTATATACGGGAAGCAAATCGGTACGCTTATCGGCTGATATAATTCGCAAATCATAATTATCCAGGATCAAAGGGATACCTTGTGGTCTTTCGAAATAACTCAACACCATATGCGCAATATTCTCTCGAGTCGCCTTAACATAAGTCAGATAAAGTCTCTCATCTTCAATACCCAACGCGCGCAAAGCAAAATATTTTGAAATGACATAGTCTTCGCAATCGCCTTGATATATACCGATAAACTCTTCTGGCGTTGCCCAATAATCCTTAACGCCCCATAGGGCCATATCATCTTGATACGAAAAGGTATTAAAAAAGCGATTCACTCCCACTAACTTATCAAGAACTGGACTTTCACCAAGTCGGTCAATTAAGTTATTTAAAGCAATTCCGCGATTTTCCGCTTCACTATTATAGTTGTTCTGTAAACGTTCCAACATCTGGTTGTCAGCAAAAGGTTTCGCCTGTTGCTGGGTTGAGAATAACCCCACGAATAAAAAAAACAAAGCTGCAATAGTCCAACGGGGTAGCCAAACACCCATATCATTTTTATCATGCAATCCATTTGCTCGATAACTCATACTCTACAGCGCTAGTTTCCCAGCTAAGTTGGTTGAACTCAATGCAACTTGAACGTCATGACTAACTTTCATCGTGAATAGAATCAGATTTCTTTTGGAAATGAAACTCTCCCCGGCGATTAATTGCACGACCATATTCTGATTTATTGTCTGCCAACGGCTTGCCCTCGCCTATACCATTGGCCTTTATTCTTTTTGCATCAATACCATTCTCAATAAGCAAATC
>NVRQ02000141.1 GCA_002400905.2 Gammaproteobacteria bacterium | reverse complement strand
TCGGTCACTCGCCCTTCTATTTGTCCGTCAACGCCATGAACAAGCTTAGCGATAGGCGTAATACGAGTGCGGTCTTCATAGCGCGAAGGCAAATGAAATAAGACATCGGTCAACGTGCGAATATCAAGCCGCCCTAATGCTTCAGCTTTTTTCGGGCCGACACCAGGCAGCGTACTCACCGTAGCGCTAAGCGCAGTCACTGCGAAAATCCTTTTTTATTCAGCAGAATGACAAATAGAGAGCACGGCATCCATTTCAACGCTCGCATCTTTAGGTAAGGCTGCAACACCAATCGCTGCGCGTGCAGGATAAGGCTGAGCAAAGTAACGCGCCATGACTTCGTTGACTACGGGAAAATTTGCCAAATCAGTGAGAAAAACATTGAGTTTCACGACATCACTAAGATCACCCCCCGCCGCTTGCGCGACCGCTTTAAGGTTATCAAACACGCGTGTAATCTGTACTTCAATATCTCCTTCAACCATAAGCATGGTTTCCGGCACCAATGGTATTTGACCAGACAAATACACTTCGTTACCCACACGAACGGCTTGCGAATACGTACCAATCGCTGCTGGCGCCTTATCTGTGGTGATAGTTTGGCGTTGCATAGTTTCTCTCCTGAACGGGTATTACACTCAATAACTAGTGCAGGTCGTCGCCCATTTCATAACTTATAATGGCCGCATTTTTCACCATGCAGCGTTGCTCGTTGTCGCCATAGGCCCACTATGACTCCGCCTCGCGCCTTGCATGGTAAAAAATGCGACTCATTCTAATGTTACAAAATGAGTGACGACCTACACTAGATTTCTTATACCACCAGCTTTACACCTAAGCATGTTTATCACGTTGAATCTTCGCGACCGAATCCACTCTCTTAACTCTACGGATAATACTCGCCAGATGGCGACGATCTTCAACATCAACCGTCACATGTAGCACACTGTATTTACCATCTCGGTCTTCAACCGCAATATTATCAATATTTGCACCCATATCAGAAAACACCGCTGCAACATTTGCCAATACACCACGACGATTACGAGCATATATCGCCACCTCAACCGGAAAAACTGTCCCGCTCTCATGTTGCCACTGTACATCTAACAATTTTTCTGGTGACTTACGCGCAGCCAAAGCATTTTTGCAACGTCCTTGATGCACGACAATACCCCGACCCGCAGTTAATAATGCACAAATCCTGTCGCCCGGAATAGGACGGCAACACTTACCAAAATTAACCACCATGCCCTCAGTACCCTTAATAGCCAGTGGCGCGCTATTGGCACGCTCACGGCGCATCCAATTCGGCACATATCGCCGCCACTTTTTGGTTTCGCCGCCACTACTAATTAATTGATCGCGCACACGTTTTGCGATAAGCGCGGCAGGCCGGTTACCCAAGCCTACTTCAGCATACAGCGCCTCCAATGATTCCAGATTGAAATCATCAAGTAACGCCACCAAGGCCTCTTCTTCAACTTCATTCAACTTAATCGAAAAAGTACTAAGCGCTTTAGCCAACAAACGTCGGCCAAGATCCACTGATTCATCGCGCCGTAAATTCTTTAAGTAATGACGTATCTTGCTGCGGGCTTTGGCGGTCACGACAAAGTTGAGCCAAGCTGCATTAGGATGTGCACTAGGCGCCGTAATAATCTCTACCGTTTGGCCATTAACCAAAGGCGTGCTTAAAGGAGCTAAGCGGCGATCAAGCTTAGCTGCAACACACGTGGCGCCAACATCAGTATGCACACAATAGGCAAAGTCAACAGCAGTGGAGCCACGCGGCAAGCGCATAATTTTCCCCTTAGGGGTAAAGATATACACCTCGTCTGGGAACAGATCGATTTTAACGTTTTCTAAAAACTCAACCGAATTACCCGCTTGCTGCTGCATCTCAAGCAAACCACTCATCCACTCATGAATATTAGCGGTGGTTCCGCTCGGCTTTAAATCCGCTGTTTTATAAATCCAGTGCGCAGCAACCCCGGCTTCTGCTACCTTATTCATGTCATGCGTACGAATCTGCGCTTCCACCGGCACACCGTAAGGACCAAACAATACGGTATGTAAAGACTGATAGCCGTTCGCTTTAGGAATAGCAATATAGTCTTTAAAGCAACTGCTCACAGGCTTGTACAAGTGATGCATCATGCCTAAAGCACGATAACAACCATCAACAGTATCAACCATGATGCGAAAAGCGTAGACATCAAATACTTCAGAGAATGACAAACGCTTACTGCGCATCTTTTGATAGATACTGTATAAATGCTTCTCGCGTCCTTCAACCGCGGAGGACAAACCCTCTTGGCAAAGACGCTGTTCAAGCGATTCTTTGATTTTCAAAACAACTTCTTTTCGATTACCCCGTGCACGCTTGATGGCTGCGGACAAAATACGATAGCGCTGTGGGTAAAGTGCTTGAAAGCCCAAGTCTTGTAGCTCAACACGAAACTCATTCATACCCAAGCGATTTGCCATAGGCGCATAAACTTCCAAGGTTTCTTTGGCAATGCGGCGACGCTTATGACTGGATAGCGCTCCAAGCGTGCGCATATTGTGTAGCCGGTCTGCTAACTTAATAATGATGACGCGAATATCACGCACCATCGCCAACATCATTTTACGAAAGTTTTCAGCTTCTGCTTCTAATTTATTTTCAAACTCAATCTGAGTAAGCTTCGTTACTCCATCAACAAGCTCAGCAATCTCGCTACCGAATTCGCGTTCAATTTCTGCTTTGTCAACAGGAGTATCTTCAATAACATCGTGCAGAATAGCTGCGGTGATTGTGTGATGATCAAGCCGCATTTTGGCAAGAATACGGGCAACCGCCAGAGGATGATGAATATAGGGTTCGCCCGAAGCACGCTGCTGGTCTCTATGAACACATGCGCCAAACTGGTAGGCACGATAAACAATGGCTACTTGGTCTTCTGGCAAATACTCTTCTAAAAGAGATTGTAGGGCATCAAGAAGGTGGCCACCCTGAGGCAGCAATGTATCCGAAGAGAGTGAAGAGACTGCCTCTATTGCCTTAATGGCGCCACCCTCCATTTAGTACTCCAACAAGGCTATATTGATGACTACAGCGTTACTGTAGTGTTCCGCAACAAGGCACAGCTCGCACCCCTGCGGGGCGCAGGCAATGGCCTGAGTCCTTGTCACGTACTGTAACGCCGTGGCGGGACACCACAGTAACGTCCGAAGGGTTGGCCTGTCAGCGTTCATGGCGGCGTTGGAGTACTAGGTCGACCTCAATCACCGATCAATAGGTGATTACTTAAGTGCGCCGCCGCCCAACCCTGCATCAGCAATATCGCTCAATGGCTCACTCACCACTACTGGCTTAGCAACTTCGGTCAAAATTGCTGCGGTAGTAAAGCCTTCAGCAATTTCACGCAGAGCAACCACCGTAGGCTTATCATTTTCCC
>NVRQ02000140.1 GCA_002400905.2 Gammaproteobacteria bacterium | reverse complement strand
CGCAATTAAAAAACTGTTCGCTTAGGGAACCTCTGATTAATTCATGGTCCGATGTCTGAGGGCTAAAATCTTCCATCTCATCGTTGCAAATCTTGGCACCCCAAGAGTACTTCCTCAGCAATGCTACCTCATTGCCTCAGGGCGCAATAGCCCGGCTATTACCTGCGCCCTAAGTGATTGGCGATAGCCCATCACGAAGAAGTGCCCTTGGGGTGCGATTTGCGCCTCGATCTGAAAGATTTTATCTCATTATCCATTCAGCCCAGAATTAATCAGAGGTTCCCTAGTTGTGTTTTCCCAGTCTGCTGGGTACGCTAAGCGCATCCATATCAATACGGTTAATAACAATGAAAACCAAAGCCGCCGTCGCCTGGAAATCGGGTCAAGCACTCTCCATCGAAGAAGTTGATTTACAAGGCCCCCAAACTGGCGAGGTGTTAGTCGAACTCAAAGCGACGGGTATTTGCCATACCGATGCGTTTACTTTGTCAGGTGACGACCCCGAAGGTGAGATCCCCGCTATTCTTGGCCATGAAGGCGCTGGTGTCGTCGTTGAGATTGGTGCAGGCGTAACCAGCTTGGCAGTTGGCGATCATGTCATCCCCCTCTATACCCCAGAATGCCGCGAATGCGGCTATTGTTTACATCCAAAAACTAACCTCTGCCAGGCCATACGCTCTACTCAAGGTCAGGGGCTTATGCCTGACGGTCAATCACGCTTCTCGCTCGACGGCAAACCCATATTGCATTACATGGGTTGCTCAACGTTTTCTAATTACACCGTATTACCAGAGATTGCCTTAGCTAAAATTCGTAAAGACGCCGACTTCGAAAAAGTCTGCTATATCGGTTGCGGTGTCACTACCGGAGTTGGCGCAGTCGTCTTCGATGCCAAAGTGGAACCCGGTTCAAATGTTGTCGTATTTGGCTTAGGTGGAATTGGTCTAAATGTGGTTCAAGGAGCACGGATGGTGGGCGCCAATAAAATTATTGGCATTGATATCAACGAAAATAGAATTGAACTAGCCAAAAAATTTGGCATGACGGACTTTATTAATCCTCAAAAAACCGACACTCTTATCGAAGCAATTCTTGATCTCACTAACGGTGGTGCTGATTATTCTTTTGAGTGTATCGGTAACGTCGAAACCATGCGTCAAGCATTAGAATGCTGTCACAAAGGTTGGGGGGAATCAATCATCATTGGTGTCGCAGGTGCCGGCCAGGAAATTTCAACACGCCCCTTCCAGCTCGTTACCGGCAGAGTATGGCGTGGTTCTGCCTTTGGTGGCGCTAGAGGCAGAACTGACGTACCAAAAATTGTTGATTGGTATATGGACGGTAAAATCAATATCGATGATTTGATTACGCATACCATGCCACTTGAAGACATTAACAAAGCCTTCGATTTAATGCACAGTGGTGAATCCATTCGCTCTGTTGTTGTATATTAATTATCATGCAAATGCTTAAAACCCACCACGTATTTGGTGGCACATTGAGTTATCTACAACATCACTCAGCCGCCACCAAAACATCGATGAAGCTCAGTGTCTTTGTCCCAAACAAAACAGGCACACTGCCTACGTTGACGTGGCTATCTGGGCTTACTTGCACCGAAGACAACTTCACTACCAAAGCCGGAGCGTACAAAGTCGCCGCCGAGCTAGGAATGATCATCGTTGCGCCAGACACCAGCCCTCGCGGTGACAATGTGCCAAATGACACGTCGTACGATCTAGGCCAAGGTGCAGGCTTTTATCTTGACGCCACACAAGCACCTTGGTCAGAACACTTCAATATGTATTCTTATATCACGGATGACTTGCAGGAATTTATGCTCAAACACTTTCCTGTAGACCGCAGCCGGCAGGCAATATCTGGCCATTCCATGGGTGGTCATGGCGCATTAACTATTGGTCTTAAGAACCCAGAGCTCTTTAAAAGCATCTCCGCCTTCGCGCCGATTGTTGCACCCTCGCAAGTGCCTTGGGGACAAAAAGCCTTTACCCACTATATCGGTGACAATAAAGACAATTGGCAACACTACGATGCCTGCGAGTTAGTAAAAAAATTAGGTGGTACAGAAAAAACACCTATTTTAATCGATCAAGGCCTAGCCGATGGCTTTTACGAAACCGAACTCAAGCCTGAATTATTTCAACAAGCCTGTAGTGAAGTGGGACAGAAATTAACGTTACGCCTACAAGAAAGCTATGACCACAGTTATTTTTTCATGAGTTCCTTTATTGATGATCACTTGCGGTTCCATCACAACAACTTGTGCGCTGATTAATGCTATTTGAAAATAACACCACTTATCTGCACTGTTGGTTTTATCAGATTTAGTCTGCTCAGACCGCACTACGTAAATATTCGGGAAAGATACTCGCAACAACTATCAGTACAGACACTACGGTGCCTCGGTCACTGGCCACTCTAACATTCAAACAAACACATTAATTCTGCGTTTTAAGCATATCCAAAGCCAATGCTTCAGCAACGCGAATACCATCTACACCGGCCGATAAAATGCCTCCCGCATAACCCGCGCCTTCGCCTGCAGGGTATAAACCTTTAACATTGAGACTCTGAAAATTGTCTTTACCTCGCGTCATCCGCAACGGTGATGATGTCCGTGTTTCAACTCCCGTCAACACAGCATCAGCCATCGCAAAACCTTTTATCTTTTTATCAAAAGCTGGCAGCGCTTCACGTATAGCATCAATCGCAAAGCTTGGTAGTGCCTCAGAAAGATCAGCCAAATTCACGCCAGGTTTATACGAAGGTTCAACCTTACCCAATTGAGTAGATGCTTTTCCACTCATAAAATCACCCACTCGTTGAGCAGGTGCTGCATAACTACTGCCGCCTAATATATAGGCATGGGATTCAAGTCTTTCTTGTAATTCAATACCTGCTAGAGGGCCACCCGGATAATCCTCTTCTGGAGTGATTCCCACCACAATTCCTGAATTCGCATTGCGTTCATTTCGAGAGTATTGACTCATTCCATTGGTGACAACACGGTGAGGTTCAGATGTTGCCGCAACAACAGTTCCTCCTGGACACATACAAAAACTATAAACAGAACGGCCATTTTTTGCGTGATGAACAAGTTTGTAATCTGCCGCACCAATTTTAGGGTGACCAGCAAACTTACCTAATCGTGCTTTATCAATAACCGACTGAGGGTGCTCAATTCTAAAACCAATTGAAAATGGTTTTGCTTCCATAAAGACATCACGCTTATGTAACATTCTAAACGTATCACGGGCACTATGCCCCAATGCAAAAATAATATGTTGGCTAAGAATTTTTTCGCCGCTGGCCAACTCAACACCACTTAATTGACCCTCATCAATGATCACGTCCGTGACACGTTGCTCAAAGCGAATTTCACCACCGAGTGCTTCAATTTGATGACGAATTTTTTCAATAATACCCACTAATCGGAAAGTACCTATATGGGGTTTATTAACGTATAAAATCTCTTCAGATGCACCAGCCTTAACAAACTCATGCAATACCTTACGGCCAAGATGATTAGGGTCTTTAATCTGACTATAGAGTTTACCATCAGAAAATGTCCCCGCCCCACCTTCGCCAAATTGAACATTAGACTCCGGATTAAGTACATGCTCACGCCATAACGCCCACGTATCTTTTGTGCGTTGCCGCACCTCTTTACCGCGCTCTAACACAATGGGCTTAAACCCCATTTGGGAGAGCAGTAAGGCTGCAAAAATACCACAAGGGCCAAAGCCTACAACAACAGGACGCACTTCAAGATTGTCTGGCGCATGCCCTACTACCTTGTAACGTGTATCAGGGGCAGCCTTAACATGACAATCCTCACTTAACTTAACCAGCAAGCAAGCTTCGTTATTCACATTCAGATCGATCGTATAAACAAAGCTCAACTCTGCATATTTTGATCGAGTGTCATAACTACGTTTGAACAAGGTAAAATTAAGTAAATCTGTATCGACAATTCCCAACCGTTGAACAACCGCCTTACGCAAGGCGTCTTCAGGGTGGTCGATAGGTAATTTCAATTCAGTTATTCTGATCATAAGCCTTTCCGTACAAAGGCCGGTGGCAATCCGGTAGATTTTGTGGAATCAAGGGGTCAATGTGCTCGAAAAATATGCAATAACGATTGTGTCGCTACCTCGTGATAGATTTTGTACTTCCGTGTACAAAATCGACTCGCTTACGCGCCTCGAAGGAAGTGTACCCCTCAAGGGGATATTGCTACGTGCCCTTGGGGTAAAAAGAACCCTTGGGGTGTGACAGCCTAAGACCCCGGCCGGCCTGGCTGTGCCACTACGCCACAACATCGTAAGCCTCAGCACTCCCTCAATGGCTCTACGGCGTACGCCAGCCTCACCGGTGCAACTAGTGCTGATGTACTCTCCTTCCAGTCAGCGTTTAAGGTCCTTTAGAGCCGTCAAACTCATTGACTTGTTAGGATAGGTTGATATCGATACTTTTCAAAAATTCATCCGTAACATCAGCATTTTTTCTTCCCACAATGGCAAAATAAAATAGTGGCTCACCATCAATCGAAAATCTATGGCGATATCGTTCTATTTGATAGATATCAAGGTACTCTGAAAATATGAGCTCTCTCATCATAAGTGAAAACCCCGACACATCAGTTTTATCGAAAAAGGTCTCTTTAATATTAAACGCTACCCATCCTTCCTCGCTGATAATATTGAAGGCCTGTATAAAGGCTTTCACAGGAATATCACCAAAGCCAAGCGCGGCAACTGTAACCATGCAATTACAATCCCACGAAATTATTTCGTCTTTTGCCTCTTGATCTAAACTTGTGAAATCTTGAATATGATAAGCATCATACAGACCAGGGCGATCACGAACGGTTGCATCATAGGCTTCAGGAATGATGTCTACACCCACGAGACGAGAGACCCCTCGCTTTTTTAGCTCTTCACCCATCATTCCATTGCCGGCCCCCAAATCCAGGACTCTCAATTCGGAAAAATTCTCTGAGCTTTGCATAATTGCGGTTTCTAAGATCGAAGTAACTTTAACAGGAGAGGTGCATTTAAGGCGATCATAGAAAATTTGCTCATATAAGCCCGGAACTTGATAGATTTCATTGTAATCATGAAATCGAATTTTTCTTGGCTCACCTGAGCCTTGCAGATAAAAGTATGTTTCATCTTGACCTTGACTGGTCATATCTTTTTTAGGGAATTGTATCCGATGTCTTTTTTGCATAGTTTCCTCTAGTTGGGTTGATGGGTGAAGCCCCTAACGAGGCTGTAGAAAAAGCCAAAAAAGGCGAGTAATTCTATTCAGCTAGTTGATTAAATAGGGCAGATTCAACCCCGAAGTGCATAACCGCCTAAGCTGCTATTGCAGTCATATGTTCCGCCACTAATTTAGCCGGTGTTTTATACACTAGTTTTTTTCTTGGTCGATCGTTAAGTTCAATGATAACGGCAGACACATCTTTCGCCGAGACTTTTTTGAAGTCCGTACTTTTCGGCCAGTATTGTCGTAACAGGCCATTGGTGTTT
>NVRQ02000014.1 GCA_002400905.2 Gammaproteobacteria bacterium | reverse complement strand
TCAGGCTATGCTGAGGGTTAGCATTAAAAGCCACATTGACAGCTATAATCCAATGGATTACATTTTAATTTATGCAAACCATCGTAGAACTCCCTGAGTTTCTCAGGGAGATCAGAAAAATTACTTAGCTTCTCATCCTGGATCAGGCGATATTATGCAAGGCACTGGGGATATTCGTAAGCTTCGGTGGTCAACACAAGGTAAAGGAAAAAGTGGGGGCGTTCGTGTTATCTACTATCACCACCATCAATCTATCCCTTTATTTCTATTAACAGTATTCGGTAAAGGTGAAAAAGCCAATCTATCGAAAAGTGAGCGTAATGAATTAGCTAGCGTAGCCCGGATGAAGTCTAACGGAATCCGGGGATCAATCGAAACAACTACCGATCCCTGATTCCGTCAAGTGACCAAAGGAAATCTTTTAGGGCTCCATCCGGCTACAAATATTTTGTCGGTTTGGTTTTCGCGACGTTTTTTGCCGCGAGTTCCGCAGCCCTAAAGGATTTCCTTCGGTCACGACCGCGTTTTATCTTAAAACTCAGGTTACGCCGGGACGGCGGCTGATGGAATGGAAGCCGAGTTTTTGGTTACTTTTGTCCTAAAAGTAACTCGCCTCAAAGGGCGAAATAAAATCTGTTAACACCGCCTTGATAAAAATCGTAGTAAACATTACCTCTTAAAAAGACTGTGCAGCGGACACGTTCTCACATGCCGCTGCATACCCTCTAATCGTTAATCTAGAAACGATTATTTATAGACCTATGGTACTTGAACTACCGCAAAGCCTTCGCCAACACCTGTTGCAACAGTCCAACCATCGAACTGAACATTAGTGATTGCTCCGCCGCGAACGGCGCCGACATGAGTCATATCATAACCAAAAGTATCTTCCGCAACATCTTGATTAAACGCTGTCGCGCCATTGATGATAAATGGTGAATTAGCATCAGCTGCATCAACTACGGTATTTACTGCTATAGGTGGTGTTGCGGTGGCATCACCATTCATGTTGGTATTACCATCAAGGAAGCCATTTAGGAAGGCAGCATTACCTATTAGACCATTACCCAAGCCACGCAGGTTATTGAGGTACCAACCAGCCGTAAAGAAACCACTGCGGTCTTGAATCTCGCCGGTGAAATTAATACCGCCTGCTGCCGGATTGAACGTTCCGCTGTTACCCGCACCCATTATTTCTGGGCCTAGGCCGCCGTAGTAAACTAAACCATCACCATTAATGTTATTGACTCCTACAGTCCCGACTGGGAATCCCGTTGCATCACCCCGAACGATACCGAATGCGCCGTTATTACCCGCTTCATTAGAGCAATGCACACCATCCAGGTAAGTAGGACCAGGGATGCTGGTATCAATATCTGTTAAGTCTGCAAATGTATTTGCTTCATAACAGCCGTTACGGAAGTTAGCAATCAATACATTTGCAAGTCTGATTTTGTCGGTGTTATCGGAAAATATAATCCCTACTTCGTTGTCAGCAATGTCACCATTCCCGTCTTCACTAGTACTATCTCGGCCAACCAACGTTGCGTTAACAATACGTGGATTTGAGTTACCTAGCGTGGTTTCGCTGGCATAAATCCCAGCACGTCCGGTGCTACCATCGGTATCACGATTGTGAATAACCATTAGGTCTTTGATTAAACCCGTAAAGTCACTGTACCACACACCATCACGACCAGAACCGGTAGCCAATAACCATGACATACGCGGGTCACCGTTAAGAATGTGGAAGCCGTCACGCGCAGAGTTATGGGATTGCACGAAAGTGAAAGTTGTACTGCTATCAACGCCATTAACAACGATGTTGTCTTGATACGTTACGGCTGCTTCACCGTTAAGAGAAACCGCTACTGGAGCACCAGCTTCTGCTACAACAACATAATCCAGATCGTTAGCGCCTTGAGCTGTACCACCGGCTAGAACGTCTGAGCCGTTAAATCCGCGCAGGAATACGCCACCCCATTCTGCACTACCGTCAACTCCCGTATCATCAGAAAGGAATTGCACTGGGTCTGAGCTAGTGCCGTTAGCGCGTAACGCTGAACCAGGAAAGACAAGCACATAATCAGGTGCTCCACCACTGATACCGCCACGGATTTGCGTGCCGGGATCAATAGTTAACGTAGAAATTGACGCGTCATCACCCACTTGTAGTCGACCGTCTAAAAACCAGGTCACATTTGAGCTTAGAGTTCCAGCTTCGGTGAGCGTACCACCGATTTGGCACTGGCTAAGTCCAATATCAGTAACCGTCAAGTTACCCACTGTTGCAGGACAAGCGGCTTCTGCTGATACCGCGTCCGCGTCTGATATCGCGTTGCCACTACCGCCACCACACGCTACCAGTGTTGCTACCGCAGGCGCGGCTAAGGCTAGACGTACTATATGCCTTAAGTTCATGTTTTCTCTCCTAATATGAATTTGAATGCCAAGTGTGTTTTTCTATTGGTTGCCAGGTAGGAGTTCAAATGTGGCGTATTCGGTTCAATATTATTTCAAAATATTGAACAACTCGTATTGAAACTAAATGGAAGCATTTTTAAAGATCGAATACTACCGCTAACAGTATCAACTCAGAGAGCTACGCCAAGCTAGAGGAGTTGTTATTGCTGGATTACTTCAAGCGATAGATTAATTGTAAAACAAGCTTGGGTGATAAAATGGGCTGGGCACCAAACAATAGCGTTCCGTCCTCGCTATTCCAGCCATATGAAAGGTCAACGTTAAATGACGCGGCCGACAATCCAACACCAAGTCGCGCATAGTGATAGTCGGTAAATTGAGATTCTGATAGCTGCTGGGTGCCTGCTTGCAATGACCAGTAACTACGTGAATTAATATTACGTGTATAACTTAATTCGCTGCCAAATGCACTCGTATCACGTTCGTAGTAATCTGGTGAGTAGTCGAGTGTGAAGGACCAATTATCGCGATAGGCGAATTGTAGTGTGGCTTCGGTGAAGTCCCATTCAACATTTGATCCGGGGAATTCTCGGTGTTGCAACGACAAGGCGGTATACCAGTCTCGCCCTAAGGTTTTGTCAAAACCTATGTATACCGCAACAGAGCGCTCTCTTTCTCTCCGTTGCCCGCTTTCAACGCTGCCATCATGCGCTTCGAAACCAAAAAAAACATTGGGTTGTAGCCGCAACTCACCGTTGATTCCAACACTCGGCTCACTACGTGTTTCAGTGGTACCGTCATAGATCCAATCAGACACCGCTTGCACAACGAGGCCAAATTCGTTTGAGTCATTATCAACCGCATAGGGGCCAGCAGTCACAGAGGAACTTGCAACGAAGCATGGCCATAATAAAAATGGGCGGACAAATTGGCGACTAAAGTTGTTATACACCAGCATTGTTTTTTCTTTTAAGGTGCTTACATCATATCGCGATTTAAACTCGTTGTGCTGCACATGAGCAGATAATCTCAATGCAATAAGTTGGCTATTGCTAGGGGACGATCTTTTTAATTGACAGCGTCCCCTAACTTAACCATTGCTTTAAATCAGCGACTATCTGCTGTCTTGTCGCATTGGGCTGGCGGTGAATTAAACAAGCCGCTACGGCTGTGATGCTCGGTGCCGCAATAGAATGACCCGAAACCAATTCGTAACCCGCTTTAGGTGCTAGCGATACTGCATGCTTAGGTGCGTAAAAAATATTGTCGCCGATAGGATGGTCAGATTCGCCGTCTAAACCATATGCGTAGATAACACCTGGCTGTTGCATCGGGAAACGCTCTTGAGATGCCCTGCTCTCATCATAAGCGGCAACAACTAAGGTATTTTTCTTAAGCAGTACTATCAACAATTCGTTTAATACTCTATCGTCAGGTCCGGTTAGGCTTAAATTGAGAATATCAGGCTGTGCATCAATGGCAGCATCAATGGCGAGGGCAAGAGTCAGCGTATTACACACTCCTTTACCTTTTGCATTTTGCCAGCACCCACGAAGTAAATGTACTGTGGCCTCGTTAGCTAACCCAGTAACACCCTCAGGAGAACTAGGCTTTGCCACAATCAAGCCCACTACTGCCGTGCCGTGCGCCTCTTTGGTCTTTAACCCGCGGTTACCAACAAAATTTAATTCGGTGATGCTGCTGTATCGCAAATCCGGATGACTGGTATCGGCCGATGT